>NZ_WBYO01000003.1:0-315974 GCF_013283345.1 Marinobacterium sp. xm-d-564 | reverse complement strand
TCAAGAAAAACATTACGCTAAATGAATTCACATATAGGTTGCTTGTCTTGTTAAGCTTTTGTGCTCAACCTCAACAAGCGCCCACACGCATTACCTGATTAATTGTTAAAGAGCGTGCCACCGATCTCTTGGTGGCTGCTTGAGTACTCGTCTCAAGCGAGGTGCGTATATTACCGACACCCGATTTTTATTCAACCCCTTTTTTGTAAAAAAACTAACTTTTTTACAAATAAAACAGGTGGTGTTTCTTTTTACCCAGTTTGACTAGGAAATATTTACCAAATAGGCCTGCTTCAGAGCTGAAAATTTCGTTGCCTGACATATTATCGGCCATACCACAGGCACGATCATTTACGATGACAGCGTCACGCTGCAGTGCATCTTTGATCTGCTTACCGGAATTCGCCATACCCGCATCAACCAACAGTGTCGTCAACGGTGTATCCGAAAGATCGGTTGGAACCTGTGTCGCCGGAAGACCATCTTGCTTAAGCTGCTCAAAGTCAGCTTCACTTAACTGACTAATATCACCTGAGAAGAGTGACTCTGTAATTCGCTTAGCCGCTTCTACTGCATCATTACCATGCACCAAGCGTGTCACCTCTTCCGCGAGAATCGCTTGCGCTTGAGGACGACCAGTCGCTGCTTTATCTTCCTCTTCAATGTCAGCAATTCTCTCAACATCTAAGAAAGTGAAGTAACGAAGGAACTTGTAAACATCTGCATCAGCCGTCGACATCCAGAATTGGTAGAAGGCGTAGGGCGATGTTTTAGTCGCATCTAACCAGATAGTACCTGACTCGGTTTTACCAAATTTTGTTCCATCTGACTTGGTTACCAGTGGCAGCGTAATACCGAACACCTGGTTGCCATTCATACGGCGTGATAGTTCGATACCACCAGTAATGTTGCCCCACTGATCAGAACCACCGATCTGTAAAGTACAACCGTGCGACTTATTAAGCTGCTGGAAGTCAAAAGACTGAAGAATCATGTAGGTAAACTCTGTAAAAGAGATACCAGATCCCTCACGATCAATACGCTGTTTTACAGACTCTTTTGCAATCATCGAGTTTACAGAGAAGTGCTTGCCCACATCGCGCAGGAAGGTCAGTACATCCATGCCTCGAGTCCAGTCGAGGTTATTTACAACCTCGGCACTGTTATCGCCGTTATCAAAGCTGATGAACTGACTCACTTGTGCTTTGAGTTTATCCACCCAACCAGCAACCGTTGAATCATCGTTTAACTTTCGCTCCTGTGCTTTAAAGCTCGGATCACCGATCAAACCGGTTGCTCCACCCACAAGAGCCAAAGGCTTATGGCCATACTCTTGAAAACGACGCAATGTTAACAGCGGCACTAGGCTACCAATGTGCAGACTATCTGCCGTCGGATCGAAACCACAATAGAGCGTTACAGAACCCTTCTCTAGGTGTTCCATTAACTCATCTTCACTACTCATTTGCGCGACAAGTCCACGCGACTGAAGTTCAGCGATTAAATTGATATTTGCCATGGTTTGTTTCAATCCGATGTTTGCGGTCTTAATTTGAGAGGCGAGATTCTACCGATTGATCATCTGTTAGACAAATTTGATAAGGGATCCATTTGATTAAAATCATCGCTAAATCGCTTTATCTATCGGAATCTAGATGGAACTTTTATACAATTAACTGTCTAAGGGACAAACACTCTGTTTCAACTAATATCTGGCTGTAGGTTTGGCTAAAAATATTTTCAGAAAAGCGAAGCGATTTCCTAAGATGCACCTTGCCGTTGTTGGGTCTCTGTCGTTTATCGCCTTGATGCTCTCGATACTTCCTTCATCGGAGGTAGAAGCCACTCGATCTCAGATCGAACTTATCTCACCCAAAGCCCTTCCAGAAGCACAACTACCGGTGGCTGAAACCACCTCTTCAACCCTTATAGAACACAATGAGCAAACCTCAGCCACCACTGAAGTGGCAGAACAGCCACCCGCTATTGAGTGGCAACGCTTTAAAGTCAAAAGCGGTGACAACCTAAGCAAAATCTTCAAGCGTGCCGGCCTAGGTGCTAAAGATGTTCATAAGATTGCCCAGGCTGATAAAAAAACCAAGCACTTCAATGCGCTCCGTCCTGGCCAGACGCTCAGTCTTCACATTGAAGATAACCAACTCATCACACTGCGCATTGAAAAGAGCCTGTTAGAGTCAGTTGAGTTTTCGCTGACGGATACGGGTTATCAGCAAGAGACCCTAGTACTTGAACCCGAGATGCGCCAGCGGTTCGTCACTGGAGAGATCTCCAGCTCGCTCTACCTTGCAGCCAAAAGCGCCGGTCTATCTGAGAACATCACCATGAAACTGGCCGAGGTATTTGGCTGGGACATCGATTTTGCTCTGGATATTCGCAAAGGCGACCAGTTTAGAGTGCTGTTTGAAGAGAAGTATTTAGATGGAAAAAGAATTGGCGATGGCGACATTCTTGCCGCGGAGTTCACCAACAACGGTGATACTTTCGCCGCCGTTCGCTATGAAGACTCCAACGGTGACGTAAACTACTTCACTCCGGAAGGCCGCAGTATGCGTAAAGCTTTCCTACGCTCCCCTGTCGACTTCCGCCGAATCAGCTCAGGCTTCACACGCGAGCGCTACCATCCAGTGCTTGGCGTAAAACGTCCTCACCGAGGAACTGATTACGCTGCTAAAACAGGCACACCCATCAAGGCAGCCGGGGATGGCAAAGTTATTTGGCGCGGTACAAAAGGCGGATACGGTCGTACGGTCATTATCCAACACGGTGGCAACATCACTACGCTCTATGGCCACATGAGCAAATACAACAGCAAGGTTAAAAAGGGTTCACGCGTTAAGCAAGGCCAGACCATTGGCTACGTAGGTATGAGCGGCACTGCAACCGGCCCCCACCTGCACTATGAGTTCCGAGTTGCGGGGGTCCATAAGAACCCACAGACGGTGAAACTTCCTGCCGCACAACCGATTGCTAAGAAAGAGCGTGCCAACTTCAATAAAGTGGCTAACGATATGATTGCTTCACTTCAGCAGAAGGCTATTGAGCAACTGATTGCCAGTGAGAGTCGTGCAGCAGAGTAAAATGTTTCTGGGCCTCATGTCCGGCACCAGCTTAGATGGGCTCGACATCGCTCTTTGCTACTTCGAACCTGAGTATCAACTACTGCACTCTCGCTGTTTCGAATTCTCTGACGAACTTAAGCAGCGCATTCTTCCCTTTATGACTGGCCAGCCCCAATCGATTGATCAGCTGATGATCCTAGATAGGGACCTGGCCACTTTTGCTGCGGAAGCCATTCTGATCTTCCTGCATGACCACCGCATTGATCCTAAAGAGGTCAACGCTATTGGCTACCACGGTCAAACCCTACGACATAGACCAGACGAAGGCTGCACTCTGCAGGCAGGTAACCCTCATATTCTGGCCGAGATGACCGGAATCGATGTCATTGCCGACTTCAGACGACGCGACCTTGCAGCAGGTGGTGAAGGAGCGCCTTTGGTACCTGCCTTCCATCATTTCCTAACCGAGAAGATGCGCCGACCCTTTGCCCTTTTGAACCTTGGCGGCATTGCAAACCTCTCTCTGTTTACATCAAACGGAGATATTCAAGGTTTTGATACCGGACCTGCTAACACACTGATCGATCAGTGGATCTACCAACATAAGGGGGTTCACTTTGATGCAGAGGGTGCATGGGCGGCGAGCGGTGATATAAACCAACCCTTGCTTGACGCTCTGTTAGACGAGCCCTATTTCCAAAGAGCCGCCCCAAAAAGCACCGGTCGGGAGACCTTCAATCTAGACTGGCTCAATCATAACCTCGCAGACTTTGATCAGCTACCGCCTGAAGATGTTCAAGCGACATTGACTGAATTAACCGCAGTGACCATTGCTGACGCTCTAAAACAGGCCAAGCTGACAAACTGCCAACTGATTCTGTGTGGCGGTGGCGCGAGAAACGATCATTTAATTGAACGCCTAACAGCACACCTACCTGACTTCACCATTATATCCAGCGACCTATTAGGCTGGTCAGCCGATGCCATGGAAGCCGCTGCCTTTGCTTGGCTAGCTTGGGCTTTTAAAAACAAAAAAGCTGGGAATATCCCAGCTGTGACAGGCGCCTTCGGTGAGCGTCGCCTTGGCGCGCTCTTTCCCGCTTAAGGCTGAAGGACGTAGCGCAACGTCTCCACTACCTGCTCATTCGTCTTGGCCCAGGCTAGAGATTGAGCATCAACCTCTTTAAGTGGGTGAATCAAATCTTCTGCATGCAGAGTAATGTAAGGCTTACCCAAAGCAGCACAGTAGCCTGCATCGAATGCAGCATTCCACTGCTTATACTTGTCACCAAAACGAATCACAACCAGATCAGCTTGTTCGATCATCCCTTTGGTTCTAATTAGGTTCACTTTGGATGACTGGTGATCACGCCAGAAATTATCTGACTGCTCTCCCAAGTGGTCGCCGGCAGCATCACTGGCAGGGTGATCAGTGACCGGAGCCAAATAGGTAATATCCAGACCCAATGCTTCAGTACCTTGGCGAATCACATCACGCCAATCGGTATGAATTTCACCCGACATATACACTTTGTAACTCATGATAGCCCCCTAATAAAAAAGCCAGCCACTCTTGCTAGGAGCCGCTGGCCTATAGCATTCATTTAAATTGAGAAAGATGAACCACAACCACAGGTCGTTGTTGCATTAGGATTGTTGATCACGAACTGGGAACCCTGTAGACCCTCTTTGTAATCCACCTCTGCACCCACAAGATATTGAAAGCTCATCGGATCAACCACCATGGTCACTCCCGCATTCTCAACCACAGTATCATCTTCAGCCACAGACTCATCGAAAGTGAAGCCGTACGAAAAACCTGCACAGCCACCACCAGTAATGAAGACGCGCAACTTTAGGTTATCGTTCTGCTCCTCTTCAATCAGAGTACGTACCTTATTTGCAGCAGAGTCAGTAAAGATCATATCGGCATCAGCGGACATGAATACACACCTCAAAATTCATTGGAATGGGTGAATTCTCACAAAACCAAGTAAAACAGTCAAGAATTATGGCATCAACGCTACGTTAGTGAGGCCTGCATTCTCTTTTAGGCCAAACATAATGTTCATGATCTGAATTGCCTGACCAGAAGCACCTTTCACTAAGTTATCGATGACTGAGAGAACCACGACCGTATCATCATCTTGTGGACGGTGAACGCTGATACGACAGAAGTTAGACCCTTTTACACTGCGAGTCTCAGGGTGAGAACCTGCAGGCAACACATCGACAAAAGGCTCGTTGGCATAACGTGCTTCAAAGAGCTCTTGCAGACCCGAATCAACAGGGTCTTTCAACGTAGAGTAGAGCGTCGCGTGAATACCACGAATCATCGGCGTCAAATGAGGTACAAAGGTTAAACCGACCGGCTTACCCGCCGCCCAAGTGAGTCCTTGGCGAATTTCAGGGAGGTGGCGGTGGCCAGGCACACCATAGGCTTTAAAACTCTCGCTCGACTCACACAGCAATGTACCAACACTGGCGCCACGACCGGCACCGGATACACCCGACTTACAGTCGGCAATCAAACGGCGTGTATCAACCAAACCCGCTTCTAGTAGCGGCAAAAAGCCCAGCTGAGTCGCGGTGGGGTAACAGCCAGCACAAGCAATTAACTGCGCATCTTTAATCTGCTCCCGATTCAACTCAGGTAAACCGTAGACCGCTTTCTCAACCAGGTCTGGGCAGCTGTGGTCCAGCTTGTACCACTTCTCCCAAAGCGGTACATCCTTGATTCGGAAGTCAGCACCCAGATCGATCACGCGCACACCACGGTCAACTAACGCCGGCGCCATCGACATGGCAACACCGTGCGGCGTTGCAAAGAAGACAACATCACAGGCGGCCAAGCGGTCAACATCTGGCACGGTAAACTCTAGATCGTAATGACCACGAAGATTGGGGAACATATCAGCAACTGGCATACCCTCTTCAGAGCGGGAGGTAATCACCTCGACAGAGACTTCTGAATGGTTGGCCAACAGTCTAAGCAGTTCAACGCCGGTATAACCCGTGCCACCCACAATACCTACTTTAATCACGATAGTTCCACGCTCCATGTTAGCCATACTGACTGAGTCTTAAGAATTCAGGTGCTGTATAATACGCCACAGTGATTTCCAACTCCAGATTCACGATCCAAGGGATTTGTTCAGGCGTACTACTGACACTCCCTTGCTGGCTGTGGATAATGGTCAAAAATGTTTACCGAGGTTAAGTTGATGTCTAAGTCAGAACAGTTATTTGAAGCCGCCCAGAAACACATCCCAGGCGGTGTTAACTCACCCGTTCGTGCGTTCAAAGGTGTCGGTGGCACACCGGTCTTTGTTAAACGTGCCGAAGGCGCTTACATCTTCGACGAAGATGACAAACAGTACATCGACTACATCGGCTCTTGGGGCCCTATGCTGTTTGGCCACAACTACCCTCCTGTGATCGATGCGGTGCGTGATGCCCTAAACCACGGCATCTCTTTCGGTGCACCAACAGCAATCGAAACAGAGATGGCAGACAAAATTTGTGAGCTTGTACCCTCAATGGAGATGGTTCGCATGACCAGCTCGGGTACTGAAGCGACCATGAGTGCCATCCGATTAGCGCGAGGTTACACCGGTCGCGATAAGATCGTTAAATTTGAAGGCTGCTACCACGGTCATTCCGATTCACTGCTGGTCAAAGCGGGCTCAGGAGCACTGACACTGGGCGAACCAAACTCACCTGGAGTGCCTGCTGCACTGGCGGAGCACACCATCACACTGCAGTTTAACAACCTAGAGAGTGTCAAACAGGCCTTCGCTGAAGTGGGTAAAGAGATTGCGTGCATCATCGTTGAGCCAGTCGCTGGCAACATGAACTGTATCCCTCCAGTAGAAGGATTCTTGGAAGGCTTGCGTGCCATCTGTGATGAATACGAAACCGTTTTGATCTTTGACGAGGTGATGAGTGGCTTCCGCGTAGCGCGCGGCGGTGCACAAGAGCTTTATGGTGTCACACCTGATCTTACCACTCTAGGCAAGATCATTGGCGGCGGCATGCCCGTTGGCGCCTTTGGTGGCAAACTGGAGATCATGCATCAGATCGCGCCACTGGGCCCTGTTTACCAAGCGGGCACCCTATCAGGCAACCCTCTAGCCATGCGTGCCGGCCTTGCTATGCTAACCGCGATGGAGCGTGAAGGCTTGTACGAAGAGTTAAGCGCGAAGACAGAATACCTCACCGAAGGGTTGAAGGCAGTAGCGGCTAAAAACGGCATCTCTGTGACCACGACCGCAGTAGGTGGTATGTTTGGTCTGTTCTTCACCGATCGTGAGAACATCACTGGGTTTAGTGATGCAACCGCCTGTGATGTTGAAGCGTTCGGAAAGTTCTTCCACCACATGCTCGACGAAGGAGTCTATCTGGCACCTTCAGCGTATGAAGCGGGCTTCCTTTCCGCCGCTCATACAGAGGCTGACCTAGACGCAACCATTGCAGCGGCTGACCGCGCCTTTGCGAAACTGGGGTAATCTACGATGACTCTGTTGGGGCAAATACTCCTGTTGCTAGCAGCCATCGCTAGCACGCTCTACCTCTTCAGAGGGACGCAAGATGACCTCGATAGCAGCAGTGAGATCAAAGTCACTCGACTCTCACTGCTGAGCATGATCATTGCACTCATTGGCAGCTTCACCCTGACCAGTGACTCCATGGACAGTTCGACACTGCTTCGGATACTGAACAATTTGGCCCTCTATGCAGGGGCCCCTATGATGGCTAGCGCACTGCTGGCACGTGCGGTGCAGCGCAGCTTCACCATGCAAACCTGGGGGCGTTACCTACTGGCACTGATTGCCCTGTTTGAGCTCTGCCGTAGAATGGATGCCGGAGCAGGTTACGCTATGGTGTTGGCTATTGTTCTAATAGGTGCATTAGGAGCAGCTGCCTTTCTTAGCAAAATCAGATCCCAACGAGCTTCGTTTTTGAGTGCTGCACTTTTACTGGCAATCGCTATTTTCAGCTGGAAAGCCAACACCTCTGATCTACTACTCTACTTAGCCCTTAGTTTGACGCTTCTGTTTGCCTCCAAAGGATTGAAGGCCAAAGCTTCACAGGCATAAAAAAGCAGAGGCGGTAAACCGGCTCTGCTTTTTAATCACTGATATCAATTAGTAGCGGTTCAACATGCCATCAAGGATGTTTTTCGGCGCTTCTGCGTAGTTTTCAAACTCCATTGAGTAGGTCGCACGACCCTGGGATGCTGAACGAAGATCGGTCGCATAACCGAACATCTCACCCAGTGGCACTGCAGCACGAATCACCTTGCCTGATGTCGTATCTTCCATACCCTGAACCAGACCACGACGGCGGTTAAGGTCACCCATCACGTCACCCATGTACTCTTCAGGTGTCACGACTTCCACTTTCATCATCGGCTCTAGAAGACAAGGATCAGCTTCCATAGCGTACTTTTTAAGTGCTTGTGATGCGGCGATCTTGAAGGCCATCTCATTAGAGTCGACATCGTGGAAAGAGCCGTCGTAAAGACGCGCTTTCAGACCGATCAATGGGTAGCCCGCAAGAACACCGTTCTTCATCTGCTCAGAGATACCTTTCTCGATCGCAGGAATGTACTCTTTTGGAATCGCACCACCGACGATCTCATTGATGAACTCCAACCCTTCGTCATCACTTGGCGAGAACTCAACGACAACGTGACCATACTGACCACGACCACCTGACTGGCGGGCAAACTTGTGGTTTGCAACAACACTGCTGCGGATCTTCTCACGGTAAGCCACCTGAGGCTTACCGATGTTCGCTTCAACCTTGAACTCACGTTTCATACGGTCAACGATGATGTCTAGGTGAAGCTCTCCCATACCCGAAATAATGGTCTGGCCTGTCTCTTGATCGGTCTCAACACGGAAGGATGGATCCTCCTGCGCCAATTTGCCCAGTGCCAAGCCCATCTTCTCTTGATCCGCTTGTGATTTAGGCTCAACCGCAACCGAGATCACTGGCTCAGGGAACTCCATACGCTCTAGAACGATCTTCTTGTCAGCATCACACAGCGTATCACCTGTGGTCACATCTTTAAGACCGATCATCGCAGCGATGTCGCCTGCACGAACCTCTTTAATCTCTTCACGGCTGTTAGCGTGCATCTGCACCATACGACCGATGCGCTCTTTCTTCTGCTTAACCGAGTTATAAACGCTGTCACCAGATACCAACACACCTGAGTAGACACGAACGAAGGTCAAGGTTCCCACAAAGGGATCGGTAGCGATCTTGAATGCCAGTGATGCGAACGGCGCGTTGTCATCCGCTTCACGCGTTTCAACGGTCTCAGCAGCATCATCCAATGTACCTTCGATCGCTTTGACCTCAGTCGGCGATGGTAGGTACTCAATAACCGCATCGAGTACTGCTTGAACGCCTTTGTTCTTGAACGCAGAACCGGCTAGCATCAAAACAATCTCGTTATTCAGAGTACGCTGACGCAGACCCGCTTTAATCTCATCAATAGATAGCTCACCCTCTTCAAGGTACTTATCCATCAACTCTTCATTGGCTTCGGCCGCCGCTTCTAGCAGCTCTTCACGAAGCTCTTCGGCACGGTCCTGTAGATCAGCTGGAATCTCTTCCAGATCATAGGTCATACCTTGATCGGCTTCGTTCCACATGATCGCTTTCATGCTGATCAGGTCAACGACGCCTTTGAATTCATCTTCAGCACCAATCGGAATATTAATAGGTACTGGTACAGCACCCAGGCGCTGTTTAAGCTGATCAACCACCATGTAGAAATCTGCACCGGCACGGTCCATCTTGTTCACAAACACCATACGAGGTACTTCGTACTTGTTTGCTTGACGCCATACCGTTTCAGTCTGCGGCTGAACACCCGAAGAGGCACAGAGCACAACAACGGCACCATCCAGTACACGCAGTGAACGCTCTACCTCAATGGTAAAGTCAACGTGCCCAGGAGTATCAATGATGTTAACGCGGTGCTCATCGAACTGCTGATTCATCCCTTTCCAGAAACAGGTTGTCGCAGCCGAGGTAATGGTGATACCACGCTCCTGCTCTTGCTCCATCCAGTCCATGGTTGCAGCGCCATCGTGCACTTCACCGATCTTGTGTGACATGCCTGTGTAGAACAGAACGCGTTCGGTTGTTGTCGTTTTACCAGCATCTACGTGAGCACAGATACCAATGTTACGGTAACGATTAATTGGGGTAGTACGAGCCATTGATCAAACTCCTGAAACGTAAAAAGCCCTCGTCATAAACGAAGGCTTTAAAAAAGCGAATTTAAAGCTGGCGAAATGATAACACCATTTCGCCAGATAAAAACGCTTAGAAGCGGAAGTGTGCGAACGCTTTGTTAGCGTCAGCCATGCGGTGAACGTCTTCACGTTTCTTAACCGCAGCGCCACGGCCTTCAGCCGCGTCTAGTAGCTCGCCCGCTAGACGAAGAGACATGTCTTTTTCGCCACGCTTACGCGATGCGTCAACCAGCCAACGCATTGCAAGCGCCATACGACGTGATGGACGAACTTCAACAGGTACTTGGTAAGTTGCACCACCAACGCGGCGAGACTTAACTTCGACCATAGGCTGAACAGTTTCCAACGCTTTATCAAACAGTTCCAAAGGATCTGCTTTAGTACGCTCTTCAACTTTCGCTAGAGCGCCGTAAACGATGCTCTCTGCTACAGATTTTTTACCGCTAATCATCAAGTGGTTGATGAATTTAGCCAGTGTGATGTTTCCGAATTTAGGATCCGGTAGAATTTCGCGCTTTGCAGCGACGCGTCTTCTTGGCATGGATAAGCCCTCAATAAATCGTTTAAAAGGTCTTCAGGTTACTCAGGCAATTAAGCCTGCCCTTACTCTTATCGTCTCGGTCTAGCTACCAGCGCGGACTAGGTCCTGCTTAACAGCTTCGCCGACTCTCATAGAGAGTAGACGAACTTAAGACTTAGGACGCTTAGCACCGTACTTAGAGCGGCCCTGTTTACGGTCGTTAACGCCCGCACAGTCAAGCGCACCACGTACAGTGTGGTAACGTACACCAGGTAGGTCTTTAACACGGCCACCACGGATAAGAACAACACTGTGCTCCTGTAGGTTGTGACCTTCACCACCGATGTATGAAGAAACTTCGAAACCGTTAGTAAGACGAACACGACAAACTTTACGTAGTGCTGAGTTCGGTTTCTTAGGTGTAGTAGTGTAAACGCGGGTACATACGCCACGACGTTGAGGACAAGCTTCTAATGCACGAACATCAGACTTCTCTACAACGCGTTTACGTGGTTTGCGCACCAGCTGGTTGATAGTTGCCATTAAGCAAACTCCACGTTTAGTTAAACAACAAAAGACTAGGACCGAAGCCCTAGTCATTCAGGGGGCGAAATTTTAATCAATTCCACCCCTTCTCGTCAACGTCTTCTGAAATTATTCAGAATCTTCCACTGAAGCGTTCAATGCTTCAGTCAAAGCTGCTTGTACTTCTTCAGCACTTACAGTGACGCTAGATTCTGTATCCTGCATACGTTTGCGTTTGCGTTCGCTGTGGTATGCAAGACCAGTACCGGCTGGGATCAGACGACCCACAACCACGTTCTCTTTCAGACCGCGCAAGTAATCTTTCTTGCCGGTTACTGCACCTTCCGTTAGGACACGAGTTGTCTCCTGGAACGACGCTGCAGAGATGAACGACTCTGTTGCCAGAGAGGCTTTAGTAATACCTAGAAGCACACGTTCAAACTTAGCTGGCTGCTTACCTTCAGCAACCAATTTTTCGTTTGCGATTGTCACATCTACGAATTCAGCCTGTTCACCCTGAATGAATTCAGAATCACCGCTATCTAGGATCTCTACCTTGCGAAGCATCTGACGCACAATCACTTCGATGTGCTTG
Organism: Marinobacterium sp. xm-d-564; assembly: GCF_013283345.1. Lineage (NCBI taxonomy): Bacteria > Pseudomonadati > Pseudomonadota > Gammaproteobacteria > Oceanospirillales > Oceanospirillaceae > Marinobacterium > Marinobacterium sp. xm-d-564. The sequence continues at coordinate 303,977 of NZ_WBYO01000003.1, read as the reverse complement.
TCGTTGATGCCTACACCCTGTAGACGGTAAACGTCTTGGATCTCAGAAACGATGTATTTAGCTAGCTCTTCTACGCCCAATACGTGCAGGATATCGTGTGCACTTGATGGACCATCTGAGATCACCTCACCCTTCTCAACTGTCTCACCTTCGAAGACGTTAAGCGAGCGCCACTTCTGAATCATCACTTCGATTGGATCCGCACCATCAGTTGGAGTGATCACAATACGACGCTTACCTTTGGTCTCTTTACCAAAGCTGACAGTACCTGAAATCTCAGCAAGCACAGCCGCTTCTTTTGGTTTACGCGCTTCGAATAGATCCGCTACGCGTGGAAGACCACCGGTGATATCTTTGTTGACAGTACCCTCTTGTGGTAGACGTGCTAGGACGTCACCAACACCCACATCTGCACCATCTTGAAGGTTCAAGATCGCATTAGGTGGCAGCATGTACTGTGCAGGCATTGCTGTACCAGCGTGAAGAACGTCTTCACCCTTGGCATCAACAAGCTTGATCATTGGACGGATATCTTTACCTGCCTGTGGGCGGTCTTTGATATCCAATACTTCGATCGTAGTTAGACCTGTTAGCTCATCCGCTTGGCGCTTAACAGTGATGCCGTCTTCAAGACCAGCAAACTGAATGCGACCCGCAACCTCGGTTACGATTGGGTGAGTGTGCGGATCCCAGTTAGCAATGATTGCGCCTGCTTCGACAGTGTCGCCATCTTTCGCTTTGATCACTGCACCGTAAGGTACTTTGTAACGCTCGCGCTCACGACCGTGCTCATCGGTTACACCGATCTCACCAGATCGTGAAGAAGCGACTAGGTTGCCATCTGCACGCTCAACGGTTTTAAGGTTGTGTAGACGAATTTCACCGCCGTTCTTAACCTGGATGTTATCGACAGCAGCTGCTCGTGATGCCGCACCACCGATGTGGAAGGTACGCATGGTAAGCTGTGTACCCGGCTCACCGATTGACTGTGCAGCGATAACGCCGACAGCTTCACCGATGTTAACCTTGTGACCGCGACCTAGGTCACGACCGTAACAGCTTGAACAGATACCGTGGTGTGATTCACAGGTAATAGCAGAACGAACGATCACTTCATCGATCGAGCTGTAAGTATCGTCATTATCTAGACGTGCTACCCAAGCTTCATCCATCAATGTACCCGCAGGGATCAATACATCTTTACCCTGTGGATCAAGAACGTCTTGTGCAATAACACGACCAAGAACACGCTCACCTAGACCAACAACTACGTCGCCGCCTTCGATTAGCGCCTGGATCACTAGACCCTCTTCAGTGCCACAATCTTGCTCTGTGATAACCACATCCTGAGCAACGTCTACTAGACGACGAGTTAGGTAACCCGAGTTCGCAGTCTTAAGTGCCGTATCGGCTAGACCCTTACGAGCACCGTGAGTCGAGATGAAGTACTGAAGTACGTTTAGTCCTTCACGGAAGTTAGCCGTGATCGGTGTCTCGATGATCGAGCCATCTGGCTTAGCCATCAGACCACGCATACCTGCTAGCTGACGAATCTGAGCCGCACTACCACGTGCGCCTGAGTCGGCCATCATGTAGACAGAGTTGAAAGACTCTTGCTCTTCCTGCTCGCCTTCAGCGTTGATCACTGTGTCAGACTTCAGGTTGTCCATCATCTTCTTAGCAAGCAATTCGTTTGCACGAGACCAGATATCGACAACCTTGTTGTATTTCTCACCCTGAGTAACAAGACCGTCTGCGAACTGACGCTCGATCTCTTTCACTTCAGTGTCGGCTTCAGCAACAATGTTCACTTTCTCATCTGGGATAACGAAATCGTTAACACCGATCGATGCACCTGAAAGCGCTGCTTGACGGAAGCCCATGTACATTAGCTGGTCAGCAAAGATAACCGTATCCTTCAGACCACAACGACGGTACGCCTCGTTAAGAAGACGCGAGATCGCTTTCTTCTTCATCGCCTGGTTGATCAGTTCGAACGGAAGACCCGTTGGAACGATATCAAACAGCATTGCACGACCCACTGTCGTATCAACGATTGCAGTGCGAGACTCTTCGTTACCTTCGATGTCGCGGATCGTTTCGTTGATACGAACCTTCACGCGAGCCTGTAGGTGAACCTGTTTAGCACCATACGCACGCTGAACCTCTTTGATATCAGAGAATGCCATGCCTTCGCCCTGCGCATTGATGCGCTCACGAGTCATGTAGTACAGACCCAATACCACGTCCTGTGAAGGAACGATGATCGGCTCACCATTTGATGGCGAAAGAATGTTGTTGGTAGACATCATCAAAGCACGAGCTTCAAGCTGCGCTTCGATCGTCAACGGTACGTGTACCGCCATCTGGTCACCGTCGAAGTCGGCGTTATACGCAGCACACACAAGTGGGTGTAGCTGGATCGCTTTACCTTCGATCAAAACAGGCTCAAATGCCTGGATACCAAGACGGTGAAGTGTCGGTGCACGGTTTAGAAGAACTGGATGCTCACGGATAACCTCATCAAGGATATCCCATACAAGCGGCTCTTCACGCTCAACCATCTTCTTAGCGGCTTTAATCGTAGTTGCGTAACCACGAAGCTCTAGCTTAGAGAAGATAAATGGCTTGAATAACTCAAGAGCCATCTTCTTAGGAAGACCACACTGGTGAAGACGCAGTGATGGGCCAACCACGATTACAGAACGACCAGAGTAGTCAACACGCTTACCTAGAAGGTTCTGACGGAAACGACCCTGCTTACCTTTGATCATGTCAGCAAGCGACTTCAGAGGACGCTTGTTAGAGCCAGTGATGGCACGACCACGACGACCGTTATCAAGCAACGCATCGACAGATTCCTGCAACATACGTTTTTCGTTACGTACGATGATATCTGGAGCGTTAAGGTCTAGAAGACGCTTCAAACGGTTGTTACGGTTGATCACACGACGGTATAGATCGTTAAGATCAGAGGTTGCGAAACGACCACCGTCCAGTGGTACTAGTGGACGTAGATCTGGTGGTAGAACTGGAAGAACTTTTAGGATCATCCACTCTGGGTTGTTACCAGACTTGTAGAACGCTTCAAGTAGCTTAAGACGCTTAGACATCTTCTTAAGCTTAGTTTCTGAGTTAGTCGCAGGAATCTCTTCACGAAGAACTGAGATCTCAGCTTCTAGATCGATTGACTTTAGAAGTTCGCCGATCGCTTCAGCACCCATACGAGCGTCAAAGTCATCACCGAACTCTTCCAGTGCTTCAAAGTACTGCTCGTCGTTCATTAGCTGACCGCGCTGAAGCGTCGTCATGCCTTCATCGATCACAACAAATGATTCGAAGTAGAGAACGCGCTCGATGTCACGAAGGGTCATATCTAGCATCAAGCCGATACGAGACGGTAGTGACTTAAGGAACCAGATGTGTGCAACTGGAGAGGCTAGCTCGATGTGACCCATGCGCTCACGACGCACTTTAGTCATTGTCACTTCAACGCCACACTTCTCACAGATAACACCACGGTGCTTCATGCGCTTGTACTTACCACATAGACATTCGTAATCCTTTACAGGACCGAAAATCTTGGCACAGAACAGACCGTCACGCTCTGGTTTGAATGTACGGTAGTTAATCGTCTCAGGTTTTTTAACCTCACCATAAGACCATGAACGAATCATGTCTGGTGAAGCCAGAGAGATACGGATCGAATCGAACTCGTCGCTCTGACTTTGAGTCTTCAACAGATTAAGTAAATCTTTCATTATCTATAGCTCCTCACGGGAGGGGGCTGCAGCACTTGGCATACAGCCCGATGTTCAATTAGGCCCTTACTCGTTCTCTAGCTCGATATCGATACCGAGAGAACGGATCTCTTTGATCAGCACGTTAAATGATTCAGGCATGCCTGGATCCATGCTGTGGTCGCCATCGACGATGTTCTTATACATCTTCGTACGACCATTCACGTCATCGGATTTGACTGTGAGCATCTCTTGAAGCGTGTAAGCTGCGCCGTACGCTTCCAGTGCCCAAACCTCCATCTCACCGAAGCGCTGACCACCGAACTGAGCTTTACCACCCAGCGGCTGCTGAGTAACAAGGCTGTAAGAGCCGGTTGAACGTGCGTGCATCTTGTCATCAACCAAGTGGTTAAGTTTCAGCATGTACATGTAGCCAACAGTCACTGGACGGTCGAACTTGTCGCCTGTGCGACCATCGAACAGATCCACCTGTCCACTATCATTCATGTCTGCAAGACGCAGCAGCGCTTTGATTTCAGATTCTTTAGCACCATCAAAGACTGGAGTCGCTAGTGGAACACCCGCTTTGAGGTTGTCAGCCAGAGCCAAGATCTCGTCATCGCTGAATGACTTAAGATCTTCTTTACGAGCACACTCTAGGCCGCTGTGCTGTGCGTTGTAGACGGCTTCAAGGAATTCACGAACTTCCTTAACTTTTTCAGCCTTCTTACGCTCAACTTCCAGCATGGTGTTGATCTTACGACCAAGACCTTTCGCTGCAGCACCCATGTGAGTCTCAAGGATCTGACCTACGTTCATACGAGACGGTACACCTAGCGGGTTTAGAACCACATCAACTGGCTCACCGTTCTCATCGTAAGGCATGTCTTCGACAGGCATGATAACTGAGATAACACCCTTGTTACCGTGACGACCTGCCATCTTGTCACCAGGCTGTACGCGACGCTTAGTTGCTACGTACACCTTAACAATCTTAAGTACGCCAGGCGCTAGATCATCACCCGTCTGAAGTTTGCTCTTCTTATCTTCGAAGCGCTTATCCAGCATTTCGCGACGCTCTTCAAGCTGCTTCTTAGCCGCTTCAAGCATCTCTGCTGCTGCACTGTCAGATACGCGAATCTTGAACCACTCATCGTGTTTAAGTTCAGCAAGGAATTCAGACGTGATCTCTTGACCCTTCTTAAGACCAGCACCACCGTCAGCTTTAAGGCCAACTAGCGTACGCTCAAGACGTTCGAAGGTTGCCACTTCAACAATGCGGAACTCGTCATCAAGGTCTTTACGGATGCTTGCAAGTTCAGCTTGCTCGATAGCGATTGCACGCTCATCTTTTTCAACACCGTCACGAGTGAAGACCTGAACGTCGATAACCTTACCAACAGTACCTGTCTTAACACGTAGAGAGGTGTCTTTAACATCAGACGCTTTCTCACCGAAGATCGCACGCAGTAGCTTCTCTTCAGGAGTCAATTGAGTTTCGCCTTTAGGCGTTACTTTACCTACTAGAATGTCACCAGGACCTACTTCTGCACCAATGTGCACGATGCCTGATTCGTCTAGTTTAGCGAGTGCAGATTCACCAACATTCGGGATATCCGCAGTAATCTCTTCAGAGCCTAGCTTAGTGTCACGAGAGACACAGGTTAGCTCTTGAATGTGGATCGTAGTGAAACGATCTTCTTGAACAACACGCTCAGAGATTAGGATCGAGTCCTCGAAGTTGAAACCGTTCCAAGGCATGAACGCGATACGCATGTTCTGGCCAAGGGCTAGCTCACCAAGGTCAACCGATGGACCATCGGCTAGGATATCACCACGTGATACCTGCTCACCTAGGTTAACGATTGCGCGCTGGTTGATACATGTGTTCTGGTTCGAACGCACGTACTTAGTTAGGTTGTAGATATCTACACCTGCATCGCCAGCAGTAATTTCGTCATCGTTAACGCGAACAACCACACGGCTTGCGTCAACAGATTCAATAACACCGCCACGCTTAGCAACCACACAGACACCCGAGTCACGAGCAATGTTGCGCTCGATACCGGTACCAACAAGCGGCTTATCAGCCTTCAGTGTTGGAACAGCCTGACGTTGCATGTTCGATCCCATCAATGCACGGTTCGCATCATCGTGCTCAAGGAACGGGATAAGAGCTGCCGCAACCGACACAACCTGACGTGGTGAAACGTCCATGTATTGTACGCGCTCTTTAGGCATTACAGTTGTTTCGTTCAGGTGACGAACAGTGACCAGCTCATCAGTCAGTTTGTTCTTCGCATCCACCGTTGCCGAAGCCTGTGCGATAACGAAGTTAGACTCTTCAATAGCTGATAGGTAATCGATGTCGTCTGTTACCTGACCATCAACAACGCGACGGTAAGGAGTCTCTAGAAAGCCGTAGTTGTTTGTACGAGCAAACACAGCTAACGAGTTAATCAGACCGATGTTTGGACCTTCAGGAGTCTCGATAGGACATACACGACCGTAGTGAGTTGGGTGTACGTCACGAACCTCGAAGCCCGCGCGCTCACGCGTTAGACCACCTGGGCCTAGTGCAGAGACACGACGCTTGTGAGTTACTTCGGAAAGCGGGTTGTTCTGGTCCATGAACTGTGACAGCTGCGACGAGCCAAAGAACTCTTTAATGGCAGCAGCAACTGGCTTAGCGTTGATCAGATCCTGAGGCATCAGGTTGTCTGATTCAGCCATGCTTAGGCGCTCACGTACAGCACGTTCTACACGAACAAGACCGACACGGAATTGGTTCTCAGCCATCTCACCAACTGAACGGATACGACGGTTACCAAGGTGGTCGATATCGTCAACAACGCCTTTACCGTTACGGATCTCGATCAGTGTCTTCATAACATCTAGGATGTCATCTTTAGACAGAATGCCTGAACCTGTCTCCTCTTCACGACCAAGACGGCGGTTGAACTTCATGCGACCTACCGCAGAAAGATCGTAGCGCTCTTCAGAGAAGAATAGATTTTCAAATAGTGATTCTGCTGACTCTTTCGTTGGTGGCTCACCAGGACGCATCATGCGGTAGATCTCTACCAATGCTTCTAGCTGGTTACGAGTCGGGTCAATACGAAGAGTGTCAGAAACGAATGGACCACAATCCAATTCGTTAGTGTAAAGCGTTTCGAAACGTTCGATCTTAGCTTCTTGAAGCTTAGCTACCGCCTCTTCAGTCAGCTCGGTGTTACAAGGAAGCAGTACTTCACCTGTAGCAGGATCAACGATATCTTTAGCTAGAGCTTTGCCCACTAGGTACTCTGCAGGAGTCTCTAGTTGAGTCATACCCTCTTTCTGCATCTGACGGATGTGGCGCGGAGTGATACGGCGACCCGCTTCAACAATCACATCACCTTTAGGTGTAAGGATCTCGAAGCTCATTGTTTCACCACGTAGGCGCTCAGGAATAAGATCCATCTGAATCTTATCTTTCGATAGATTCCAGCCAGTCGTGTCAAAGAAGATATCTAGAATCTCTTCTGCTTGGAAACCAAGCGCGCGCATCAAGATAGTCGCAGGCAGTTTACGGCGACGGTCGATACGAACAAATAGAGAGTCTTTTGGATCAAACTCGAAGTCGAGCCAAGAACCACGGTAAGGAATGATTCGAGCAGAGTAAAGCAATTTGCCCGATGAGTGTGTTTTACCCTTGTCGTGATCGAAGAATACACCAGGTGAACGGTGGAGCTGCGATACGATTACGCGCTCAGTACCATTGACAACAAAGGTACCATTCTCAGTCATGAGCGGCATTTCGCCCATGTAAACTTCTTGCTCTTTAATGTCTTTAACCGCTTTCGTAGACGAATCGCGATCGTAGATCACCAGACGCACTTTAACGCGTAGTGGCGCTGCGTAGGTGATACCACGCTGCTGACACTCTTTTACGTCAAAGACAGGCTCACCTAGGCGATAACCAGCGTATTCCAAAGCAGCGTTTCCAGAGTAAGAAACGATTGGGAATACAGAATTGAATGCGGCATGAAGCCCCTCTTCGGTGCGACCTTCAGAAGTAGCGCCCGCCTCTAGAAACTTACGATATGAATCCAGCTGTGTCGCGAGCAGGTAAGGTAGTTCCATTACCTGACCGAGTTTACTGAAATCCTTTCGGATACGTTTCTTCTCAGTGTATGAATAAGCCATCAGTGTTCCCCAGCATGTGCATCTAGGTTGAGAAACCAAACTCGATAAATTATCGAGCAATTCGTTCCGTTAAAAAGTCTATCTACTAATAACGGAAAAAGGCCGGTGGCATTTTTGCCACCAGCCATACGCTTTTTAAGCAGCGTAAAGCTGCTTAATGCGCAGCAAGCTCAAGTTATTACTTAAGCTCGACAGAAGCGCCAGCTGCTTCAAGATCAGCTTTGATCTGCTCAGCTTCTTCTTTAGAAGCGCCTTCTTTAACAGTTGAAGGTGCACCGTCAACCATCTCTTTCGCTTCTTTAAGACCAAGGCCAGTTACTGCACGAACTACCTTGATTACGTTTACTTTCTTATCGCCAGCAGAAGCTAGAACAACGTCGAAGTCAGTCTTCTCTTCTGCAGCACCGCCAGCATCGCCAGCAGGACCAGCAACTACTGCAGCTGCAGCAGATACGCCGAATTTTTCTTCCATTGCAGAAACTAGTTCAACAACGTCCATTACTGACATTTCAGCAATTGCATTTAGGATATCGTCTTTAGACAGAGACATGATTAATTCCTTTATTAAATCGGTTACTTAGCAACCAGCCAATTAAGCTGCTTGCTCTTCTTTCTGAACGCGTACCGCATCGATAGCACGTACGAGCTTGCCAGCAGCTGCTTCTTTCATGCAGCTCATTAGCTTCGCTAGTGCTTCGTCGTATGTCGGTAGGCTTGCTAGCATTGCGATATCAACGATCTCGCCTTCGAAGGCAGCTGTTTTCAGCTCAAACTTGTCATTGCCTTTTGCAAAGTCTTTCAAGATACGGGCGCCAGCGCCTGGGTGCTCTTGAGAGAAAGCAATGATAGTTGGACCTACGAACGAGTCCGCTAGACATTCATAAGCTGTGCCCTCTACTGCACGACGTGCTAGCGTGTTACGTACGACTTTAAGCCATACACCCGCTTCACGTGCCTGCTTACGCAGTGCAGTCATATCGCCTACTTCAACGCCGCGGGAATCCGCAACGACAGCAGACAATGCAGAGCCAGCAGCTTCCTGAACCTCAGCGACGATCGCTTTTTTCTGTTCAAGTCCTATTGCCACAATTTACTCCTGGTTGTCTTTCGACATATTTACCAACCACCCCGCTTACGCGAGGCATGAGTACGGCTAAAATGATTCCGAGGAATCTCACCGTCTGCGCAGGCTGGTTGGCCCATTAAGATGCCACTGAAGAATCAATAGCATCACCTGCGGTCTTTGACGGTCTTCGTCTCTGTCAGACAGGTCTGAAGACCCTCAAATACCTTTGCTGGAGGATTAAGCGTCTAGTGACGCAACATCCACCTGTAGACCCGGTCCCATAGTGGTAGACAGGGTTACTTTCTTAACGTAAACGCCTTTAGCAGACGCTGGCTTAAGTTTCTTAAGCTCAGCAAGTAGAGCCGCTACGTTTTCAGCGATTTGGTTTGGCTCGAAGCCTACTTTACCAACTGACGCGTGAATGATGCCGTTCTTATCAGTACGGAAACGTACCTGACCAGATTTAGCATTCTTAACTGCACCAGCAACATCTGGAGTTACAGTACCAACCTTAGGGTTTGGCATTAGGCCACGTGGACCAAGCACTGTACCTAGCGCACCAACAACGCGCATAGCGTCTGGGCTTGCAATTACTACGTCGAAGTCTAGGTTGCCAGCTTTAACTGACTCAGCAAGATCTTCAAAACCAACAACGTCCGCGCCCGCTTCTTTTGCTTTCTCAGCATTCTCGCCTTGAGCAAATACAGCAACACGAACTTCTTTACCTGTACCGTTTGGAAGAACACTTGAACCACGTACAACCTGGTCAGATTTCTTCGGATCAACACCTAGGTTGATCGCAACATCTACAGACTCAGCGAATTTAACAGCAGAAACTTCTGAAAGAATCTGAGCAGCATCAGCAGCAGCGTACAATTTACCCGCTTCTACTTTTTCAGCGATCGCCTTTTGACGTTTAGTCAACTTAGCCATTACTCATCACCCTCCACAACTAGACCCATGCGACGTGCAGAACCTGCAATCGTACGTACCGCTGCATCCATGTCCGCAGCAGTAAGGTCAGCCATTTTAATTGTTGCAATCTCTTCAAGCTGAGCGCGAGTAACAGTACCCACTTTCTCAGTGTTTGGACGAGATGAACCAGATTTAAGACCAACCGCTTTCTTCAATAGGATTGAAGCTGGTGGAGTCTTAGTGATGAACGTAAAGCTACGATCAGCGTATACAGTGATAACCACTGGAATTGGCATACCAGGTTCCATCGATTGAGTCTGTGCGTTGAACGCTTTACAGAACTCCATGATGTTCACACCGTGTTGACCTAGCGCAGGACCTACTGGCGGACTTGGGTTCGCCTGACCTGCTTTAACCTGCAACTTAATGTAGGCTTCTATCTTCTTAGCCATTGAGCTACTCCTTTGGGTACAAGCGCCTCTCGGCTCCCCTTTACACAACAAAAACCGAGCAGCCTTTCAGCCACTCAGTTCGTTAAAAACCTTCGTTAAACTTTTTCGACCTGACGGAACTCAAGTTCAACCGGTGTTGAGCGACCGAAGATCAATACAGCCACTTTCAGACGTGACTTCTCGTAATCAACCTCTTCAACAACACCATTGAAGTCAGCGAATGGGCCATCATTAACACGCACCATCTCACCCGCTTCAAACATCGTCTTAGGACGTGGCTTATCAACACCACTCTCTACACGACGTAGAATCTCATCAGCTTCACGCTGAGTAATTGGTGCAGGCTTATCTGCCGTACCACCTATGAAACCTAGAACACGTGGCGTACTCTTAACCATGTGCCAAGTTTCGTCGTTCATCACCATGTTAACGAGCACATAACCTGGGTAGAACTTGCGCTCAGACTTACGCTTCTTACCATCACGGATCTCTACAACCTCTTCTGTTGGCACAAGGATATCGCCAAACAGATCTTCCATACCGTGACGCTCGATCGCTTCTAGCAGACCAGCCTGAACACGCTTCTCATAACCAGAGTAAGCGTGAACAACGTACCAGCGCATCTTTTCTGAACTCATAGAAACCTCTTAACCAATAAAGCCAGACACTACCCAGCCGAGTAGCGAGTCCAGACCCCAAAGCAAAAGACCAACAATCAATACAGCCACAACAACGATCAAGGTCGTCTGCAACGTCTCTTGACGAGTTGGCCATACCACTTTGCGAATCTCATTCTTCGCCTCTTTGAATAGACGGAAGAACGCTTTACCTTTTGCCGTTTGAAGTGCAACAAAGCCAGCTACAATTGCGAGCGCAATTAACGCAAGCACACGATAGAGCAGTGACTCGTTAGCGTAGACGGAGTTACCGACCACACCAACAGCAACGATCGCAATAACAACAAGCCACTTCAGGCTGTCAAATTTAGACACGTCGTCAGAAACTTTTGAGTTCACCAGAACCTCTACTAATCAAACACTTAAGCTAGATTTGCTGCATATAAACCACCTGCAAAAGGTGGCAGGGTAGGAGGGACTCGAACCCCCAACCTGCGGTTTTGGAGACCGCTGCTCTGCCAATTGAGCCACTACCCTATACAACAAGGGACGCGCATTATACCCGCCTAAAATCTCAGTTTCAACTGATAAAACCAAGAAATTCAGCAGCCTATGCGGTATTGAAAACCCACTTCAAAACGCTCTGACACCTACTCCAAGACGTAAAAAAAGGCAGACAATTAATCTACCTTACATATGTCATGGAGCTCATGGGCGGATTTGAACCGCCGACCTCACCCTTACCAAGGGTGTGCTCTACCCCTGAGCTACATGAGCGAATATCGTCGATTGGAGCGGGTAGCGGGAATCGAACCCGCCTCTTCAGCTTGGAAGGCTGAGGTAATAGCCACTATACCATACCCGCCGAAGGAGCTATCGAAATGGTGGTGGGAGATGGATTCGAACCATCGAAGCTTTCGCGTCGGATTTACAATCCGATCCCTTTGGCCACTCGGGAATCCCACCAGTACTTATTGCTGAAATGGTGCCGGCACCAAGAGTCGAACTCGGGACCTACTGATTACAAGTCAGTTGCTCTACCAACTGAGCTATACCGGCTCAGCAATGAAGTGGGGCGTATCTTACTGATCAGGTTTCAGCGTTGCAACCCCTTCGCAGGGTTTTTTTTCAAATTGAGCGCCAGGCCACTGTGTCGCGACCATTTCGATCAATTCTTGATCAAATTCAAACCCTTGTAGGTAGCTTACAGTCACACGAAAAGCATCACTTTGAATGGTGTTAACCTTTTTACGCAACTTGCTCTGTAAATCATCTGGGAACTGCTTTCGCAACTTATCGACGGCAGCATCATCAGGATAGACGCCCATCACTAGTGCACCATCGCGACTCTCGGGAACCCAACCCAGTGACGCCAGCTGATCGAGCAAGGCAACACGACGATCGGCATCTGCTGGCAGGGGCAATTCAACTTTCCAACCTTGCGCAACAGGAGGAATCTTTTCGTAAGCGAGATCTACTCCATAGCCTTCAAGCTGAATAAGCAACCTCTCTGCCTCATAGTCACTCTCTAAAGGCTGAAAATAACCACACTCCCTTGGACGCAATACTAACTGCTCGCTTGCATCAAGTTCATTGGGAAGTCGAAGCGCGGCAGGCCTGATGTCTGGCTGCCTGACGGTGTCTGCAAATCGGTACTCTTGCGCGTACCACAAAAACAGCAGCGCATTCCCTAAAAGCACTAACAACACCAACCAACGTAACATTAAAGTGTCACCCTCTCCGCCAAACTCAATCCATCTAACACCAGGTTTGGCAGACACTCAACCCTAGGTTCTGACTTAATATATTCAAAAAGCTTAAGAGCATCACCACCGGTTAACAGAACACTCGCCTGCTCATTGAAATCTGCTCTTAGAGCCAAAATAGAGTGAGCCAGACCGGCAAATACTAACTCCGCACCTGATGAAACACAGCTAGCAGTATCGACTCCACCAAAGGGTTGAGCACTAGCCTCTTGCTCAAAACGGATGTTTGCCGTTTGCCCCAGCAGCGCACTCTGCAGCATTTGGTAACCTGGGGTGATAAATCCACCTGTATGCTGCCCATTTGCCGTCAATAGATCGATGGTCACCGCACTGCCGGCATCAACCAGTATCGCGGGCACTCCCTTCCCTCTCTGAAAAGCAGCCAACAAAACCAACCAACGGTCGACACCTAATCGCGAGACCTCCTCATATCCACAGCGCACACCCGCGCACTCTTTCGAAACACGAGCAAACTCTGGAGTACAGCCATAGCGCTGTTCCAGTTCCGAGGAGAGCCTTTCATTAACCTCTGACGCCGCAACTGAGCTAATCCAAAGAGCATCCACCGATGCATCAGGCCATTGAGGATCAACCAGTCTGGTCACACCCTCGCGTTCAACCCGATCTGATACCAGGCGCCACTTAACTCGACTGTTGCCTATATCCAGTTCAAGACGCACTGTTAACTCCTCGTAAACTAATCTCACCAGCAGAGTAACGGTTTAGCTTACCCTCAACCTCCACTAGCACCTCACCCTGCGCATCCACACCTCGGCAAATACCCTCCACTTCAGCGTGACCCATTAAGAGCCTAACAGGATAATCTTGGAATGCATGGACCGCATGCCACTGCTGAGCGTATGCCGAGAAACCTTTTGTTTCAAACTCATTTAACAGTTGAGTTAATGATCGGACAATCTCAATCAAAAGCTGAGAACGAGTTAGCGTACCTGACATGTAGTTGCCCAAATCCGACCACTCTTGGTCAATGCTCGAATTGACACTGTCCGGCATCTTCACATTGATCCCAACACCAATCACAGCAGAACACTCACCCGTCAGATCGCCGGCCAGCTCGATCAATACCCCACCCAGCTTACGCTTCTCTAATAGGAGATCATTCGGCCACTTCAACTGCACCCCTGTCACAGCAAGCGAACTCAATGCCTGCTGAACAGCCAACCCAACCGCCAAACTTAGACCTTGGAGTGCTGCCGCGCCCCCTTTAAATTGGCAGCCCAGTGAAAGATACAAATTGGCCGCAAAAGGGCTCACCCACTGACGTCCGCGTCTACCTCGACCCTGCCCCTGATACTCAGCTGCCACTAACACTTTGCGACAGCCATCAGACATATGGGTTTGCGCAACACGATTGGTCGAGTCGACCGAATCTAAAACGTCGATGCGGTCATAGTTAAGAGAGGACAACTCATTTGCGATAAACTGTTCATCAAGCAGATCTAGACCGCCATTGATGCGATAACCCCGCCCTCTCGATGATTGAATAGCGATTCCCAGAGCACTGAGTTTATCTAACTCTTTTCGAAGTGCGGATGAGGATATGTCCAGAATCGCAGCCAGACTGTTACCACTGCGATACTGGCCATCTGCCAGCAGCGATAACAGTCGTTGCACGGTTAGGCCTCGCTGCGGTCGTAGACGATGAATGCGTAGGGGTAGCGGTTCGGCTGGTCGCCGGCAGGAAAAGATTGACGACCCAACTCTTGCCACTGGCCGTAGTCAATTTCAGGAAAATGAGCATCACCCTCGGGTTCAGCCTCAACCTGTGTCAGGTAGAGACGATCAACAAGAGGTAGCGATTGTGCATAGATCTGAGCACCACCAATAATGACAGCCTCCTCTACCCCATCGATCATAGCCTGTGCCTCACCGACCTCGATAGCCTCTTCTAGGCTTGCCACGATTTTGACACCTTCAGCACTCCAATTCGAATCTCGTGTAATGACGATATTCAAACGACCTGGCAGAGGCTTGCCAATCGACTCAAAGGTTTTGCGACCCATAATAATGGGCTTACCCATGGTCACCTCTTTGAAATAACGCAGATCTTCAGGTAGGTACCAAGGCAGTTTATTGTCATTACCAATAACGCGATTTAAACCCTGAGCGACGATTAAAGCTAATCTCATAACCTCTCCTACTTATACAGAAAATGGGTATTGAATGGCGTCATGGTACTGATAGCCAACCACTTCAAAGTCATCCGTTGTCACCCAGGTTTCGATATCCTCAAGCGATTTAATATCGGGATTGATCTTTAACTGCGGGCTAGGGAAAGGTTCGCGCTTAAGCTGCACGTCACGCATCAACTCCAACTGATCTTCATAGATGTGCGCATTGACGATCTTATGATACGCCTTACCTGGTTTATGACCGGTTATCTGGGCCATCAACGCCAACAACACATAGACCTGAACCTGATTAAAATTGAGGCCCAGCGGCACATCACAACTGCGCTGATAGGATGTTAAAAAGAGCTGATCACCCAATAGCGAAAAGGTGTGGGTATGCATACAAGGACGCAGACAACCAAGATGAAACTCACCCGGGTTGTAGAAGGTCAGGATTTCGCCGCGATCATCGATCCCTTTAGAGAGGTTATCAACAATCTTCTTAAGCTGATCGGTGACGCTGCCATCGGACGCCATCCACTGACGACCCTGCACTCCGTAAACACGCCCCATGTCATCCTCACCTTTACGAGCAGGATTATTCAACCAAGCACCATTCTCGTTTGCGTTAGCATTCCACGTATTACAGCCAATATCACGAAACTGAGCCGCACTATCGTATCCACGTAGGTAACCCAAAAGCTCAGCAATGGCCGCTTTGTAAAAACTCTTGCGCGTTGTGACGAGCGGGAACTGATTGCCAGCGACATCATATTCAAGATTGGCATCAATCACTGTTAAACAACGCTTACCGGTGCGCTCATTACCCACCCAGACGCCTTCATCAATGATGCGTTGGCACAACTCTAAATACTGTTTCATCCAATAACCTTAGATTAATTTTTCGACGCAACTGGGCGCATAAGCAGATAAAGCCCAATCAAAATCATGGGTAGAGAGAGTAACTGACCCATTGTTAAAACATCAAACCCAATAAAGCCAAGATGCGCATCCGGCTCCCTGAAGAACTCTACAGCACTACGAGCAAGGCCGTAACCTAACAAAAAGAGCCCTGAAACCGACCCCAACTTGCGCGGTTTCATTGAGTAGATCCAGACAATTGAGAACAGAACAATACCTTCGAGCAGCGCTTCATAAAGCTGCGAAGGGTGTCTAGCTAACAGGTCGCTGGCACGTGGAAAGATCACACCCCAGGCCTGATCAGTGGCACGCCCCCACAACTCACCACCGATGAAGTTACCCATCCTGCCAGCAGCCAAACCTAAAGGCACGAGCGGGGCGACAAAATCACCGATCTCAAACAGTGATTTACCCTGACTTTTAGAGAACCAGAGAATGACTGCAACCACCCCTAACAGGCCACCATGGAAGGACATCCCGCCCTCCCAAACATGGAATAACCAGAGCGGATTTTCTAAGAAGTAGTCAAAGTGGTAGAAAAGGACATAACCGACTCGGCCACCAAGAATGACACCTAGAGCACCATAAAAAATCAGATCAGAAAGCTGCTTTTCGCTCCATAGACCGGTTCGCTTTGCTTGAACAGTACCCAACCAATAGGCCGAACCGAATGCGAGCAGGTACATGATGCCGTACCAATGAATCTGTATAGCACCAAAGCCGACCGCAACTGGGTCAATATCATGAGTCCAGATCACGCCAGCCCCATCAAGTTAATCAGCAAGAAACGAACACCAATGACCATTAAGAAGATGGCAAAGATCTTTTTCAGGTGTTTTTGTGGCAGAGAGTGCGCCAATTTCGCACCGACTCGAGCAAACTGTGAACTGGCAATCGCAATGCCCACAAAGGCTGGCAGATAGATGTAGCCAACACTATAAGCTGGCATACCTGCGGCATCTTGGCCGGCCCAGATATAAGCCAGTGCACTGAACAGCGCGATGGGCAAACCAACTGCGGCTGAAGTACCGACCGCTTCACGCATGTCACTGCCTCGAGCGGTCAAGTAGGGCACCGTCAAGGTACCACCGCCGATACCGAAAATAGAGGAGGCTCCACCAATGACTGACCCCGCAACACCCAACTCTAAGTTTTCAGGCGTGCTATTACCTTGACGCGGCTTCAAATCGAAAGCCATCTGCACTGCGACCATACAGGCAAAAATTCCAAAGATGATTTGAAGATTATCACCAGTTAACTGATCAGCGATCCAAACACCGACCATAGCACCAACGGCAACACCGACAGCGAGCGGCTTAAACTGATCAAAGCGAACCGCACCGCGTTTATTATGCGCCAGTACCGAACTGATCGAGGTAACCACAATGGTTGCAAGTGAAGTCGCTACTGCAGCGTGGGTCACAACGACCTCTGGCATCGCCTGAGCCGTAAAGCTAAAGATAAGAACGGGGACGATCAAAAGACCGCCACCAATACCAAAGAGCCCAGCCACAACGCCAGCCACCGAACCTAGAACTAGGTAGGTAATTAATGTCTCTATCATCTAATCGTTTCCTGGAAGAACGGGACGCGTCAACTGTGTCAGACCCGCGTTTTGAAGCGTTTCACGAAGCAATAGGTGAATATCTGAAGACTCATCCATTTTCATCACCTGCCCTAAAAGCAACGCTGCATCTTTATATTCAACACTGCGAATCGCCAACTTAACTTTAGGTAAGTTGGTCGAGTTCATTGAAAGCACGTCATAACCCATCGCCATCAACAGCAACGCACCGCCGGGATCGGCCGCCATCTCACCACAGATAGAGACCTGTTTCTGGTATTTGTGCGCCTCATTAGCAATCAACTGCAGTGCCTGCAACACCGATGGGTGATAGGTGGTGTAGAGATCAGCAACACGCGGATTATTGCGATCAACTGCGAGCAGATACTGAGTCAAATCATTAGAACCGACTGAGACAAAATCGATCAAAGGCGCAAAACGGCCAATTTGATAGACCGCAGCGGGCACTTCAATCATGACGCCAATCTCAGGCTTCTGAAGATCCAACCCCTCCTCCAACAACTCGTTGAACGCCTGATTAATCTGCTCCAGCGCCGCTTCCACCTCTTGAACACTGCTGATCATTGGCAGCATGATCCTTAAGTTATTGAGCCCCTCAGATGCCCGCAACATAGCACGCACCTGAACAAGGAAGATCTCGGGATGATCTAAGGTGACACGAATGCCTCGCCAACCAAGGAATGGGTTCTCTTCCTCAATTGGGAAATAGGGCAACGCCTTATCACCACCAATATCTAGGGTGCGCATGGTTACAGGTTTGGGGGCAAAGGCTTCCAGTTGACGACGGTAACTGTCCGCTTGCTCTAGTTCAGAAGGAAAAGTATCCCTAATCATAAACGGAATTTCTGTACGATAGAGTCCGATACCTTCAGCACCGCGTTTAACCGCACGCTCCACATCTGCCGTCAGACCGGTATTAACCCATAACGTCTGATTGAAACCATCTTGTGTCTCAGCGGGAAGGTCGCGAAGTTGATCCAGGTTAGCCTCAATCGCTCGCTCCTCTTTGAGAATAGAGCTGTAGGCTTCTAACAGATCATCTGTCGGGTCAACGTAGATCCTGCCTGAGTAGCCATCGACAATAACCTGACGACCATCAAGCTTGGTATAGGGCAGCTCAACCACACCCATCAGCGTTGGAATACCCATTGAACGAGCCAATATGGCGGCATGTGAGGAGCCAGAGCCGGTCACAGACACCATACCGACCAACTTATCTTCAGGCACCAAACCGAGCATAGCCGGCGAAAGGTCATCGGCAATCAAAACCGTGTTATCTGGGAAATCAGGAACCCGTTCAGCCCCCTCTTGTTGCATTGCCGAGAGCAGACGACGACCTAAGTCACGAATGTCAGTTGCCCGCTCGCGCAAGTAGGGGTCCTCCATATCGGAGAACTGCCTAACATGAGCTTGAATAACTTCCCGAAGCGCACCCTGAGCCCAGTTTCCTGCCTCAATCTTAGTTCGCACTTCACTTGGAATGGCATTGTCATCCAGCATACGGAGGTAGACTTCGAAGAGCGCCTGCTCCTCTGTTCTAAGGCGCGTCGCTAGAGAGTCAGAGACCTTCTGAATATCTTCCCGCACTTGAACCAGGGCGTGTTCGAAATCTTGCAGCTCTGCCTGGATATCATTGGCCGGCTTGTCAGGCACACTGCGTAGATCTGCAGAGAGCGTTGCCACATAGACATTACCGATAGCGACACCGGGTGCGCCAGCGATACCGACAAAACGCTTCGCCGTGACAGGCTCATCATCCTGTTTAGCGGCAGCAAAAACATCAAGAATGGAGCCGGTGGCCTCGGCATGGGCAA
Source organism: Marinobacterium sp. xm-d-564 (assembly GCF_013283345.1). Taxonomy (NCBI): domain Bacteria; kingdom Pseudomonadati; phylum Pseudomonadota; class Gammaproteobacteria; order Oceanospirillales; family Oceanospirillaceae; genus Marinobacterium; species Marinobacterium sp. xm-d-564. Next base: position 284,781 of record NZ_WBYO01000003.1, on the reverse strand, counting down.
TCACGCCAGCGAGCTGAGCCGACAGAGTAACCATGAAAGCCTCTTCAGACTCATCAAAGCGTCGAACTTCCCGCTGCTGAACAACCAACACACCGTGCACTTTACGCTGATGGATAATCGGCACACCAAGGAAGGCGTGGAAGCGTTCCTCACCGGTCGATTGTAGATAGACAAACGAAGGGTGAGTGAAGGCATCTTCAAGGTTGATCGGTTCTGCACGAGAACCGACTAAACCCACGATACCCTCAGTCGACGATAGAGAGACCTTACCCACCGCGTCCTGATTCAAACCCTCGGTGGCACGAAGCACATAACGATTCGTTTGCGTATCGGTTAGGTAGATGGAGCACACTTCAGTCGACATTGTCTCACGAATGCGACGCACAGTAAGGGAGAGTACCGACTCAAGATCGGACTCACTGCCTACTTCCTGCACAATCTGACGCAATCGAGCGAGCATGCTCATGTGCGACTCCTTTTAGACATTGTGTGTCTAGCGTTTAACGATACGTGTCAAACGAGGAGATAACTCCCGCATCGCTTTACGATAAACCTCTTTTTTAAATGAGACGACTTGCCCTACTGGGTACCAATAACTCACCCATCGCCAACCATCAAATTCTGGGGTGTCCGAACAGTCGATTTTCACTGCCTCGTCACGACTCAACATGCGCAACATAAACCACTTCTGTTTTTGACCTATACAGAGTGGAAACTGATTACGACGAATCATGCGTTTTGGCAGACGATACCTTAACCAACCACGGGTAACGCCGAGGATCTCCACATCCTTTTTCGTTAGGCCGATCTCTTCATGGAGTTCACGATACATGGCTTGTTCAGCGGTCTCATCCGCATTGATTCCACCTTGTGGAAACTGCCACGCATCTTGACCACAACGACGCGCCCACAGAACTTGACCCAGCGAGTTAACCAGAATGATACCTACATTCGGTCTAAACCCATCTGAATCGATCACTTTGTTTTCCTTAAAAAACTTTAACTTATGGTCCTATTGTTCCACAGTACCAACTTTTAAGAAATAGACTATTCACAGTGTCTTGCCAGTCAGCTCAGACACCCGTATTCTCTGCAGCGAATCCTAAACACGAGAACCTTATGAAACCCTTGGCTATTTTTGATCTGGATAACACCCTACTCAACGGCGACAGTGATCACGCATGGGGGGAGTTTTTGTGTCAAAAAGGCATTGTTGATGAGACCGCCTACCGAGCCGCAAATGATCGTTTTTTTGAACAGTACAAAGCGGGTACGATGGATATCAACGAATTTCTCGAGTTTGCGTTAAAACCACTGACAGAGCACAGCAAAGCTCAACTAGATCAGTGGCACAACGAATTCATGTCCGAGGTTATTGAGCCGATCATCCTGCCTAAGGCTGAAGAGCTCTTAGCAACACACCGCGCCGCGGGAGATAGGCTGATGATCATCACCGCGACCAACAGCTTTGTCACAGGACCCATTGCTAAACGCTTAGAGGTAGATGAGTTTCTTGCCACTGAGCCAGAACAGCTCAATGGTGCATACACAGGAAAAATAGCGGGCACACCCTGCTTCCAATCTGGCAAAGTTACCCGACTCAACGAGTGGCTCAAAGAGCACAACGCCAACCTCTCTGGCAGCCACTTCTACAGCGATTCAATCAACGATCTACCTCTGCTTGAGCAGGTAGAACGCGCCGTAGCCGTTAACCCAGACGAACGACTAACAGCTGAAGCTCAGCAGCGCGGCTGGCCGATCCTTGATCTTCGCCGCTAATCCTACGCAACTGTTTTAAGCGGATTTTTTGGTATTCGCCAGCGTGTCATTAAGTGCACGCATCACATTTTTACGGGTTACTATTCCAAGCAACTTACCCTCTTCACAGACTGGGTAAACCTTAGGCTTACCACCTTCCATGCGCTCAGCCAGCTGCAACAGCGTCTCTTTAGGAGAGACCGTCAGTGGTTGGCGATACATGATATCGCTGACACAGGTGCGATCATCAAGATAGTAGCTACTTGAGATGAGGTAGCGCAGGCAGTCATGCTCTGACAAGAATCCTGAAATTTTGCCCTCAGTGTTAACAACGGGCAGACCCGGGTAGTTAGAATCAACAAGGTGGGCAACCGCCACCTCCAAAGAGGCAGACTCTTGCAGAGGCACGACCGAAGCATCCATTAGATCTGAAACCAGTTTCTGGGAAAACATTACTCTCTCCTATTGATTAGAGTCACACTTTCATTATGGTTCAAAATCCAATTTTTTCCACACTCAGACTTAAGAGATAATCAATCAAATGATCTGGCACAAAAAAACGGAGCTAGGGCTCCGTTTTTCTCTTCCATAAATTCTGATCACTCATTCGCCAATAAGCGCATGAAATAAGCTTTCAGATACTCAGTTTCAGGAATCGCTGGGTGAATAGGGTGATCCGCTCCCTGATAGCCCTGTGCGAAAATTTGCCCCTGACGATCCAGCTCACGACTGTTGGTCCGTAGCGTATCGACTAGACGGTCTGTCTGCAGGTGCATTGAGCATGATGCCGATACCAACACACCACCACGCTTCAGCAGACGCATCGCAAAGTTGTTGATACGTGCATAAGCACGCTCACCATTACGAATGTCTTTTTTGCGCATAATAAAGGCAGGTGGATCGACGATCACCACATCAAAGCGCTCTTTATCAGCTACCAGTGTTTTACAGATATCGAAGGCATCGCCTTGCAGAGCTCTAAATTTCGGCAGAGCATTTTGTAGACGCGCATTCTCTTCAGCCACTTCCAGTGCGCCTGCAGACGCATCAACACAGGCCACTTCAGACGCGCCGGCAGCCAGTGCTTGAGCACCCCAGCCACCCACATAACTGAACAGATCAAGGACCTTTTTACCCTTCACCATCGTCTGCATACGTGCTCGGTTTTCACGGTGATCGTAGAACCAACCTGTTTTTTGCCCCGTCAACAGGGGTGCAACTAGGTTAACGCCATTTTCAGACAGTGGTGACAGATCGCCGACTTCACCTTGAACCACCTCAACGTAGGCCTCAAGACCTTCGGTTTCACGGAACTTACCGTCATTACGCAACACAATGGCGGCCGGCATAAAGACCTTGTTCAAGGCATCAATCACATGATGCTGAACCTTCTCCATCCCTGCCGTCGAAATCTGTATCACAAAGATATCGTAGTATCGATCGATCACTAGGCCAGGTAGACCGTCCGAATCGCCATACACTAAGCGGTAGCAGGGCTGATCAAAACTCATCTCGCGCAAAGACAGTGCGATGTTGAGACGGTGCACAATCAGCGAGCGATCGAGCTCTTGCTCTGGATCACGACTAAACAGACGACCACAGATCAAGGTATTGGGGTTGATAATCGCACTGCCTCTTGGGCGACCTTGGGAATCTACAACCTGGACCTGCTCTCCCACCTCAAAATTTTTCAGGGGTGAGGCTTTATTGTCCACCTCATTACTGTAGATCCAGACGTGTCCGCCACGAAGACGGCGATCTGCACCCTGCTGTAGAACTAAAGATTTTGCTTTCATCTAGCGATTACCAAAAATAAAAATACCCCGGTTGGCATTGAAACTTTCAAGCCAACCGGGGTTTTAGTCAGATCAGATTACTCTTCTTCGCAAGCAGCTGAGTATTCGTCAGCGCTTAGAAGGTCATCCAATTCACTCTCATCAGTCAGTTTAAGTTTGAAGAACCAGCCATCACCATAAGGGTCGCTGTTAACCATCTCTGGTGCATCTTCAAGATCATCGTTAACCGCAACGACAACACCGCTAACCGGTGCATAGATATCAGATGCTGCTTTTACAGACTCAACCACACCTGCGTCATCACCAGCAGACACCTCTGCATCGATGTCAGGCAACTCAACAAATACCACATCGCCCAGTGCTTCTTGCGCGTGGTCTGTAACACCAATCGTTACAGTGCCATCACCCTCAACACGGATCCACTCGTGGCTGCTTACATACTTCAATTCGCCAGGAACGTTACTCATCTTTTATCACCTGATCTGATTATTCAAAAACTTTTTTGCCGTTGCGGACGAAAGGCGGACGGACGACTCGAACGTCGATCTCTTTTCCACGCATTTCAACTTTCGCAGCAGCACCAGTACCGGCAGGCACTCGAGCCAGAGCGACCGAGAAGCCTAAGGTTGGGGAGAATGTACCACTGGTAATTTCACCCTCACCAACACCGTCAACAATAACACGCTGATGCCCTCTTAAGACACCTCTTGTTTCAAGCACCAAGCCCACTAACTTATCGTAGCCGCCATTCGCTTTTTGCTGATCAAGAACCTCACGACCGACAAACTGTCGATCAGATGGTTCAAACGCCACCGACCATGCAATGCCGGACTCTAACGGAGTCACAGAATCGGTCATATCGCTGCCGTATAGATTCATACCCGCCTCCAGGCGAAGCGTATCACGCGCACCTAAGCCACAAGGTGCGACACCCGCTTCAGCCAGTGCAGACCAAAACTGAGCAACTTCATCATCAGGCACCATGATCTCAAGGCCATCTTCGCCGGTATAACCGGTGCGGGCAATAAACCACCCTTCCGACTCAAACCCTTGGAAGACCGATAGTTCGTTAATGGCCTGCTCACGCGATCCACCAAGAAGCGCAGCGACTTTTGCACGCGCCTTAGGACCCTGCACAGCGACCATGGCCAACTCAGGTTGCTCATTTAACGTCACATCAAAACCGATCGCTCGATCCGCCATCCAGGCCAAATCTTTCTCACGCGTCGCACAGTTAACCACCAAGCGGTACCACTCGTTAGAAGAGCTCTTATCAGTCATCAAGTAGATAATAAGATCATCGATAATGCCGCCCTGCTCATTGAGCATGGCTGTATAGAGCGCCTTACCTTTAACTTCTAAACGCGCGACATCATTAGCCACAAGATATTGAAGATACTTACGTGATTCCTGACCTGATACGTCAACAATGGTCATGTGCGACACATCGAACATACCTGCATCTTGGCGCACGATATTGTGCTCTTCTAGCTGAGAACCATAGTGCAATGGCATATCCCAACCGCCGAAATCGACAAGCTTACCGCCCATTGATGCGTGCAACTCATAGAGTGGAGTTTTGTGTCCCATTTACAGTCCTGTTATTCAATCAATAAACTCCGCTTCTCTGCGGAGTTTCAAAAAGGGACAAGAAGTTTACCCTAAAATGGGTTTAGTTCAATCTTTGATCAACGCTTGCCGACGCTGCTCGTCGCATCCGAGTCGGTAGATCGCCGGAAAGGCCCATCGCTTCTGACATAATGTGCTGCTTAATTGGCTCAACGCGATTGAAAAGACGCATACCAACACTGCGCGCCCATTCGATCGGAGCTGGTTGTGGAGCAAATAGACGCCTAAACCCTTCCATCACCGCGCTCATGCGCAGGTTACTCATCTGCCTTGAACGCTCATAACGCTTTAACACCTTCGCATCACCGATCGGCTCACGACGCATCTGTGCCTGAGCAATCACGTCGTTGAGCGCAGCGCTGTCCAAAAAACCTAAATTGACACCCTGCCCTGCAAGCGGGTGGATCGTGTGTGCAGCATCGCCGATCAGTACTCCTCCCTCAACAGCATAGTGCTTGGCGTGACGCTGTCTTAACGGAACCTTTTGAATACCAGTTGCCGACGCCACTCGGCCCAACACATCACGCGAACCAAAGCTGACGGCTGCACAAAAGGCATCCTGATCCATCTCTAATAGTTCTGCTGCATGTTTAGGCGAGGTCGACCAGACCAACGAGACATGATGAGCGCTTGCGGTCTTAAGAGGGAGCAGTGCAAGAGGGCCATCCTCTGTAAACCGCTGCCAACAGGTGTGTTGATGAGGCCGAGTCATCTCAAGCGTTGCCACAACGGCATGCTGACCATAGTCCCACTCATGAGTAGCCAGACCCAACTGCTTACGTGTATTTGAGTGGGCACCGTCAGCACCTACCACAAGCTGCGCAGATAAAAGATCACCATCTTCGAGCTCTATGAGTCGACTAGACTCTTGGAATCGCCCCAGTGTTTTAATACGTGAGGCGAAATTGAGCTTAAGATTTGCACGGTCAAGTGCCGCTTTTAATAGACCTAAAACAACCAGGCGATTCTCTACGATAAAGCCCAACTGCTTCTCGTGAATATCAAAACAGTCAAAATCGACCTCGCCACGCGTTTCACCGTCCCAGACATGCATTTTCTCATAGGGTTCTGCTCGCCAGCTAAGAATATGCGACCAAGCCCCCAAGGATTTCAGTAACTCGACTGAGGCCAGTGTGAGTGCACTCACACGAGAATCAAAAGCCCCCTGCATGAGCTGAGCAGCCTGGTCATCAATGGTCGACAGATCCATACCAAACTGATCCAACACCTCAACCTTCAAACCAAGATCCGCCAGTTGAATCGCCGCTGCCAAGCCGGTCATACCTGCACCAGCAATGGCAACGTCCATTGAGCGAATAGCATTTTTATCAGTCATTGGACTTTAACCTCGCTGCCGGAGTATCCAAACCCATTGCAGCCCTCGCCAATAGAGTGCGTGCTGACGGAATCAGATCTAAGGTCTGAAGAGCCAAGCTTCGTCCCAAACGCAAAGCAGGGTTAGTAGAGCTGAAGATTTTCAATGCAGAGTCGCCAAAACCGATCGTACGACTTTGATCTTTTCGACGCCCGTCAATGAACTCTTCCAGCATGGCTAATGCACCCATATCTTGGTTAGCTTGCTTGGCCAGAATAATCCGTTCCGCCAACTCACAAACACCGCGTAATGCCAAGTTAAACCCCTGCCCTGCGATGGGGTGCAGAGCATGGGCGGCATTACCAAGAACCACCAAACCACGGCGAACCTGCTCATCAGCCAAGGTTAAATGCAGTGGGTACGAGAATCGCTCACCCACTCCAATCAGTCGACCGGCACGGTAGCCAAACGCTTGTTGTAGATCGGTCAAAAACTGCTGGTCGATTTGCTCCATGCGGGTAATGACCTGATCGTCAGACAGCGTCCAAACCAACCCCATTCGATGGCGCCCTTCGTGATCCTCGATCGGAAGCAGTGCAATGGGGCCATTTTCGGTAAAACGTTCATAGGCGATGCCATCATGAGGGCGATCAATTTCGACGTTGGCAATGAGTGCATGCTGATGATAAGGGGTCTGGCGATACTCAATACCCATACGTTGTCTCAGCTCAGAACGTCCACCATCCGCCATGACCACCAGTGGTGCTGTTAAGGTTATCGACTCACCATCTTGATCTATCACTACATGACGCTGACCCTCCACCCACTCAACCGATTCAACGGTTGCCGGCGAATAGAGTTCGACCTGATCGCGCGCGGCCAGTACCGAGCTCATTAACACCTGACCTAACCAGTGGTTCTCGACAACATAGCCCAGTGCGTCGACGCGCTCCTGCTCAGCACTCATGGTCGTTTGACCCCAGCGTCCTCGGTCAGAAACATGGATCCGATCGATGGGAGTCAGGTGTTCATAGAGAAGCTCCCACACACCCATAGACTCAAAGGCGGTTCGGGATCCATAAGCCAATGCGGTAGAGCGTGCATCAAAGCTGGGCTGAAACTGAGGATTGGGCTTAGCCTGCATAGGGCTCTGCTCAACAAGAGCGATCTTAAGACCTAAGGATTTGGCAGAAGGTGTTAACGCAGCGACTAAACTGGCGCCCACCATGCCACCACCACAAATGATTAGATCAAACTGCGATTCATGCACGGCGCATCAATGCCTCTATCTCATCAATCTCTTTGGGTACTGCAGAGGTTAAAACTCGCGCACCCTCTTCTGTTACCAAAACATCATCTTCGATGCGAACACCGATGCCGCGCCAGCGCTCTTCGACGGTGTGATCATCGGGGGCGATGTAGAGACCCGGCTCAATGGTCGTAACAATGCCAGGCGAAAGCTCTCGCCACTCACCCTCGACACGGTAGGAGCCAACATCATGAACATCCATACCTAACCAGTGCCCAATGCGGTGCATATAGAATCGACGATAAGCGCCCGATTCAATTAACTGATCCACCTCACCCGACAGCAAACCGAGCTCAACCAACCCTTTAGTCAATATTTCGACAGACAACTGATGCAGAGAGTCCCAATTACAACCCGGTTTGACCGCGTCAATGCAGGCTTTGTTGGCGTCTAAGACCAACTGATAGATGGCACGCTGCTCTTCGCTGAACTGGCCGTTAGCAGGGAAAGTCCGGGTAATGTCACTGGCATAGTTATCCAATTCACAACCTGCATCTATCAGAATGAGATCACCCTCATTAATGGGCTGATCGTTGTCGATATAGTGAAGAATACAGGCATTTTTCCCTGCCGCCACAATAGGCGTGTAGGCTTGAAAACGAGCACCCTCAGCCATGCAGTGACTCTGAATAATCGCTTCCAGTTGGTACTCATTCATGCCAACCCGGCACTGCTGCATCGCTTTAACATGAGCCTCTGCAGAGATATCGGCCGCTCGCTGCATGATGGCGATCTCAGCATCGGATTTAAACAGACGCATCTCATGCAAAATAGGATCTGAATCACTCAAAGCCTTGGGAACTTCAGCGCCCGCTCGAACACGTTTAGCCAGATCCTGAATCCAACCTTTTACCCGGGAGTCCAATGCAGCATCGCGTGCTAACGGGTAGAACAGCTGATCAACGCCATCGATTAGGCTGGGAAGCTGTTGATCAATCTCTGAAAGATTGTATGCAGCATCCGCGCCAAAGGTCTCAATGCAACCCTCTGGACCTGCTCGGTAACCAGTCCAGATCTCCATTTCAGGATCACGTGGCTGACAGAACAGTACCACCGGCTGATCTGAACTTGGCTTAAGCAGCAACAAACCATCCGGTTCATTAAATCCCGTAAGGTAGTAGAAATCACTCGACTGCCTAAACGGAAACTCAGCGTCGGCGTTGCGGCTGACCAAAGAGGCCGCAGCGATAATCATGACCGAATTGTCAGGTAACTCAGAGAGCAGTTTAGCTCGACGCTCTTTGTAGATTGAGAGATCAATTTTCATCAGTGCATTACCGGTTTATCAGACTCAGTAGACTCCGCTTTATTACATTCACTAAATAGCAGCATGGCAGCCATACGAACGTACTCTTCCACCTCCATCAGGAGATTCTCGTCCTCTTCGGCCTGGCCGTCCGCCTCAATTTGCGCAATTTGCACCAGATCTTTAAGACCATCTTGCGCATCATTAGAGAGATGTTGCCCTTGATCGCCAATCGCCATGCCAAAACCTGCTAGGAACCCAGTCACCCAAAGGCCTAACTGCTCTGCACGCTCAGCCAGAGGTTGCTCATCATCCGGTAGTAAAATGGCCAACTCAAAAGCGGATGATTCCAGCTGTTCTAAAATCTGGGTGTAGAGTGCCATCAACTTTTCGCTGCTGCTCTCAAGAGCGATACGAGTGATATCCATTTGAGTGACACAAAACGCCTCAAGACTCGCTTTATCAAAACGTTTAGCGGCGGTGAGCTGCCCAACGATCGCGCCATGTAACTCAGAGGGTGAAAAGGCGATAGCCCCCTCTTCAATCATTAAATTGGCTAGTTGATCAAAATCTGGCGCGCTCATCGACTCTCACTTATTACGGTAGAAATAAAGGTTCAGATGCTATTCAGAGGGCGTTTAAGACGACCGCTTTCAAGAGCATTTATTGGGGATGATCCTAGCACTTTGCGGCCTTTGGAGCTATGCAGAACATTGACCCAATGCAACTGCCTGCTAATATGGTCGGAATTCAAAACGTTCGAGGCAGTCAATGTCAGAAGTAAACCCATCAACGCTCGCCACCAAAGTGGATCAATTGATCGAGTTGGTACAAAAGTTGGATGAGCAGAATCGTCACTTACAGACACAGAACCTGAAGTTGAAAGAGGAGCGTGCTCAGCTACTCAAAATACATGAGGGCACCCGTAGTCGTGTTGAATCGATGCTAAATCGCCTTCGTGTTTTGGAGAAAAGCTCATGAGTAACACACTGACCGTTGCCCTTCTTGATAAAGAGTACACACTTAGCTGCCCAGCCGGTGCTGAGGCAGGCCTTATTGCTGCAGCAGAAAACTTGGACGAGAAAATGCGTGAGATCTCTAGCAGTGGCAAACTACTGGGCATGGAACGTATCGCAGTGATGGCGGCTCTCAACCTGAGTTATGACAATTTGAACTCATCAAAAGCCGAAGCGAGCTCAAACGATGAATCCAAGCAGTTGATCGATAAGATCGACGCGACGCTTGCAAAATTTTCATAGTTTTTCCGGTCTTAAACCCTTTAATAGCGGCTTCATAGGGTTATAATTAACTCAACCCTGGGATGTTCGACAGTTGTTCAAGTCCCTCGAGCCGATAATCATTTTCCCGGATGCGGGGAATAGGTATTGTGAGCATGTCCGCGTGCGGAAAGCCTAATATATCTATACTCGTATCCACTCTGAACCTTCGGGTTCAGGGCCAAGAACACCACCGGCATCCTGGGGTCTTTTCTCTATGCTCAGTATCGAAGATAGAAAAACCATTCGTCTTGAGAAACGTCGAGCACGTCGTGCGCTCTCCAGTAAACAGCAGAAGCGTGCTGCACTCTCATTAGTTCACCAACTAAGAAAAGCCCCCTACTTTCATCGCGCTAAACGCATTGCCGTTTACCTAGCTAACGATGGTGAAATCGATCTTCAACCGCTCATCAAGTTGTGTTGGAAACTTAAGAAATCGGTCTACCTGCCGGTACTGCATCCGGTTCGACACAATCGACTCTGGTTTACTCAATATCAACCCAACACCTCAATGAACCAAAATCGCTACAAGATTTGGGAGCCAAAATTAAAGCGCTCACACTCTCCTGCCTGGGCAGTGGATCTAGTACTGATGCCGCTGGTTGCATTTGATCAGCAAGGTGGACGCATGGGCATGGGGGGCGGTTACTACGATCGAACCTTCGAGTTCACACAGAAAAAAGGGTTCATGCACGGCCCTAAACTCATTGGCGTGGCACACGACCTGCAAAAGGTTGAGCAACTACCGATACAACCTTGGGACGTTCCAATGCACGGCATTGCGACTGACAAGGGACGCTATATTGCTTAAAGAGTGAGATTAGATCGATTGGATCAACCCGGTCACTGCAACTCCGGTTACTAAGGTAACCGTGAGTAGCAGTAATAGGTCTGGAGATTGTTTCATTTTCATATTTTGAACTGAAACTAGGAGGCTTATTAAGTAAGACCTCAGCATCAGAAAAAAGTTCAAAATAAGTTCAAAAAAATTTCAAAATTAATATCATTTCACAAAATCAGGCCCGGCAAGGATAGCGCCACCGGCAATGTCAGCATCGATAACAGGGTCTGTGCAGAGAGAATATTTGCAACTAAGGGTGCATCTCCATTCAGCTGTTTCGCCAGAATATAGGCCGCTGAAGCCGTCGGGACCGACGCAAACACCATAAAAATCAGCAGTGACACTGATGAGAGTTGAAGCATCGCACCAACTGCCAATGCCAATAGCGGCATAACGATTAATCGAGCAGCAACGCCCATCATCAGTGGCAAACCTGAAGATCGCATCGCCTTTAAATTGATTCCCGCACCCACCGCCAACAGACCCAGCGGTAAGGCAACCTGAGCCAACAGCTCCAACACCGGTGTGACGAGAGAAGGTATTCCCAACTTAGAGAGGTTCAACGCCAAGCCCAGCAGACAGGCGAGAATCAGGGGATTACTCAGTATCTGCTTCAACACAGTGAAAACAGAGGGGCGTTTATCGCTGTAGAGGGCAAAGACCAACACGCAGAGTAGATTGAGTAGAGGAATCATGACAGAGGCGATGATCGCCGCAATCACTAACCCCTTACCGGGAATCAGGCTCGCCGCAATAGCCAGTGTGATGTAGGTGTTAAAACGCAGTCCGCCTTGGTAAACCGAAGTAAATGAAGCCGCACTGAATTTGAAAAGCCTCTGCAACGCGAGTAAGAACAGCGAGCCTAGCGCTAGAAGTAGTAGCACCGCTTCAATCAACACCAGAGATTCACTGCCATTAAAGTCAGCCGCGGCCAGCCGTGTCACTAACAGGGCTGGGAAGCAGAGGTAGTAGATGATCTTCTCTGCGCCGTTCCAAAAGTTGTGATCCACGAACTGGACTCGATTGATCAACACACCTAACAACAGAAGTGCGAAGACAGGCCAAAGGGCCGCAAAAATATCCATCAGTTATGCACTCTTGCCAAACAAAGTGCTAGTCTTTGAGACAAATCTAGTAACGATCATGCTTTAGAGCATCCTATCTGTGGAGCGACGACAATGAAATCTTTAGTGCTCAGCTTTATTGCTGATGATAAACCAGGATTGGTAAACCTTATCTCTGCAGCCATCTCAGAGCACCAAGGCAACTGGTCTGAATCCAGTCTATCGCAACTGGCGGGTAAATTCGCGGGCGTTGTAGTGGTTGATGTACCTACCGCAAACTTAGATGGTTTAACTCGCGCATTAGACGACCTAAAAGAGCAAGGCATTCGCGTCTCTTGTGAAGTCAGCAACAGTCAAGAGAGTGATACCGAGTATGAAACCGTGACGCTTGATCTGGTTGGACATGACAAACAGGGTATCGTTCGTGATATCTCCAATACCTTGTCCCTACTGGGCGTTAACGTCGCCAGTTTAGAAACCGAATTGACACCCGGCTCAATGTCATCTGAGCTTTTGTTTAAAGCCAAAGGTGAACTGCAAGTACCGAAAAGCGTTGATTTAGACAGCGTACAAGCAGCACTTGAAGAGATCGCATCCGATCTGATGGTCGACATCACCTTCGCCTAACGATCCCCTAAAACAAAAAAACTGCCCGTAGGCAGTTTTTTTTGCTTAGGATAGCCGAATATTACTCAGCGCGTTGCGCCAACTCGTTTCGACCCGCCGCAACCGCCAATCGAACTTGGTTAGGTGCCGTACCGCCAATATGGTCACGAGCGGCCACCGAGCCCTCGAGGGTTAGCACTTCGAAGACATCTTCATGAATCTGATCTGAGAACTGACGTAGCTCTTCAAGAGTCATATCGGATAGATCTTTGCCTGTTTTAATACCATAAGCCACCGACAGCCCAACGATTTCATGGGCATCACGAAAGGCAACACCTGCACGCACTAGGTAGTCAGCCAAGTCCGTTGCGGTAGAGAAACCACGGCGAGCCGCTTCGCGCATCTCTTCAGGACGAGCCTCAATCGCAGGCACCATATCACCAAACGCGCGCAGACAGCCTTGAACCGTATCGACAGCATCAAACAAAGGCTCTTTATCCTCTTGGTTGTCTTTGTTGTACGCCAGCGGTTGTGACTTCATCAACGTCAGCAACGACATCAGATGTCCGTAAACACGGCCCGATTTACCACGTACCAGCTCAGGCACGTCTGGGTTCTTCTTCTGTGGCATGATTGAAGAGCCGGTGCAGAAGCGATCTGGAAGATTGATAAAGTTGAACTGTGCAGAGGTCCAAAGCACCAACTCTTCTGACATACGAGTCATGTGCATCAGCAACACGCTTGAAGCAGCACAGAATTCAATCGCGAAATCACGATCTGACACAGCATCTAATGAGTTGCGAGCTGGCATCGTAAAATCTAGAAGCTCTGCAGTGTAGTGACGATCGATTGGGTAGGTCGTACCGGCCAAAGCCGCGGCACCGAGTGGCATCACATTGACACGCTTACGACAATCCGCAAAACGCTCGTAATCACGACAAAGCATCTCGTACCAGGCCAACAGGTGGTGACCAAAGGTAACAGGTTGTGCCGTTTGCAGGTGAGTGAAGCCAGGCATGATTGTGTCAGCATTGCGCTCAGCCAGATCCAAAAGACCCGCTTGCAGACGCGTGATTTCAGACAGTATCTGGTCAATCTCATCACGCATGTAGAGGCGGATATCGGTCGCTACTTGGTCGTTACGCGAACGTCCGGTATGCAGCTTTTTACCGGTAATGCCAATCTTCTTAGTCAGTGCCGCTTCAATGTTCATGTGCACATCTTCCAGTGCAACAGACCATTCGAACTCACCACGTTCAATCTCAATGCGAATCTCACCCAGACCTTTAATGATTGCATCGCGCTCATCTTCAGTCAGAACACCCACTTTGGTCAGCATGCGTGCATGCGCAATAGAGCCCTGAATGTCTTGGCGATAGAGACGCTGATCAAAATCAACAGAGGCTGTGAATCGAGCCACAAACGCATCGGTTGCCTCACTAAAACGACCACCCCACTGCTGGTTCGTTTGATCACTCATCTCATTTACCTCTCTTGAAACTGTCTCGGTGGATGACACCGCATAAAATAGTGGCGCGATTATAGCACTCTCAGCCGATCTAATAACCCGTCCGGACGCTCAATTTAGTAGAGACATCTGATACACTTAGAAAATTCGAAAAAAAGATCTCTATTTGGAAGTTTCATGTCACGCACACTCCGCATTGCGACTCGCCAGAGCTTACTCGCTTTATGGCAAGCAGAATTCGTAAAAGCCCGTCTTGAAGAGCTACATTCCGATCTTAACGTTGAGCTAGTTACTATGGTGACCCGCGGCGATAAGATTTTGGATACCCCTCTCGCCAAAATCGGCGGCAAAGGCCTGTTCGTTAAAGAGTTAGAAGTCTCCATGCTGGAAGGACGCGCTGATATCGCCGTGCATTCAATGAAAGATGTACCGATGGAGTTTCCAGAGGGGCTAGGATTGTCTGTTATCTGTGAGCGAGAAACACCAACGGATGCGTTTGTCAGCAATACTTACAACCACTTTGATGAACTGCCGCAGGGGGCTGTGGTGGGTACCTCATCGCTTCGTCGCGAGGTGCAACTGCGTGAACGCCGTCCTGATTTAGAGATCAAAACCTTGCGTGGCAATGTTCAGACCCGCCTTGGAAAACTCGATGCCGGTGAATATGACGCCATTATCCTTGCATCAGCCGGACTGATTCGCCTTGAGCTGAAAGATCGCATTAAACATCAAATCGACTCTACCGAGAGTCTTCCCGCGGGTGGCCAAGGCGCAGTCGGTATCGAGTGTCGAATGGATGATCTAGAGACTCAGGCTCTGTTAGCACCACTGAACCACGACGAAACGGCGGCTCGTGTCATTGCCGAACGCGCTATGAACAAACGCCTAGAGGGCGGCTGTCAGGTTCCAATCGGTTGCTATGCCGAACTGGAAGGCGATCAAATCTGGTTACGTGGTCTTGTAGGTCGCCCTGATGGCACACTGGTATTGCGCGATGAGATTCGTGGTCATAAAGAGAGTGCCGAAGCCTTGGGAATTGAGTTAGCTGAAAAGCTCCTTGAAGCAGGTGCTGGTGAGATTCTAGAGCAGGTGTATGCCGAGCGCGGCTAAACCCAGCGTACTAACCACGCGCCCGGCAGCCATGCAGGGCGCGCTAACGTCTGCCTTGAAAGAGAGAGGCTTTACGCCTATCCCACTGCCACTTCTAGAGATCATTCCTGAAGATCTAGAGAACCCATCCACCCCTGGTCTGCAAAGCAAACTACTGGATCTCGACCTCTATCAACACGTCATCGTTGTCAGCCGAAATGCGGCCAGAATTGCCATTGACCTACTCGATCAACTCTGGCCTCAACTGCCTATTGGGGTTCAGTGGCACGCCATCGGCAAAGGGACGGCTGATGAACTGGCCAGTTATGAGATTTATGCCAATACTAATGAAGGGCTCGATTCTGAAGCCCTTTTAACACTGCCTGCATTTGCACAACCCTCTGGAGAACGAATCCTAATATTCAAAGGCGTAGGCGGTAGAACACTTCTAGAAGAGACCCTAGCCGAGCGCGGTGCAAAGGTCGAAACGATCAGTCTCTATCAACGTCAAATGCCTGAATACAGTGACGCTGAACTTTCAGAATGTTTTAAACAGGCACCAGGCGCTATACTCATTAGTAGTGGCGAAGCGTTAGAGCATTTAGCGAAGCTTGCCGATGAGTGGGGCATGTTTGCTGATACACCCATTTTTGTTCCCAGTCAGCGTGTTGCCGATCTGGGAAATACCTTAGGTTTTACCGATATCACAGTCGCAGAGGGTGCTGATGACAGTGCCATGATCGCGGCCTTAGAGCAGCGATTTCAATAAAGGAATAGAGCGATGAGTCACTCCGATAAAGAGAATCAAACCGATCAAGTAGAAGATGCCGAGATTCTCGAAGCTGAAGTTGTCGAGTCAAAGGCAGAAGAGACGGCCAGCGAGCAGGCTGAAGATAGCTCCGAATTGACAGAGGCCTCAGATGTAAAAGAGACTGGCCCAGCCAAAAAAAGCGCGTCAGCAATCTTAGCGACGATCATCAGCTTGGTTGCTCTAGGGGCGGTTGGTGCTGGCGGTTACCTGGCCCAGCAAAAACTCACCCAACTCGAAGAGAGCTTTAATCAGCGCAGTGCCGCTCAACAGCTGGAAGCCACTGCAGCGGTCAATGATGCCAATGCAGCAGTTGCCGAGCTGACTGAGAGCTTCCAACAGATCCAAGCAGAAAAAGTGGCACAAACGGCCGAAATCGCCACTCTACAAGAACGCCTAAGTGATGCCATCAAACAGGTCGAAGCCGGTCGTGAACGATCAGAGAGTGACTGGCGCCTAGCTGAGGCTGAGTATCTATTACGCTTGGCGAACCAACGCATCTTAATGGAGAACCGCGCCGAAGGTGCGCTGGCCCTCTTGCGCAGTACCGACACCATTCTTAAAGAGTTGGATGATGTCAGCCTCTACCCACTGCGCCAAAGCCTTGCCAGTGATATCTCTAAACTCGAATCAGTACCCAATTTGGACATAGAGGGCACTTACTTACGAGTTGCAGCACTAATTGAGCGCAGTAAAGACTTACCCACACTGACCTTAGAGCAACAACGCCAACTGCCTGAGCTGATCGACAATGTTATTACTGAACAGGTTGATGCCGATACACAGCAGAACATCACCAGCGGTTTTGCCAAAGCGATCAGCAAACTTGAGTCACTGATCGTTATTCAACGACACGATCAACCAGTAGAGCCGATCCTATCACCGGATCAAGGTCACTACCTTCGCCAAAATATCCAGATGTTGTTAGAACAGGCGCAACTGGCGCTATTACGTCAACAGCAGTCTATATTCACAACCAGCTTGTCACGCGCGCAGTCTCTGTTGATGCAGTACTTTGATAAGGATAACTACACAACCAGTGTTCTAATCCAATCCCTAGCGGAACTGACAACCTTGAATGTGTCGCCAACGATTCCGGACATCTCGGGATCATTGAAGGCTCTGCAGCAGCATCAAAAAGAGATGGCTAACCTGCGCAGGGAGGCAGAGTAATGAGACGCTTTTTAATCCTACTCTCACTCCTGCTATTAGTAGGTGCTTGGGTCGGGCAGGCCATGATGAAAGACAGTGGATATGTCTTGATTGCCTACCAACAGGTCTCCATTGAGACCAGTCTGTGGGTGCTTCTGATCGCGGTGGTTCTGCTGTTCACATTGACCCACTGGCTATTCAATCTATTCTCGAATTGGCGCTCACCTGCCGAGAAGCTCCGCCGCTGGAGCGAAGCGCGCGGTGATAGAAAAGCCGGCACAAAATCCAATCAAGCGCTGGAAGCGGAACTGGATGGTGACCTATGGAAAGCTCGCCGCCTGTTTATCCAAGCTGCAGAACTCAGTCGAACTCCTGCCCTATTCTATTTAGAAGCGGCTCGATGCGCGGCAGAGCAAGGGGATGAAAAAGAGGCGCACCGCATTCTTATCAAAGCGGCTAAAGAGTCACCTGAGTCAGAGTTACGCCTTCAACTCGAGCAGGTACGTTTTGACGTTAAATCAGGTCACCATGAGAGGGCTGGCGAACTGCTCAGCAGACTTGCAAAAGAGCGCTCAAACTCAACCGCTGTAGATCGTGAAAAAGCGGCGTTACTGAGTGCGAAACGCGATTGGAACGCGCTACTGCCAATGCTACCGAGCCTGCAAAAGCGCAAGGTTTTAAACAGCAGCGACATACAAACTTTAAGACGCACAGCCGCTCTCTCTAAATTGAACAATCTAGAAGAGACGTCTCGTACTGCGCTAGATCAGTGTTGGGAAGATCTGAGTTACGAAGCACAACAAGATCCAGAAGTTCGCCGCGCTTACATTGGCCAGCTAACCGCCCTAAACGAAACAGCAGATGCCTGCTCGCAGATCATTAAGTGGTTAGCTAAACACTGGGATAACGATCTAGCGGTTCGCTTCAGCGAACTGCCCTGTGATGATCCAGATTCCATGATCAAAACGGCTAAAGGCTGGTTAAAACAGCAGCCTGACAATGCGGCGGTAGAACTGGTTCTGGCACGTCTATCTCGTCGCGCTCAGTTATGGGGAGCCGCGTTAACGCACTACAGAAAATCACTCGAACTCAACCATCAGGCACAGACGTTGATCGAACTAACCGAGCTCTACCTACAGCTGGGTGAACAGCGCGAAGCGGCTCAACTGTTGAGTTCCAAGAACGCACCGCTTCAACTGCCAACTCCGTCGGAAGCGGATCGCACGACACGACACCATTTAACTCATTAAGGATTGCACCGTGGCTGAACGTTTTATTGAGCGCTTGATGTATTCAACTCGCTGGATTTTAGCGCCCATTTACTTAGGACTTAGCTTAGCCCTGGTCGCATTGGCCATTAAGTTTTTCCAAGAAGTGATACACGTCCTGACCGATGTGACGGTTCTACCAGAGGCTGATCTCATTTTGATCATTCTCTCTCTTATTGATATCGCGTTAGTCTCGGGATTGATCGTCATGGTCATGTTTACAAGCTATGAAAACTTTGTCTCGCGCCTCGATATTCGTGAATCGACAGAAAAGCTCGAATGGCTTGGCACACTCGATACCAACTCTCTGAAGAACAAAGTCGCCGCCTCCATTGTTGCCATCTCTTCAATCCACTTACTTAAGGTCTTTATGAATGCGAGCAACATCGATAACGATAAACTGCTCTGGTACGTCGTCATTCATCTAACCTTTGTTATCTCAGCAGTGGCAATGGGCATGCTTGATAAGATCACCCGCAAAAGCCCTAAATGAGAGAGCTGATCGAGCAAAATTCGATCAGTAGTGATAGAATCCGCACAATTCAATTTGCTAGACCCCAACCACAGGAAAACCATGACCACACTGATTCTTGATGGCAGCGCCGTTGCTAAAAAAACCGAAGCTGAACTCGCTACACGCGTTGAAAACCTTAAAGCGAAAAGCGGCGGTCAAACGCCTGCATTAGCCACTATTTTGGTAGGCGCTGACCCAGCGTCAGCAACCTACGTGCGCATGAAGCAGAATGCCTGCAAACGTATCGGCATGGAATCAATCACGGTTGAGATGGGTGCAGAGACCACCACCGAAGAGCTGTTAGAGAAAATCCAAGAGCTGAACAGTAATCCAAACTGTCACGGCATCCTGCTTCAGCACCCAGTTCCAGAACAGATTGATGAGCGTGCCTGTTTCGATGCCATCGCTCTAGAAAAAGACGTAGACGGTGTCACCTGTCTTGGCTTCGGTCGCATGGCGATGCAGGAAGAGGCCTACGGCTCCGCAACTCCACAAGGCATTATGCGTCTTCTAGACGCTTATGACATTCCGCTTTCAGGTAAGAACGCTGTCGTAGTTGGTCGCAGCCCTATTCTAGGCAAGCCGATGGGCATGATGCTGTTAAACGCTGATGCGACTGTGACCATCTGTCACTCACGCACCCAAGGACTAGCCGACATTATCAAACAGGCTGATATCGTCGTGGGTGCGGTTGGCCGCCCAGAATTCATTAAAGCAGAGTGGATCAAAGATGGCGCCATCGTTGTCGATGCTGGCTACCACCCAGGCGGTGTGGGTGATATCGAACTTGCACCACTAGAGAGTCGTGTTGCTGCTTTGACTCCTGTCCCAGGCGGCGTTGGCCCTATGACCATCAACACTCTAATATTCCAGTGTGTCGCAGCCGGGGAAAAGAAGATATCTGGCTAAAGCTGAATGCTAACTGATTGCATTTAAAACCAACGAAGGAGAGCAGTAGCTCTCCTTTTTGTTTCTTATCGGCACAACGCAGACGGCTACTCACGACCCATTTGAGACACTCAAGTTAAATTTACACTCCACGTTTCAAAGGTCATTTCAGCATTATCGTGACATGTTTTCAGTGAATAAGATTTTGGTATAGGCAAACACAAAAATCAAAAAGCCTATACTCCAAAGTAGAGCTGATGACGCTATAACTATTGAATATTCCATGCCGAGTAATGACCCTGTGACGCGGTCAATCGCAGCAAAACTAAGGGCTAATAAGGAACAAGTAACCCAAACATTAGCCTTAATAAGTCGTCCAGTATGCCCTAATGAAACTCTCGATATCATCGATAAGATCATAAGTCCCATCCCGCCAACCGTGATCGAATGAAAACCAAATGAAACACTTGGTATCAAATTCATTTTCGCCAAGGCGAGTAGAATAAAACCTAGACTCATAGCTAAGTAACTAAGATGTAAGGACCATACTAGTGGGACCTGCAACGTCACCCATAGCCTCCATCGCAAAGCCCTAAATAGATTTGAAATCCCTGCCACGAATAGAACAGCAATGCTAAGAGTGATCGGTACAAAGTTTTGAGCCAAAGTTGTAATAAACACAATCACAATGCTTAGAATCGAAAGTTGCTCTAACCACCCAATCGAGTTAACCCGAGGTGTCTTTGTTCCGTTGGCTGTGAACATGGGAAAGACTCGCCCCCCCATTATGCTCATTACTAGCGCTGCAAGGATGACCATGGCGTGCGAAATAGTGGTGATATCAACGATAGACTCACTCGACAATGAAAAATGAAAGACAGCATTCATCATCGCCATCACAAGTAGGATAGGTACAAAAAAGAGATTCCTCCACATCTTGGCTTGCAGTATCGGGCGCGCTAAAAAGCCAGCACAGGCAGGCAAGAAGAGAAGATCTATAACGATTGTGTAATCACGAAAAAAGGCGGGTTGAAAGGCAAGTGTTATACGACCTAGAAGCCATGTCAGTACAAGAGCAGCTAACCACCATCCTTCAATGCATTTTCGCTTTGTCCAGGTTTGAACAGCAGTTAGGAGAAACCCAACCATGATTGCTGGAAAAAAACCGAATAGCATTTCATGTAGGTGCCACGCATAGGCACCGCCATATAGGTTCAATTCAATTAAACCCAGAAAGCTAAGTGCCCAAGCGGGTATGCTTAATGCACCAAACGCAGCACCAAGCAAGAAGAATGGCCTGAAAGCTGCGTTTAAAAAAGCAGGGTGGAGCTTCTTTGTGTTTTGTTCGTCAGTTATAGACCCGTCAATTTGTATTAGCGCCACAAATACTCTCTTAGTTTGTCGATGACTTAGATTTCAGCTCATTAACAATTGCATACAGTGAAGGCACAACAATCATGACCAATACTGTAGATGCTAGCAAACCGAACACAACAGAGATCACCAATGGTTTAAGGGTTTGCGCTTGAGTCGATGTTTCCGTGAGTAATGGAGCCATTCCCATTATGGTCGTTGAAACTGAAACAAAAATAGGACGAAATCTAGAGCGAACGGCTTCGCTGGCGGCTTCTATTACTGACTTGGTATCAGATGCTCTCTCTTTGATGACACCGATTAACAATATTGCATTGTTTACAACGATACCCGAGAGTGAAGCTGCACCGACAAGGGATGGCATAGATATGTTGTAACCCATTAAATAGTGTCCCCATACAACACCAAGAAAAGCCATTGGGATAGTTAAAAGCACTATAAAGGGTTCAACATAGCTCCTAAATTGGAATGAAAGAATCAGATATACACCCACGATTCCGATCAAGAAGCCACGAAGAATAGAGGCGACAGTTTCAGCCGAATTCGCTGCTTGCCCTGCTATTTCAAACGTAATACCCGAGTATTCTGATTGAATATTAGGTAACAGGTTTTTCTTTATGTCTGCAGTAATGGCATCAGCATTGGCTATACGGCCATCCACATCCGCTTGAATTGTTACAGATCTTGCCCCATTTCGTTGAGTAACTGAACTCCACTCTCTAGTTTCATAAAGCTGGACAACATTAGGTAAGAGAACTGTTGATCCATCACTCAGTTGTAGCTCAAAAGCCAACAGATCGTTGATGTCTTGTGTGCTGTTATCTGCAAACTTCACTTCAATCGCGTATTGGAGTTCACCAACGCGAATATCATCAAGGGTTTCGCCAAGAAACGCTCCTCGCAACTGATTAGCAATAGCTAATGGCGTTAAGCCTAAAGCTTGTCCGTCAGAAGTTATCTGCATGCCAAGTTGAGGCTTGCCAACATTTAGATCATGTTTGGAGTTTAATACGCCATTGTACTTCTCTACTTCACTTAATAGCTCTTGCGAAGCCTTCGAAAGCAAATTCAAATCCTCATGGAAAAGTCTTAGCTCTACGGCTATACCCTGCGGACCAATACCAGGCTCTGTAATAATTAGGGATGTGATGCCTGGTAATACCCCAATTTCACGTTTCCATATTTCAATGAGTTCATCGAGCGTTGTAGCTCGAATCTCTGCAGATAATAGATCCGCTGAAACCGTAGCCACATGACTTCCGCTCTCTCCAACAGATAAATTTCTTCCGAATCGAGTTATCACACGTTTCACAAGGTCCTGTTGTTGCGGTTGTTTAGACTTTAGCTCGATATTCACACGCGCAAGGGCTTCTTCCACCTGGCGGACAGCTTCCTCAGTTCTACCGAGCGATACCCCCATGGGTAGTAAAATTCGTGCTTCAATTACATCACCATCAATTTCAGGCATTGCTTCCCGCTTCACTACGCCTGAACCTAGGGCTCCAATAGTAAGGATCAATAATCCAACAGCGACTCCAACAACTAGCCAGCGATGATCAATAGCCCAGTCTGCTAGCCTGCCAACGCCCCGCTCTTTAAATGAATTAAAGATCTCTTCGAAGCGGACTTTGAATTTGTTGGGCGAATAATTCGATTTAGTTAGGCTTTGTTTTAGGTGGTGAGGAAGTATGAAAAAAGCCTCAACTAGGCTTGCTGTTAACGCAGCTAAAAGAACGACTGGAAGTACCTCAAGTACAGCGCCAAGCTCACCTGCTAAAAATGATAACGGCAAAAATACAGAAACAGTTGTAAGGAATGAAGAGACTACACCTGGAGCAACCGCTACAACGCCCTGAACTACTGAATTCAAAGTCACGTTACCATGAGAATGCACTGCTATGGAGTCGGATAATACAATCGAATCATCCATAACAATCCCTATAGCCATAAGTAACGCAACTACGGTGATCATATTTAAACTTTCACCAGTCAATGACATCCATGCAAAGGCGCCTAGAAACGCTACAGGCAATCCCATTGCTGCCCATGCTGCATAAGCTGGTCGGAAGAATAGGCTCATTACGAGTACAACAAGGACTAGACCAACGACGCCGTTTTGAACCAGCATTGTTAATCGATCTCGTATAATTGAAGTTACATCCTGAACGACTTCAAGGTGAATCGAGCCAATACCTCTGCTTTGCTCGGCTTTCACCGTATTTGTTAGGTCGTCGAGAGATCTTAAAGCGTCAGCATCCAGGGGTTTGTGTACTTCAAGTAGGATGACAGGAACGCCATCTAAATAGGCTGCGTTACTCGCTGGCTCATAATGCTCCTCTACGCTAGCGATATCACTCAGATTGATCACAGCACCATTGGTTAAGGTGATAATGGGTAGGTTGAATAGGGCATTCTTAGATAGCGCTTCGGAGTCAAATCTGATGTTGTATTCACCGCTTTCTCCTTCAAGAGTTCCAGCAGGAACATTAATGCTGTGTTGTTTAAGTGCATTGGCGATAGAGGAGGTTGTTAAACCGTACTCTTTCAAAACACGAGGATCAGCCTGTATTGACCAGGTTCTCTCCCCTACACCAGAACGAATGACTTTCGCTACAGTATCGAGTGAAGCTAACTTGTCTTGTAGAATCTTTGAGTAGTGATCAAGTTGTTCCAGTGGTAGCTCACCAGATACAGCGACAGAAGCCACAAGATCTGTGCGATGAAGTTCACGAATAATGGGAGCTTCCGCTAATAATGGAAATGAATCAATTGCCGAGATTTCAGTTCTTAGATTGCTGACAAATCTAACGGCATCCCCACTTGGCTGCATTGTCGCTACAGCGTGGGCTAAATTGTTTTGTGCTGTACAGACAAATTCACTCAGTGATTCAACCGATTGAACGGCATCCCATAGGGGTTCACATATTTTCTTTTCAACATCGGAAGGTGTTGCGCCACGATAAACAACAGATACTTCCGCTTCGACAGGGCGAAAGTCTGGAAAAGTCTCTCGTAGAAGGGTCGGTGCTGAAAACGATCCAACTGCTATAAACACTAACAGCAGTAAATTAGCTGAAGTGGGATGGGATGCAAACCATCTGATCATTTCGCCACCTCAATCCCAGTAAACTTTTGTCCTGGTATTGCAGTTATCAGAGAGTCGAGTATCAATCTGTCGCCTGCCTTGAGCCCGCGAGTAATTTTCACTTGGTTCTCTTGCATGAGACCAAGCTGAACTTCTCGAAACTCAATTTCATTCTCTTTATTTAGCAAAAGAACCTGATCTTGGTGAACCGCAGATAATGGAATTGTAATGACGCTTGAGGGCTGAATCGTTTTAAAAACCAACTCAATTGGTTGATTTGGTAACAGTGGGAAATTCTGTGCAGTGGAATGGCTCGAATATGGATCATCCACCCTTACTACGATTTGAAGGGTTCTTGCTCGGTTATCCAGCTCAGTACGAACAGATATTATCTCTGCCTTCCAAGATTCGCTTACGCTCCCAACTGTTCGCACTTCGGCAGAAACCAATTGATTTAAGGTTTGAGTTACAAATTCATTATTCAGAGTGGAAGGTGGCGTATTGAGACCAATTAAATCTCTGAACTTATCGATGTTTGCTTGTGCAGTAACATTGGCTGATTTAACACCCACCCCTTCAATTAAAGGCTGCCCAACGTTAACAGCCTGATAGTCTTCAACAAGAAGCTTAGAGATCCTAAGTGGGTAAGGCGCGACAATATCTGTTCGAGCTAAATCCCTATGTGCACGGTCTAGTGAGATACTTAACGCTTGCTTTTGAGCTAGCAGCTTCTGCTTTTTAGGTTCTACAAGCAACAAGCCATTATTAATGTCTGTAACGACCTTCTCTGAAGTCAGAGTGGCTCTTTGGACATCATCTAATTGCTTACGTGTTGCGGATCCGCTGGCATATAGCTTTTGGATTCGATCTAGATCCGCTTTTGCATATGTAAGCTGTCGCTGCTCTAAATCTAAGATCCGTTGCGTGTTTTCTGCCTCGGCATTCAGAAGTGAAAGCTCGTACTCAATACCAGTCAACTCAGCACTAATTTGAGAAATAGCAAGCTCATAGTCCAAAGGATCTATCTTGAGAATGACATCACCAGCGTCAACCCAAAGCCCTTCAACGATTGAGTCATTTGATCGGTAAATTTCCCCTTTAACCTGTGCAACAGCCGACCATTTGTCGCTTGCCTCAATTGTTCCCGAAATCGACATCTCTGAGAATGCTTCCTCGGGCTGAACAACTAGGTATTTAACCGCTTTGATTTCTATTAACGATGCGCTCTTTTCTGGTGGTTTGACGCCGTTGAGTAGTAATGCAGTTCCAGCAATTCCCACAACAATAGGAATTCCAAACTTTAAGTAACGAGTCCACTGCATCTTGTTACTTCCTTGCAAGAAACATTCGATTCAATAAACCATCTTTCATTATGAAATGATGGTAAAGAGCAGCTAAAACATGCCCAAGAACTGTTATTAAAAGTAATACCTTAAAAAGGTTGTGTGCATTGGCCGCAGCGTCAATATTGAAGAACCATGCCATTCCACCGCTAAGTACCATCATCAGTAAAATTGCATAGAGAAGCTTATGCGCTATGTTTGATAATCTGTTGCCGAGTAAGTCTTTTGTTTCATGGGTGCTTATTGACCTCAAACGCAATCGTATGAGTACAATTGCTGCTATAAAGATACCGCCAGCTACGTGTGATAGCACTAGCGGATCAAATGAAACAGACTTGCCTGATTGGATGAGTTCCCAAGCGTTTACAATAGAGTCATGAAGCACGTATTGAGCTATAACAAGGGCTACTGTACTCCAATGGAGTACGATTTGAGTTTTGCTATACCAGCGTAATTGATCGGACATGGTTTTGGGTCCTTAAACTATTAATTAGATAGTTCTAATGTTATGTTAGTATTTAATTACTTACAAGAGAAAACGTTTTGCTAAAAAGAATGTCCGCATCAAAGCGCAAAGATGAACTTATCAATGCACTTCTAGAGTTGGCTTATGAAATAGGACCAGACCGCCTTACTACCAGTGATATCGCAGCGCGAATTGGAGTCACTCAGGGAACGGTTTTCCGCCATTTCAAAAATAAAGATGAGTTGTGGGTAGCAGCAATACGCAAAGTCACTGATGGACTGAAGAGCGCATGGGCTGAAAATTTACTCCTATCCAAGGAGGTGGATGCCAAACAGCGAGTTGCTCGATTAGTCCATTGCCAGCTTGAACTTATTCAAAATACACCAGCTTTGCCCTTGATTCTCTTTTCACGTGAGTTAAACACGGAGAATGAAGAGCTGCGAACGATTATCAGAGAAACACTGTTTGTGTTTGATAGCCATCTCTCCACTCTGATTGAAGAGGCGCTCATTGGTCGTGACCAATCGGGAATTACAGTGCCTGATGTAGCCAAATATTTAACATCATTAATACAGGGGCAGGCTGTACGATGGGGATTGAGTGATAAGAGCTTCGATTTAGTAGCTAGTGGCAATCAATTATCCCTCAAATTGATTGATATCTTAATTAGCTAGCCCATCAACTGTGAACGGCGGCTATGTGCCGTAAAGCGAAGCTTAACTGAGTGTTCAAAGACGACCCAAAGCCCACATTTAATCGTTTACTTGCAGTTCTTTGTTTTAAACCACATCATTAAATATTGTGACATTTAATCGGTAGAAAGATGACTCTAGAAAGCTCTCTTTCATTCTTCTTGGCTGTTTTGGTCTTTGGGGTAACACCTGGCCCAGGAGTATTTGCAATTTTAGCTAGAGCATTGGTATCTGGCTCACGTTCATGTCTTTTTTTAGCACTCGGTATGACGATTAGTGACATTCTCTATCTAATAGCTGCATGCATCGGGCTTGCGGCACTGGCAACTCACTGGGGCGAAGTGTTTA
This sequence comes from Marinobacterium sp. xm-d-564, assembly GCF_013283345.1. NCBI lineage: Bacteria > Pseudomonadati > Pseudomonadota > Gammaproteobacteria > Oceanospirillales > Oceanospirillaceae > Marinobacterium > Marinobacterium sp. xm-d-564. The sequence continues at coordinate 257,445 of NZ_WBYO01000003.1, read as the reverse complement.
CAGTTATCCGTGTAGTTGGAGCTGTCTACTTAATCTATCTTGGCTGGAAGATGTGGAATGCCCCGCTTGATTTGGATTCCGTAGATTCCGATTCATCAACTTCAGGTGGTCTTTTGAGTTTTGTGCAGGGCTTTTTAATATCCGCATCCAACCCTAAAGTTATTCTTTTTTACATCGCATTCTTACCAACGTTTATGGATTTAAATGCTCTAGATTTAAGTGATATAGCACTTGCTGCTTTTCTAACTTTAATAGCGTTAATGATTGGCTTAATGGGAATTGCTGTTTTTGCAGCTAAAGCACGGAAGTTTTTTAAATCTGAACTGTCAGTAAAGCGGCTTAACAGAAGTGCAGGCTCAATAATGGTCGCAGCAGGGGCTTACTTAGTATCACGCAATTAAGCTTCTTATGACTGCTTAGTGCCGTTAGGCGATCCTCACTCATAGACTTCAGTAGTCAAAACATATTAAGAGACAACCTTTTGCGCCAATTTGATAAACAGAGCGCGCTCGTCATCGCTTAAATTGGCTACCACTTGATCCTGTAACGCCTTAACCACCGGGGTGATCTCCTCCAGAGCCTTACGCCCTTCTTTGGTTAGCGTCACCAATTTAGCGCGTCGATCTTTGGGGTTTGATTTACGCTCTACCCAACCACGTTTTTCGAGTCGATCAATCACGCCTCCAATCGTCGCTTTGTCGTAGTGAATCGACTGCGCGATCTGTGACTGCTCCATCTCGCCATGCAACTCTATTGCCTGCATTGAGGCAAATTGCACCGACGTGACATCGGCACCGATACGCTTCATCTCATCTTGAAACACCTGATTCGACTGCTGACTTAAGCGACGTATCAGGTGACCAGGCATCTCGTAGTAGGACAACTCGTTCTCCAACACTTTTTACTGTTTGTTCCATCCTATTTGAAAAGAACTAGTTTGTATACTTACTAGTTTACAACCACATAAAACTTTGGTTACACTATGAGCACAAATAGTAAGCATACTTACTAACAAGGTTCTCTGAGCCGCACTAAGAGACAGAAGATAATAAGGAGTCTAGTGATGCAATATTACGAAGATGGTTTCCGTGGTGGTAACCCAGATCGCAAAAATGCTGCACCTAACCGTCGCGAATTCGCACCTAATGCCATTCTTCCTGAAAAAGTCGATGTACTGATTGCAGGTACAGGCCCTGCAGGCCTCTGTCTGGCGGCTCAGCTCTCTCAGTTCCCCGAGATCAGCACGATGATCGTTGAACCAAGCCCAATGAATATCCAAAAAGGTAAAGCCGATGGTATCAACACGCGTACCATGGAGATGTTCCAAGCCTTTGGTTTTGCCGATGCCGTTAAGCGTGAAGCTTACTGGGTAAACCAGACCAACTTCTGGATGCCAGACCCAGAAAATCCAAAGAATATCCAACGCATTGGCCGTGTACAGGATGTTGCTGATGACTCATCTGAAATGCCTCACATCATTGTTAACCAGTCACGCATCCACCAGTGGTTCCTTGAGGTGATGGATAACTCACCGACGCGTATGCAACCAGATTACAACTGGTCGGTAGAGACGTTGGAAGTAAACCCATCTCTTGATGAATACCCAGTGACAGTGACTCTGGTGAACACCGGTGTAAACAAAGGCCAGAAGAAGATTGTTCGCGCTAACTACGTGGTCGGCTGTGACGGTGCACGATCTAACGTTCGTACCGCCATTGGTGGCGAGCTGCACGGCGATGCTGCTCACCAGGCTTGGGGTGTAATGGACATCCTAGCTAACACAGATTTCCCTGATGTTCGCCAGAAATGTTTGATCACCTCTGCCACTGAGGGCAACGTACTGATCCTTCCTCGTGAAGGTGGTTACATGTTCCGTATGTACGTGGAGCTGGATAAACTAAAAGAAGATGAGCGCGTTGCCAACCGCAAGTTCACATCGGATGACACGATCGCAGCGGCTAACCGCATCATGCACCCATACAGCATCGATGTGAAAGAGGTTGTTTGGTGGTCTGTTTACGAGATTGGTCACCGCATGACGGACCGTTTCGATGATGTGACTGATGAAGAGCGTGCAACTCGCAACCCTCGCGTATTCACTGCGGGCGATGCCTGTCACACGCACAGCCCGAAAGCGGGTCAGGGTATGAACGTATCAATGCAAGATACCTTCAACCTAGGCTGGAAGTTAGTCCACGTACTGACTGGTCAATCAGACGCATCTCTACTACACACTTACTCTAAAGAGCGTTGGACAGAAGCGAAACGTCTTGTTGAGACCGACCACGAGTGGGCGCGCATCATGTCGGCACCTCCTGGTACGTCTGAACTGGATAAAGGCGATGAGCCTCGTTTCGTTCGTGCCTTCAAAGAGAATCTGGAGTTCACCGGCGGTCTGGCCGTTAAATATGATGAATCAATTCTAACCGGTGCACAAACTTACCAAGCACTAGCAACAGGAGAAGAGATTGGACGTCGTTTCCACTCAGCGCCGGTTCTACGCCTATCAGATGCTAAGCACATGCAACTTGGTCACGCAGCTCAGGCCGATGCTCGTTGGAGAATCTACGCATTTGCAGGCAAAAACGACACCAGCTCAAGCTCTGCCATTCATACGCTAGCGGACTGGTTAGAGAACGACAGCAACTCACCGGTTGTTAAGTACACCAAGTCAGGTGCTGACATCGATTCAGTCATTGATGTTCGCGCTGTATTCCAGCAGACATTCTACGACTTGGATTACGATAAAATGCCTTCTCTACTGATTCCTAAGAAGGGCAAGCTGGGTATCCAGGATCATGAGAAAGTCTTCTGTGTTGATCATAAAGGTAATGGCGACATCTTCGATATGCGCGGTATCGATCGTGAGCAAGGCTGTATGATCGTCGTTCGTCCAGACCAGTACATCGCACACGTACTGCCACTATCGGCAACCGACGAATTGGCCGACTTCTTCTCCAACATCTTTGTTGAGCAGAACTAAGTTCAGATCCAAGGATCAAAGGCACCTCAGGGTGCCTTTTTTATTGCGCACATCAACGGTTTCGCGAAGTGAATTCCGCTGTTTTTCCGCTTGAGTGAATGAACGCCTTAACTTAAGGTTCTTATAGTGTCTTAACCCTAGGTAACCTCATGTCTAAACTGCTATGGCAGCCAAGTAATCAACGCATTGCAGCTGCACGCTTAACCGAATTCCAAAACCGCGTGAACGACCAGTGCTCACTGGCACTGTCGACTTATGATGATCTGTGGCAGTGGAGTATCGATCAGCCCGATCAGTTTTGGGGCTCGGTGTGCCAGTTTCTCGATATTGAGTTCAGTCAGCCAGCACAAGAGGTTCTACAAACCGGGATTGGAATTCGTGACGCCCGTTGGTTTGAAGGGGCCAAGCTCAACTTTGCCAAGCATCTATTAAAACGTCGCGATGACAGCATTGCGATCATTTTTCGGGGTGAGAATGGCAAACGCAGAACGCTGACCTATGCAGAGCTCTTTCAGCAGGTTGCATCGGTACAGGGCTACCTGAAAAAGATGAATATCGGCGCCGGCGATCGTGTTGCAGGTTACCTACCCAATGCGCCAGAGGCGATCATTGCGATGTTGGCCACCACAGCACTGGGAGCGGTTTGGACCTCCTGCTCACCTGACTTTGGTGTCAATGGCATCGTCGACCGGTTTGGGCAAGTTGAACCGAAACTGATCTTTACGGTAGATGGCTACCACTACGCAGGCAAACAGATTAACAACCTCGACAAACTACCGGAGATCGTTGATCGCATTCCCAGTGTAGAAGGGGTCGTGGTCTACCCGTTTCTGAATGATTCACCCGATCTAACGGGGATCAAGGGAGCACAGCCTTGGTCAGAGGCACTGGACGACCAAGCCGGCGACATCGATTTTGTTGAACTCCCTTTTGATCACCCGCTCTACATCCTCTACTCATCGGGCACGACAGGAGTTCCTAAATGCATCGTGCATGGCGCTGGCGGAACACTGCTCCAGCACATGAAAGAGCTAGCCCTACATACAGACTTAGGCCCTGACAGCCGGTTAATGTACTTCACAACCTGCGGTTGGATGATGTGGAACTGGATGGCATCTGGTTTAGCAGTTGGTGCTTCACTCGTTCTGTTTGATGGCTCCCCTTTCCACCCGACTGCCTCGGCACTGTGGGACATCGTGGAGCAAGAGGAGATCACTGCCTTCGGCACCAGCGCCAAGTACATAGCCGCGATTCAGAATGCCGGTTACTTACCCAATCAGCACCACAGCTTTGCTCAGCTTAGATCGATACTCTCGACCGGATCGCCACTCTCACCGGAAAGTTTCGAGTTTATCTATGACTCAGTTAAACAAGACCTTCATCTGGCCTCTATCTCAGGCGGAACCGACATCGTCTCATGCTTTGCGTTGGGTGTGCCGACCCTCCCCGTCTACTCAGGCGAGTTACAGGCCAGAGGCTTAGGTATGGCCGTTGATATTTATGACGATGAAGGCAACTCTTTGCTCGAGGAGAAGGGTGAATTGGTGTGTACAGCCCCCTTCCCTAGCCGCCCCATCGGTTTTTGGAATGATCCGCAGGGTGAACGTTACAAAGCAGCCTACTTTGAACGCTTCGATAACATCTGGGCGCACGGTGATTACGCTGAACTGACAAAACGAAAGGGCGTGATCATCCACGGTCGCTCTGACGCGGTATTGAATCCAGGCGGTGTCCGAATCGGTACAGCCGAGATCTACCGTCAAGTCGAAAAGGTCGCGGGAATCACCGATAGCATCTGCGTCGGGTTACCCAAAGAGGATGATGTCGTGGTAGCGCTCTATGTCGTGCTCGCAGACGGCCTGGAACTCACCGACGACCTAGTGGCCGAGATAAAACGCACCATCCGCAACAACACCACGCCGAGACATGTACCCGGTATCATCAAAGCGGTTACGGACATCCCGAGAACCAAAAGCGGAAAAATCGTTGAGATAGCAGTACGCAACGTGCTGGTTGGCGAGCCGGTTAAAAATAGAGAGTCACTGGCTAATCCAGAGGCGTTAGTGCTGTTTGAAGGGTTAGGAGTTTAGGAATTAAAACGACCCAAACTAATTAATTTTTAAACTTAGCAATCGCTGCAAACTGACCTTGTGTGACTCTCAACAGGTCAGTTGGTGCCAACTCAATCTCAAGTCCACGTCTGCCAGCGCTGACATACAAAGTCTTCAAAGACTCGGCACTCTGATCAATTAAGGTAGCAAAAACTCGCTTCTGCCCCAGTGGACTGATCCCTCCAACCAAGTAGCCGGTTAAGCGCTGAGCAACCTGAGGATCCGCCATCGATACTTTTTTCTGTTTTAGCGCTTTGGCTGCGGCTTTGAGATCCAACGTTGCTGCTACTGGTATGACTGCGACCGCTAGCGCATTTGGGCCTCGGTCAGTCTCAAGCATCAAAGTTTTAAAAACCTGACCTGGGTCGAGGGCTAACTTATCTGCAGCTTCGAGGCCGTAAGCGGCCCCGGGTGCATGTTCATACTGATGCGTATTGAAGGATATTTTTGCCTTTTTGGCAGCATCAATAGCAGGGGTCATAGGTGAATTTAATGATTAAGGACGCGGAGCGTAGGCAAACACGTCAGATTTCATCTGACTCTGAGTAAAGCCCTGCTCTTCTAAAGCATCCAACAGTGCATACACCATTGCCGGCGATCCGCATGCGAACACCTCTGCTTTTGTCAGGTCGTCAACATCTTCCACAATGGCCGCTGGTAGTAAGCCCGTACGTCCACTCCAACCCGGGCTCTTATCTGGTTCACTAACGACAGGAATAAAGTGAATGTTGGCGTGGTGCTCTGCCCAGCTCTTCGGCAACGCTTCGAGGTACATATCCTCTTCAACCCGGGCACCCCAATAGACATGGATCGGATTTTTGCGCGCTCTGGCGATCAGGTGCTCAACAATGCTTTTCACCTGTGAAAAACCGGTACTTGCGGCAGCAAAGATGATGGGCTGATCGTCATTGAGCTCATCTAGATTGATGGTGCAGTCGCCCATCGCCAACTCCACTTCAACGCTCGGTTGATGCAGCAGATGTTGGACAATCGAATCGTTAAACTCACTGTCAGGCATATGGCGAATGTGAAGTTCTAATTCACGACCTGCCTCGGGTGCCGAGGCAATAGAGAATGAAGCTTTTTTCCCGTCTGGCAGGCAGATATCTAGATACTGTCCCGCTTTAAATTCAGCGCCCGCTTGCTCAGACTCAGGAAGCAAAAGGCGGATACGGTAAACATCCCTATTTAACAGATCAGCCGATAAAATCGTCGTAACTTTCCTTGCCACGTTCACTCTCCAAATAACAGTCCACGCGATGCGTGAATTAACAATTTACTCTAGTCAGGTAACTAAATAGTGGGGACTTAGTCGTCGATTCCAAGATCAGCCCAGATATCATCTACTCGACGTTTCACCGACTCATCCATGGTAATGGGCTCTCCCCATTCACGATCCGTTTCGCCCTGCCACTTATTGGTCGCATCCAATCCCATTTTGGAACCCAACCCAGACACAGGGGATGCAAAGTCCAAATAGTCGATCGGGGTATTCTCAATCATCACCGTATCCCGAGCCGGATCCATACGCGTAGTAATGGCCCAGATGACATCCTGCCAGTCACGAGTGTTCACGTCTTCATCCACAACGACAACAAATTTGGTGTACATGAATTGACGCAAGAAGGACCATACCCCCAGCATCACACGCTTAGCATGACCCGGGTACTGCTTCTTCATACTGACAACCGCCATACGGTAAGAGCATCCTTCTGGTGGCAAGTAAAAATCGACAATTTCTGGGAACTGCTTCTGCAGAATCGGTACAAACACCTCGTTCAATGCAACGCCCAGAACAGCCGGTTCATCCGGTGGACGGCCCGTGTAAGTACTGTGATAGATCGCATCAGCACGTTTCGTGATGCGTTCCACCGTAAAGACGGGAAAACTGTCGACCTCGTTGTAGTAGCCGGTGTGGTCACCAAACGGACCTTCGTCCGCCATTTCGTCAGGGTAGATGTAACCCTCTAATACGATTTCTGCACTAGCAGGCACCTGCAGGTCGCTACCAATACAGGACGTCACTTCCGTTTTCCCACCCCGTAACAGTCCAGCAAAAGCGTACTCGGACAGAGTATCGGGAACCGGTGTCACAGCGCCCAGAATGGTCGCCGGATCCGCACCCAAAGCCACCGCAACCGGGAACGGCTCGCCTGGATGCTGTTGCTTCCACTCAAGAAAATCCAACGCACCACCGCGATGCGACAGCCAGCGCATGATCAGTTTGTTCTTAGCAATTTTCTGCTGACGGTAGATACCTAGGTTTTGACGCTTTTTGTTTGGGCCGCGAGTAATGACCAATGGCCAGGTCACCAAAGGACCAGCATCACCTGGCCAGCAGGTTTGAATCGGAATCAGATCCAAATCGACAGCATCACCCTCAAGTACCACTTCCTGACAGGGCGCCTTTTTGACTACCTTAGGCCCCATATTCAGCACTTGTTTGTAGAGCGGTATTTTGTCCAGTGCATCTTTAAAGCCCTTGGGTGGTTCAGGCTCTTTAAGTTGCGCCAGCAATTTACCGACATCGCGCAGTGCCGAAACGGACTCTTCCCCCATGCCCAGTGCAACGCGATCAGGTGTACCAAACAGGTTGCCTAATACCGGCATGTCATAACCAACCGGGTTTTCAAACAGCAGTGCTGGACCACCGGCTTTTAACGTGCGGTCACAGATTTCTGTCATCTCTAAATTGGGGTCGACAGGATGCGTTATTCGCTTAAGCTCACCACGAGCTTCCAGCTGGCTAATAAAATCACGCAGATCTCTGTACTTAGGTGTCGCCATACAATCCTCGGCAAAAACAAAAAAGGGCGAGTGGTAAATGCTCGCCCTGTTTCAATACTAAGCCAAATAAACGCTCAGATTGATTACTTACGCTTCATCGAAAGGAAGAACTCTTCGTTGGTCTTGAAGTCCTTCAGTTTATCGATGACAAATTCAGTTGCGGCCGCATCTTCCATTGGATCCAACAGCTTACGCAGAATCCACATACGTTGGAGCTCTTCTTCTGTTGTAAGAAGATCTTCACGACGCGTACCTGAACGACGAATGTTGATCGCAGGGAAGACACGCTTCTCAGCAACGCGACGATCCAGGTGAACTTCGGCGTTACCAGTACCTTTGAACTCCTCAAAGATGACTTCATCCATCTTAGAGCCCGTATCAACCAGAGCCGTAGCAATGATCGTCAAGCTACCACCCTCTTCGATGTTACGTGCCGCACCAAAGAAACGCTTAGGACGCTCAAGTGCATGCGCATCGACACCACCGGTCAGTACTTTACCCGAAGAAGGCACAACCGTGTTGTAGGCACGGGCTAGACGGGTAATCGAATCAAGTAGAATGACAACGTCTTTCTTGTGCTCGGTTAGACGCTTCGCTTTCTCTAGCACCATTTCAGCCACTTGTACGTGGCGTGATGGCGGCTCATCAAAGGTAGAAGCAACCACTTCACCACGCACCGTACGCTGCATGTCGGTTACCTCTTCCGGACGTTCATCAATCAGAAGAACAATCAGGTAACACTCTGGGTTGTTACGTGTGATGCTATTAGCAATGTTCTGTAGCATCAGTGTCTTACCGGCTTTAGGTGGAGAAACCACCAATGCACGCTGACCTTTACCAACCGGAGTCACTAGGTCTAAGACACGAGCGGTAATATCTTCTGTACTACCGTTACCGATCTCCATACGCAGACGCTTTTGAGCGAAGAGTGGCGTAAGGTTCTCAAACAGAATTTTGTTCTTGGCATTTTCAGGCTTGTCGTAGTTGATCTCAGCCACTTTAAGCAGTGCGAAGTAACGCTCACTGTCTTTCGGTGGGCGGATCTTTCCGGCAATGGTGTCACCCGTGCGCAGATTGAAACGACGAATCTGGCTTGGCGATACATAAATATCATCAGGTCCAGCTAGGTAAGAGGAGTCCGCTGAACGAAGGAAGCCGAAGCCATCCTGTAGGATTTCAAGAACACCGTCACCGTAAATATCTTCACCACTGCGGGCGTGCTTCTTAAGGATCGAGAAGATGACATCTTGTTTACGAGAACGAGCAAGGTTATCTAGGCCCATTTCTGCTGCGATATCGAGCAGTTCAGGCATGCTTTTTAGTTTGAGTTCGGTAAGGTTCATTTTTTCGTTATGAATAGTGTCGTGCACGACGAGAGCCGCGAGACAGGAATGATTGAAATTAGAAGAAGATTATTTGGGTTGGTCAGAAATCAACCAACGGAGTTAATATATAACCAGTTGGTGGTGCTGTCTAGCCAATAGACAAAGAAAAGGCGGGATATCCCGCCTTTTACCTAATATTTAGATGTTTGCGTCAACAAACGCCGTTAGCTGCGACTTAGACAGTGCGCCAACTTTGGTTGCTTCAACGTTGCCGCCTTTGAAGATCATCAGTGTTGGAATACCACGAATACCAAACTTAGGAGCGGTTTCAGCGTTTTCGTCGATGTTCAACTTACACACTTTCAAACGACCCGCGTACTCAGTCGCAACTTCTTCTAGGACCGGTGCAATCATCTTACAAGGGCCACACCACTCTGCCCAGTAATCAACCAGTACTGGACCTTCAGCCTTTAGGACGTCCTCTTCGAAACTTGCGTCAGTTACGTTTAGGATGTTTTCGCTCATCTGTTCTTATCTCCAATGCGTTTTACGCGAAGCGGTTGCAAGACTTGTCTTAACAAGACATCAACCTTAAATTGCAAAATAACTTGCCCAATAATAGCATCTGCTCACCAATAATGGGAATGATGTCGAGAACTGTGATGAATCCACTAATGAAACACCTGCGTGAAGTCACAGAGGACAGTGTTCGCGTTACCCTGACCCTGTTCAAAATACTCATCCCAGCCATCGTCATTGTACGCCTATTGGAGCTAATCGGTGCAGCCGACTTCTTAGCCGACACACTCAGTGCACCTATGGAGTGGCTAGGTCTACCAGCCATTGCCGGCATTGTATGGGCCACCACGCTGCTCACCAACATCTACGCAGGCTTAATTGTCCTATTCACCTACTCACAAGCCTGGACACTTGAGCAGATTACGTTGATGGGCATCCTGATGCTGGGTGCGCACAACTTGATTGTTGAGATCGCCATCACCTATCGAGGGGGTTGCCGATTATTGCCGATGATTCTAATTCGCATCGGCGGCGCACTCGGGCTTGCGATCTGTATGCACTGGGTCTACCAAGATATGCCCAGCATGCAGCAGCTGGTTAGCTTCGATTTTGCCCCAGAGATTGGTGACAACAGTTGGACCGCGTGGCTAAGTGCACAACTCGAGATGCTATTTTGGACCGTTGTCGTCATTTTTGGTTTGGTAGCCGTTCTAAGAATTGCCAAAGTGACGGGTTTAGAGCGCGCCATCGAATATCTACTTAGACCGATTCTCAAACTGATTGGTATTAAACGAGAAGCCCTACCGATGAGCTTAATAGGGATGACACTGGGATTAGCCTATGGTGGCGGATTACTGATTCGTGAAGCAGAGCGAGGCACCATCAGTGGACGCGATATTTTTGCCTCTTTTGCCCTTCTTGGCCTGTGTCACAGCCTGATTGAAGATACCCTACTGATCGCACTAACCGGTGCAGAACTGCACGGCATACTCTGGGCTAGATTGGCTTTTGCACTGATTATCATTGCCCTACTAACGCGGCTACTACCTCTGATATCAGATCAAACCTTCTATCGATTCTTCATGAGAAAGCAGGAGTAATATTAAAAACTGAGAGGCGGCTTTGAGTCGTTGAAGTTTTTACCGCCCCCAATCCTTACCACTCATTTCGACCAACCGAGACGCGGCTCGTCGAAAAGAGAAGGCTAGATCATTGGCGGCCGATAATTTTGCCAGTGACGCGCCATTTAGACCCGTTGCCGACCACTCCATATCTTCACCCTCTTTGGAACGAATCATGGTCGTCGCAAAGGAGCTTGAGTTGCCCCCTTTTTCACTAACAAACAACTCTTCATTGCCATCGCTGCGTTCAATTTGCGCTGAGAAATCGACAAACAGTTCATCGAGTGGGACGTTGGCTGCCAGCACCAAGCGGGTGCGAGATTCATAACACAGGTCAATGAGGGTCAAAAATCGTCGCCCTTCGTCAAGGTGATTGACGTCTAATTGCGGAACACCGTCGATGATGAGGACCGGAAATCGGTCGCAAAGGGAAATATAATCGGACGCGCCAAGCGGCTGGTGACACAACTCGGAAAAATCAAACCAGGCGCACCGGTCATTATGTCGTTTGACCTGGACGGTGCGGCCGAAGCGTACGTCAATGACCTCGTCCTCAGTTCCCGATACAGTGCCACCAAATATATCTTTAAGCTGCGACTGAATGTTGTTATTGCCATGGTCATCCTTGTTTGACCAAAAATAGGAATGACCATCTGCTCGAGTTTCGAGTCGATAATCTCTGGCGGAATCCTCCATGGAGATAATGTCGAACCTGTCTTTTAACATGTCTATGAATGGCAAAAAGAGGGATCGGTTAATGCCTCCCTCATACAATGTATCCGGGGAGCGGTTTGAGGTGGCGACCACTACGACATTCCTATCCAATAATAATGAAAACAGTCGCTTCAAAATCATGGCATCGGCAACATCGGTTACTTGAAATTCATCAAAACAGAGGAGTTGAGCTTCCTGTGCCAATTGTTGTGCAACAACAGGCATCACATCATCTAGTGGGTGCTTCTGTTTGAAGACAAATAGGCGATGGTGCACGTCTAGCATGAATTCATGAAAGTGGACGCGGCGCTTGGTAATAGAAGCCTTAACCGACGCGTAAAAGAGGTCCATTAGAAAGCTCTTGCCGACTCCGACCGGACCATGAATATAGATACCGCGCGGTGGTGGACTAAAAGACCACAAATTGAGTTTCTTTCGAAGAGAGAACTGAGCGGAGACCAAAGATCGTCCAAGTGGAAGCGGGCTGTTGCTAGTAGTACTGCTCGCTATCGATTTATCAGAACCCACAGGGACTGGCGGTAGCAAGGCAAGCGAATCATGCAGAGCATCGAGTTTTGCGGCTAGTGTGACTTGTGCCTCATCTCGTTGCACCTCCCCCGCATCCACCATTCGTTCATAGGTCTCAGTCACGGGGCCTATCGATAGGGGTTGCTGGGTGACGAAATGTTGTGCTGCCATATTCTTCCTAACCGTACTCATCATGAATCTGATCAGTAATACGGTATGGTAGGCAATATATGATCAAGTCTTTCATTGAAACCACTCATCGCGTTTCTCCTGTTTGTTAGATAGTTAAAATTTACCCCCAAGCCTCAGTAATATGAAATTAGATCTGTTTATCGGTCTGATAACCTTTTGGCTATAGTTGATAACGAGAGTTATTTGAGCTCAGCTCTGCAAAGGTCTGCAAACTGAGGCAGAACATAAATTGGCTTGTCCCCATCATAGAACTTCAGCTTTACGCCGAATTGGCGAGTCACTTCGTCGAAACTAGTCATCACCCCATGAACTAGAGGGCATGTTTTGGAGACGACAAACGTAAATTTGCTACCCCAACAGTTGTGAGGCTCACACAGACTATAAATTTCAAAAACGAAACCGCCCTCCTCTACGTACTCAACTGGATGCTCCACGGCACCGTTGTCCAGGTATTCAGCCAACCACTGATCTACACCAACCTCGCCTTCAAACAGACCGTTCCATTTCATCCGATAGTCCGGTTTGTCGATCACGTCTGTGAGATAGTCAGGCATTGGTTGTTTTAATACATCGGAGAAATCGTCACGCGTTGGGTTTTCTTCGGCTTGAACTGGAACCGCTAGCATTAACACGCTCAACACAGCTGCTATTTGATTGTTCATAGAAGAGCCCCTCTGTCCTTAGTGGATATCAGTCTCATTTTACTTTTTTGTTTCTGCTGCCCACTTGTTCACCTGCTTTGAAAGCTGCAAGTATTCCTGACAACCCCTTATTATTATTTGCCTAGCGGACAGCGTCGATATCAGCTTTTACAGTAACAAAAAAGGCGACCTAAGGTCGCCTTCTAATCAAAGATATGCAATGTAATTACAATTACTTTTTACCTTTTTTGTACTGTTTTTTTAGCTGACTACCCGAGCCATCGCCAGACTTTTTCATCGTTTTGGTCTGTGTTTTGGTCTGTGCCATAGTACCCAAATCTGAGCCGGTACCATCTTCAACGTGTAACATAAGTTTCTGTTGAGTTTGTGTCTGTAGTGCCTCATCGGCAATGGCAAAGTTGATCGACACTGTAGATAAAGAGGCAACTAATGCTGCGGTAATCATCTTTTTCATAATAAGCTCCAATAATGTATTCATCGTTGCCGGTGGTAACGATGAAGACATTATTGCGTATCAAAATATTAAGTTGGGTTTCTGAGGTGTAAATAAAGGTAAAGTTGTAAAACTAGAACTCAATACCGTCGAGAAACTTTAAAACTCATTTTTTAACAATAAAAAAGGCGACCTAAGGTCGCCTCTCTATACTGCATGCTGCCTCTTAAATTTGAGGGCCTGCAGCAATGATCTTCTCATCAACACCTTCAAATTTTTCGAAGTTGTTAACGAACTGTGCGGTCAGATCGGCACAAGCAGCATCATAATCGGCGCCGTTTGCCCAAGTATCACGTGGCACAAGTAGGTTGTCATCAACACCCTGAACGGTCACAGGCACTTCTAGGTTTAGACCAGGGATGTGCTTAGTTTCCACATCTTTAAGGTGTCCGTGTTGAATCGCAGAGATGATGCCGCGAGTCGTTGGGATGCTGAAACGCTCACCTGTACCGTAGCTACCGCCGGTCCAACCGGTATTCACTAGGTAAACTTTAGAGCCGTACTCTTCGATACGCTTGATCAGTAGTTCTGCGTACTCGCTTGGTGGACGCGGGAAGAATGGTGCACCAAAACAGGTTGAGAAGGTCGACTTGATGCCGCCGCCTGAACCCATCTCTGTAGAGCCAACCAACGCTGTGTAGCCAGATAGGAAGTGGTACGCCGCTGCCTCTTTGCTCAGGATAGAGACAGGAGGCAGTACGCCGGTTAGGTCACAGGTTAGGAATACGATGTTATCTGGCTCGTCACCCATATTAGTCGCCGAACGCTTCTCAACATGGCTCAACGGGTAGGCACAACGACCGTTCTCTGTCAGGCTGACATCGTTGTAATCCGCTTCACGACACTCGTCTAGAACAACGTTCTCGACGATTGCACCAAAACGGATTGCATCCCAGATGATCGGTTCGTTTTTCTGGCTAAGGTTGATTGTCTTAGCGTAACAACCGCCTTCTAGGTTGAAGACACCGCCTTTCGCCCAACCGTGCTCATCATCACCGATTAGGTAACGGCTTGGGTCTGCAGAAAGGGTTGTTTTACCAGTACCTGAAAGACCGAAGAAGAGCGTCGTTGAGCCATCTTCACCAATGTTCGCTGAACAGTGCATTGGTAGCACGTCTTTTTCAGGTAGAAGGAAGTTCTGTACAGAGAACATCGCTTTCTTCATTTCTCCCGCGTAACGCATACCGGCGATCAACACTTTACGTTGTGCGAAGTTCAGAATGACACAGCCATCAGAGTTGGTGCCATCACGCTCTGGCTCACACTCGAAACCAGCAGCGTTAAGAATTTGCCACTCTTCTTTACCCTTAGGGTTGTAGTCGCTTGGACGGATGAAGAGATTTTGACCAAAAAGATTTTGCCATGCAGTTTCAGTTGTCATACGCACTGCAAGGTAGTGACTTGGATCAGAACCGACATGCACTTCAGAAGTGAAAGACTCTTGCTCAGAAATGTACGCTTCAACACGCGCCCATAATGCATCAAACTTGTCTGCGTCGAATGGACGGTTGATTGGCCCCCAAGAGATGGCATCGGATGTGCTTGGCTCTTGGACGATGAAACGATCCATTGGTGAACGACCTGTACGCTTACCGGTAGTAACGACAAGTGCACCTGTGTTTGCTAGTACGCCTTCATTGCGTGCGATAGCAGCCTCAACCAACGCGGCAGGCGTCAGGTTAAGGTGATTCTCTGCGATTGACTCTTTAGTCATCAACTGATCCCTTGGGCTTTAACCCATTTGTACCTAAAAGTTACCGTCCTCAAAGAGGGCGGAACGCGGAAAATAATTTAAATAATATTATTGGTGGTTGGTTTGAAAGGTCGTGGCCAACTCTTTTTGTAGGTGCGCGATTATCTCATAGCCGGGGGCTCTAACAAACCCCCAGATCGATAACCTTTAGTGTAACGAGTCACTCTCGTTCAATGCCCCATCGTTGTGGAACAGTGCTTTAATGTCTTGCGCATCAAAATCATAGCTGCGATTACAGAAATGACAAGTTGTTGATACGACACCGTTATGCTCTTCAGCAAGGCTCAGAAGCTCCTCTTCGGTCATCGTTTGCAGAGCGGCTGCACTGCGTTGACGTGAACAGTCACACGAGAAGCTTAACGGCTCAGGATCTGTGATACGTGCGCTCTCTTGGTGGAATAGACGATACAACAGTGTCTCGTTATCCAACTCGAGTAGCTCATCGTTTTGCAGGGTTTGCGCCAGAGTAGAGATGTGATTCCAATCCTCATCGCCATTGCCAGCAGCCGGTAACACTTGCAGCATCATGCCAGCGGCACGCTGACCATCGGTGGTCAGAATCAGTTGCGTGGGTAGCTGCTCTGATTGGCGGAAATAGCCTTCGATACACTCGGCAACGCTCGCCCCTTCAAGCGGTACAATGCCTTGGTAACGCTGACCCTGTTCAGGCTCCATGGTCAGCGCCATGCGACCATTAACAAAGGAGTGATCGAAACGCTCGCCGTGCTTTAGAGTCTCTTCGTCAAAACGAGCAATCGCACGGACCTGGCCTTTATCGTTGCACTCAGCAAGAAGCAGACGCAGTCCACTGTCGCCCTGTGCTTGAAGTGACAAACGACCTTCGATCTTCAAGTTTGAACTGAGTAGCACAACCGCCGCCAACATCTCGCCCAACAGGTGGCGAATCTCATCCGGGTAGTCACCATAAGCAATCGCTTGCTGGAAACTCTCTTCAAGACCGACAACAACGCCTCGCACGTCGGCATTATCAAACAGGACGCGTTGAATTTGATCAGGTGTGCTCATCAGAAGACCTATAATAATTTAACAATTGGGGCGCGATTTTACGCGGAATTGGTGCAGGTTTCAGCTATCAATCTCGTAAATAACCTTTAACCCGCAACAACTCACGACGGCTCTTTTTATCCGGTCGTGCATCAGGCCCTGAGCCCAACTGCTTACGCATCGCAGCGTTCTCTTCGCGCTTATTGATACTGGCTTGAGTCTCAACGTAGAGTTTTTGAGCTTCTGGCGCGCCACGACGTTGATCAGAGAGTGCAACGATCTCGATCTCTTTCTCGTCGTAGCCCTGACGAATCTTAAGCTTGGCACCAATCTCAACCGCTTTACTGCACTTTGCTCTTTGCCCGTTGTAGTGCACCTTACCGCCTTCAATCATCTCTTTGGCAATGCCTCGGGTCTTGTAGAACCGGGCAGCCCAAAGCCACTTATCTAGACGGATACCGCTACTCATTCGTTTACCATTACCTCATTAAAATCATTGATCGACATAAAATCACAATCACTCATGTCGCGTGGGGGCATCTGCAGATCAGGCTGATCAATCGTTAGCAGATGCTTGATGCCGAAATCATGTGCGGACTGCAGAACCGGTAGACTGTCATCCACCATCAATGTACGCTCAGGGTCGAAGGGCTCATGCTTCATAAGAGTCTCCCAAAAGGCTTGCGACTCTTTCGGATAGCCATAGTCGTGTGAACTGATCACACCCTGCACCTCATCCGCTAAATTGGTACGAGAGAACTTTAAATCAACCCCTGCCCGATGCGAATTGGTGACAATCAGCACACGTCGACCACTCTGTTTAAGCCAAGCTAGAAACTCGGGCACAGAGTGGCGGTAGCCAATCCTATCGGCCACCTCGTGTTTTAGCTCAGCAATCGGTAGCTGAAAGCGCTCACTCCAGTAGTCAAAGCAGTACCAGTTTAATGTCCCCTGCTCTTCCATAATGTTCGACAGGATATATTTCTTAGCCTCTTCAACATCGATTTGGTGAATCTCTGCGTAACGAGCAGGCAGAAACTCAAGCCAGAAGTGTGAATCGAAGTGAAGATCCAACAGGGTGCCGTCCATATCTAAGAAGACGGTGTCTATCTCTTGCCATTGAAGCATAATCGGGGAACACTCTAGGAAACGTTATTTGGATACCAGTATGCCGATCAAACCGGAAATTTTGAAGGTCACTAAGCCAGAGAAGAGTGCACTGTTTCATGTCGAGCAGGTCGACCTTCGCTTCAGCAATGGTGAGGAGCGTCGATTTGAACGTCTGGCATCCAAGGGCCGAGGCGCCGTCATGGTGCTTGCCATCGATGCCCAACAGAACATCGTTCTGATTCGAGAGTATGCGACCGGCTTTGATGATTATGTCTTAACACTACCCAAAGGCGTGATCGATCCCGGCGAAGATGCCCTACAAGCAGCCAATCGAGAGCTTCAAGAGGAGGCTGGTTTTGCTGCCAATCAACTTCAGGTTATCCGGAATATGAGCGCGGTGCCCAACTACATGGGCAACTCACTGACGCTGGTTGTGGCGCAGGATCTTTATGAGAGTCGTTTAGAAGGTGATGAACCAGAGCCTCTGGAAGTTGTGAAATACCCACTGGCGGATATCGAGACACTGGCGATGCAGAGTGATTTTCATGAAGGCCGAGCCATTGCCGCACTGTTTCTGGTCAAGCAATGGCTTGCCGAGCAGTAGTTACTGATCCGCAGACTTACAGGCCAACGTACCAGCTGCAATAACGCGATCCACGCGCTCAGAAAAACCAGCATCAGACCGATCACTACGCAGAATGCGACCGACTTCCAAGTCGTCAAAGCGCTCGTGGACATAATCGGTTAGACAGCTGCAGCGCGCTTCAGAGGCACCTGACACCAGACAACCGTTCATAAACGGTTCGTAGGTTTTGGATCCAAAGTAGTTAACACGAACAATGTAGATGGCGCCCATAACAACGGCGATCCACAACAGAACCTTTGACATGCTTTAAGCCTTGTAAATGATCAAGATGGCCGCATTGTAATCAGAGGTGAACATAATTTCAGCTATCTTTAGTTGCAGATACGAAACAACCGAGTGATCTAAAGACATTACTTTTTGTGCCATTAATAGTCGGGCGAAAGGTGATATGATCGCATCCACTAACTTACCGCCAGGGTTTTTATGCCCTGACTAACTGAAATGATTGGAGCATAAAATGAGCTTTGAACTTCCAGCACTGCCATACGCAAAAGATGCACTAGAACCACACATCTCTGCTGAAACTCTAGAATTCCACCACGGCAAACACCACAACACTTACGTGGTTAAGCTAAACGGCCTAGTACCAGGTACTGAGTTTGAAGGTAAATCTCTAGAAGAGATCATCAAAACGGCACCAGCTGGCGGCGTATTCAACAACGCAGCACAGGTATGGAACCACACCTTCTACTGGAACTGCCTATCACCAAACGGTGGCGGTGAGCCAACAGGCGCTATTGCTGACGCGATCAGCGCTCAGTGGGGCTCTTTCGACAAGTTCAAAGAAGAGCTAAACGACAAAGCGGTTAACAACTTCGGTTCTTCATGGACTTGGTTGGTTAAAAACGCTGACGGTTCTTTAGAGATCGTAAACACTAGCAACGCAGGCACGCCAATGACTAACGGTCAAACAGCGATCCTGACTGTAGACCTTTGGGAACACGCTTACTACATCGATTACCGCAACGTACGTCCAGACTACCTAAACGGTTACTGGTCACTTGTGAACTGGGACTTTGCAAACGCAAACCTAGCGGCTTAATCAGTAGCCCGTCATTGAAAAGAGAGCTTCGGCTCTCTTTTTTATTGTCTACTGCACGCCTATTTCCGGTCCCACAACACTCATCACGGTCTCAAGAATGATCGGCTGAGCGACCGCTTTAGGGTGTAGGCCATCTGACTGCATCAGATCCCAATCGGTCGCCACGCCCTCTAACAGGAATGGCACGAGTGGTGCATCAAATGTTTCAGCCAGCTGGGGGAATAGATTAAAAAAAGCGCGGGTGTATCGTGGACCATAGTTGGGCGGTAGCTGAATACCAATCACAATCAGCTTTGCACCTGACTCAGTAATCTTACTGGCCAAAGCTTCAAGATTGGTTTGAATAATATTCAGAGGAGTACCGCGTAAACCGTCATTGGCTCCTAACTCAAGCAGGACCCATTTAGGTTCGTGTAGCTCTAACAGATCGGGAAGTCGCGCCAGCCCCCCGGCTGTGGTTTCACCACTGACACTGGCATTTAATAACGTCAGACCGGAACTTTCCAAACGCTGTTCCATCAACTCTACCCAACCTTCACCCGGGGTTAATCCATAACCGGCCGAGAGGCTATCTCCCAACACCATAATATCCGCTGCCTTAACCGGCAGCGCTAACCAAAAAGCGATGAATAAGTGCAGTATGAAATTCTTTAACAAAACGACCTCGAACCTTTAAAAGCGACGTAACAAACCCAAAATTAATAATAGTCGTAAGGGTATTAGAAGACTATTGGATCATTAAGAGGACACCATGACTAGCCGCTCCGTTCTACTTGAAGCAAAACAGCTGGGAAAACAGTTTAAGACCGGAAGCGGAACACTGGATCTGTTCGTCAATCTCAACCTAACCATTAATGCCGGGGAGACGATAGCGATCATCGGTAAATCTGGCGCCGGTAAATCGACGCTACTCAGTCTGCTTGCGGGGTTGGATACGGCCACCTCTGGGACAGTCGAATTTGAAGGCAAGCCTTTAGAGTCACTGTCGGATGCAGAACGAGCAAAACTCAGAGCCGATAAAATTGCCTTTATTTTCCAATCCTTTCACCTGCTGCCCGAGCTAACAGCACAGGACAACGTCGCACTACCCCTTGAGATTCGCCAGCAACCCAACGCGGAGTCGACAGCGTCAGAATGGCTACAAAACGTCGGGCTGGGTGATCGAACTGATCACTACCCTTCACAACTGTCCGGTGGCGAACAGCAACGCGTGGCGATAGCGCGTGCTTTTGCAGGCAACCCTGCCCTGCTCTTTGCCGATGAGCCTACCGGCAACCTCGATGAAGCGACAGGTCAACAGATCGTTGAACAACTCTTCTCATTGAACGAACAACAGGGCACAACGCTGATATTGATCACTCACGACCTTGAGCTAGCGAAACGCTGTCAGCGTCGAATTCAACTGAGTAATGGGGCTATCGAGGAGCTATCATGAGTTCTGCCATCCCCCGTATTGCAAGGCGTCAGCTGTGGGTCCAACTGCGGACCATTGAGTGGCGAGTATTAATCCTTGCGGCTCTACTCGCTGTGACACTGACCAGCTTTTTATCGATCGTCAGTGATCGTTTAGAGAGTGGCCTCCTCAGAGAGAGTGCCTCAGTGCTAGGGGCCGATCTAGTCGTTCGATCCAGTCGACCCATTAATGAACAACGCACGGACCTAGCTGAAGAGCTGGGGCTAACCACCACCCGAGTGATTCAATTCCCCACCATGGTCGGTGCTGGTGACAACCTCATCCTAAGCTCAGCCAAAGTAATCTCTGATCCCTACCCGCTCAGGGGAGAGGTGATTACTGATCCACCTATGCAAGTAGCGGTACCTGAGCCGGGAACCGCATGGGCTGAAGAGCGCATTATTGATCAACTAGGCCTGTCGATTGGCGACACTCTGCAGTTCGGTTACGCCGATCTAGTGCTTACCGCCAGGTTAAAGCAGTCCCCCGATAGAGGCAGCGGTTTCAACACACTCAACCCACATCTTCTGGTCAATCAGCAAGATCTTGAGAAGAGCGCGGTACTAGGTCCTGGCTCTAGAGCCGAGTTCCGTCTACTGATCAGTGGTGACAATGATCAGCTTAAAACGTACGAGGCACGTCTAAAACCGACGCTGGAGAACCACGAGCGGATACTGTCACTGATCAATGATCAACCGGTCACCGGTAACGCCCTCGCTAACGGTCTCTCCTATGTTCGTTTGAGTTCACTGACGACCCTACTGCTTGCATCACTGACCATTCTGTTGGCACTGCGTCGTTTCGGACATGCCCAGCAGAGTCGCAGCGCGCTCTTCTTAAGCATGGGGTTAACACCCAACGCCTTAGTAAGGCTCTATTTTTGGCAACTTGGCATAGCCGCAACCGTTATCGCAGTGATTGGCGGGATGGCTGGCGCTCTTCTCGCTGGCCTAGCCGATATCTGGCTATCCGGTCTGCTTCCACAAGCGCTCCCTAACGCGCAGTGGAGTAGCTACATAATAGGCCCTGCGTTGGGGTATGCGATGCTACTTCTACTCGGCATGCCTCCCGCACTGGAGCAGGCCAAGGTCCCAGTTGCACAGTTACTACGAAGCGACCAGACGAACACGACTCAAAAAGCGAGCTGGGGGCTCTACCTCATCAGTCTGGTACTGCTAAGCGCTGTCTTACTGCTATTTTTGGCGGCGCCTGCCGCTGCTGCGGTTTTACTGATCATGCTGGGTATCAGCGGCCTGCTGTTCGGTTGGTTGGCCCAACTGATTTTGCATAGCCTCGGGCGTTTTTTAGCTAACCGCCTTGCCCTTGGGCGTTTGCTCACCATGCGTTTGCGCCAGCAACGTAAATGGCACCGATTACAAGCGGGTGTCATGGTTCTGTTACTGATGTTGTTGAGCGTTATCTGGGTGGCTCGTCAGGACTTAGTCAAAGAGTGGCAAGCGCAATTCCCTGAAGACGTGCCGAACTACTTCTTAATCAATATCCAGGAGTGGCAAAAGCCAGGGGTCGATCAGTTTTTGGCAGATCGCGACATTGATACCGAACTCTATCCCATGATACGCGGGCGATTAGTGGACCTTAACGATGCACCGATCAGACCTCAGCTAAACGAAGAGCAGTTAAAGGATAACTCTCTACGCCGTGAGTTAAACCTGACCTGGCGCCAGCAACCACCGGTGCATAACCAGATCATCCAAGGTGAGTGGTGGGATTCAGACTCTAGCGAGCACCAGATCTCAATCGAGCGGGACATGCTGGAGGATCTAGGGCTTAAACTGGGTGACAAGCTCGGCTTTGACGTCGGTGGCCAACCCGTCAGTGGTGTCATCACCAGTGTGCGTGAAGTGAAGTGGGAATCTTTCCAACCCAACTTCTACGTCATTTTCTCGCCAGCAGCACTGCAATCTTATCCGGGCACATGGATCACCAGCTTTAAACTGGCCGAGGAGCGCAAAGCACAAGCGAACGAACTGCTTCGCGAATTCCCGTCGTTAACCTTGATCGATATCGATCAACTGATGAAACAGCTCGCTGGCTGGTTAGAAAGACTCGCTGAAAGCTCGGCCTTTGTGTTGATTATGACGCTGGCGACTGGCCTTATTCTGGTCACTATCACCCTGCTCCAAGCATTAGAACAGCGTAAAACTGAGGTGGCACTGCTGCAAACATTAGGGGCAAGAGCGACTGAGACCAAACAGCTTGATCTCTTGGAGTTTGGTCTTTTGGGTCTGGTGTGTGGCTCACTCGCTGTGTTCAGTGCAGAGATCACCTTGGCAGCCATGAATCAGTTTTTGTTGAAGATACCGCTCTCTGCTCACTGGGAGCTGTGGCTCACTCTGCCAATACTGGCCAGTTTCGCGTTTATTGCGATAGCCAGTCTGCTGCGTGCTCCACTTAAGATAGAGCAGTGCTATGCCATTCTTAAATCCAATGGGTAATAACAACGGCTAATTCCACTATTGGAGTAGTGTTATTTTTCATTAAAGATGTGTAGAATTCGCTCAAATTTTGATCTACATCAACAAATTTGAGGGTTTAAAACCATGGCACACGACGAAAACTTCCGTGACAAATCTGGCTGGGGCTGGATCGCAATCAACCTAGTTGCTCTTGCTTGGATCACTATGCCAGTCAGCATCGCATTGACTCAGGTTGTTCAGTGGTAAGCCACTCAACCAACAAAAAAGGAGCCTAATGGCTCCTTTTTTTGGCTGTACTTTTCCGACTTAGACAGTCAGTGTCTCAACACCCTCTGGCGTTGCCATCAGGACAAGGTCTGCAGGGCGCAGCGCAAACAGACCATTGGTGACAACACCCACCAAGTCGTTCAACTCTCGCTCTAGCCCTTTTGGATTGAGGATCTCCATATCGTGAACATCCAAGATGATGTTGCCATTATCGGTCACAAAGCCCTGGCGGTATTCAGGCTGCACACCCAGCTTCGCTAACTCACGAGCTACGTAAGAACGAGCCATCGGAATCACCTCTACCGGCAGAGGGAAAGCGCCCAATACATCAACCTGCTTAGACTGATCGACAATACAGACAAACTCTTTGGATGCTGCTGCGACAATCTTCTCGCGAGTCAACGCACCGCCGCCACCTTTGACTAGGTTTAAGTGTGGATCGAACTCATCGGCGCCATCGACGTAGACCTCAATACCTGAGACTGAGTTCAAATCAACCACTTCAATGCCATGTGAGCGCAGACGCTCGGCAGAAGCTTCCGAGCTGGCCACGGCCGATTCAAATGCACCTTTGTGTGCTGCCAATGCATCAATAAAGCAGTTAGCCGTAGAGCCGGTTCCGATACCAATCACCGAATCCGCTTTTAATTTTGGCAATACATAATCCAGTGCCGCTTGTGCGACCGCCTGTTTCATTTCGTCTTGAGTCATCAATCCATCTCTAAACAGTCAATTTTCGGGTGTTTTAGCAGCCATTTGCCTGGCTATCTAGACGCAATAGCAGTGAGTCTATACCATTTGCATCCATATTTCTTAAGCAAAACAGCTCTTGATCACTATGCAGCGATACATACGAAAAATTCTTGAAGCGCGTGTTTATGACGTAGCCGTCGAAACCGCACTGGATGACGCACCCGGTTTGTCCGAGCGCACAGGCAACAAAGTCCTACTAAAACGTGAGGATGAACAACCTGTCTACTCGTTCAAAATTCGTGGTGCCTACAACCGTATGGCTCAGCTGACCGATGAAGAGAAGGCGCGCGGTGTTATTACTGCATCCGCCGGCAACCACGCTCAAGGCGTTGCAAATGCGGCTAAATACCTTGGTATTAAAGCGACCATTGTCATGCCCAAAACTACGCCAGACGTGAAAGTCACCAACGTGCGTCGCTTGGGCGGAAAAGCGGTTCTGCACGGTGATGCCTTTGACGATGCGCGCCAGCATGCTGCCAAACTAGAGCAAGAGAAAGGCTTAACGTACATCCCGCCCTACGATGACCCCGATGTCATTGCAGGACAGGGTACCGTTGCGATGGAGATGTTGCGCCAGCATACTGGCCCCATCGAGGCGATCTTTGTACCGGTCGGCGGTGGCGGCTTAATTGCCGGCGTGGCGGCTTACGTAAAATACCTTCGACCCGAGACCAAGATCATTGGCGTTGAATCGGATGAGTCCGCGTGTCTTGCACTGGCTATGGAGAAGGGTCGTCGTGCCACACTGCCACAAGTTGGCATCTTTGCGGACGGTGTCGCCGTAGCTCAGATCGGTAAGCACACTTGGGAAATATGTAAAGATCATGTCGATGAAGTGATCACCGTCAGCGTGGATGAGATCTGTGCGGCCATTAAAGATATCTTTGACGATACCCGTGCGGTGTCAGAACCCGCAGGTGCCCTAGCGGTTGCCGGCCTCAAACGCTATGTCGAGCGCGAGCAGTGCACCGGCAAAAATCTAATCGCCATCAACTCAGGGGCCAACGTAAACTTTGATCGTCTGCGTCATGTTGCTGAGCGTTCAGAGATCGGTGAAAAACGTGAGTTATTAATAGCGGCCAAAATCCCAGAGCGACCAGGTGCCTTTAAGCAGTTCTGTAAAACGCTGGGGAATCGCAACATCACTGAGTTCAACTACCGCTATAGCGACAGCGATGCGGCCGTGGTGTTTGCCGGTGTTCAAATCCGAAAAAACAACGATGGTCGCGAAGAGTTACTGGCCGAACTTAACGACGCATTAGATGAAGTGACAGACCTTACCGATAACGAGGTGGCAAAAAGTCATATTCGCTATATGGTTGGCGGTCACAAGCCTGATGCCTGTGGTGACGAAGCGCTCTTCCGCTTTGAATTTCCAGAGCGTCCAGGCGCGTTGATGAAGTTCCTAAATACTCTGGGTGGGCGTTGGAATATCTCAATGTTCCACTACCGCAACCACGGCGCTGCCTATGGACGCGTTTTAGTGGGTATGGAAGTGCCTAAGAAAGAGCGTTCTGAAGTGCGTAAGTATTTAGACGAGTTGGGCTACACCTGGTTTGAAGAGACCACCAACCCAGCCTACCAGCTCTTCCTAGGTTAACCGAAAAACATCAGTGGTGTTCTGGGGTCTCGGGTGAGACGTCGAACACCTCTTTAGTTAGCGCTTTCATTCCGTATACCAGCAACGAAATAGTTCCCCAGGTCAGACCCAGTACGACACCAGCATCGACAATGCCGCGCCAAGGTTGCGGGATAGAGTGCACCACAATGATCAACACAATGATAAATGTGGTCAGTGAATAGCTGACGATTTTGCGCTTCTTAGTGGTATGAAAGAACCCCATGCAAAAGAGCGGTGCGAGTACCAAACGCGCAGGCGTCACATGGTGACGAAGGTATCGCGCTCGAGCAGCGGCACGAGGTGAAAAGTTTTGCTGGAAGCCGCGATATCCCTCGGCAAAGCCCATAAAGACCAACGAGAAAGCCAGTGCCACCCAATGGCCAAAACTCAATTCAGCAAACGGAAGTTCCAAAGCCATAGGTGCTAAGCGATAGATTGCACTGCTCAACAGAGCAACAACGCCAACAATACCCCAAACAGCTGCAATTGAACCCAACATAGAGAGTCGCCTTATATTCAAACAAGCGGGCAAGTATAACGAATAGTCAGGTCCTGACAACCGGGTGCGTTATTTGTAGTCCGCTTTATCAAGACCGTACTTACGCATTTTGTCAGAGAGGGTTTTTCTAGGTAGACCCAAAGCGGCCAGCGTCTCTTTGATTGAGCCGGCATGACGAGCCAATTCGGTTTGAATCAACGTTTTCTCAAAGTACTCAACGCGATCAGGTAGGCTCATAGTGGTGTTCTGATTACTCTCCAACTCGCCCGCTTCCCCACAATTGAGCTCACCGAGCAGCACAAAACGCTCCGCCACATTGCGCAGCTCACGCACGTTACCTGGCCAATCATAGGCGACAAGTTGCTGAATCTGCTCCGGTGTTAGCGGTTCGACTTCACGGCCAAACTGACCTGAGGCGACCAGAGCAAAGTGTTTAAACAGCAAAGGGATATCTTCGCGGCGTTCCCTAAGGGCGGGTAGATCGACTCGAACGACATTGAGTCGATAGTAGAGATCCTCTCGGAAATCGCCCTGGTCGGCCGCTTCACGCAGGTCCACTTTAGAGGCGGCGATGACTCTTAAGTCCAGTGAAATAGGGTCGTTCGAACCTAAACGCTCAATGACACGCTCTTCCAACACACGCAGCAGTTTAATCTGCAAAGAGATCGACATGCTTTCGATCTCGTCTAAGAACAGTGTTCCACCTTGAGCATGCTCTAACTTACCAATTCGACGATTTTTGGCGTCGGTAAAGGCGCCCGCCTCATGGCCAAAGAGTTCACTCTCAATTAGGTTTTCAGGAACCGCCCCACAGTTAATGGCGACAAAGTTGGCCCCGCGACGGCTGCTGTTTTCATGGATATAGCGAGCTAGCAGATCTTTACCCGCTCCGGTCTCACCGTGAATCAAAATATCCGCAGGGGTATCAGCAACCGCTCGAACAATATTACGCAGCTGTTGAATGCGCGG
The DNA here is from genome assembly GCF_013283345.1 of Marinobacterium sp. xm-d-564. Lineage (NCBI taxonomy): Bacteria > Pseudomonadati > Pseudomonadota > Gammaproteobacteria > Oceanospirillales > Oceanospirillaceae > Marinobacterium > Marinobacterium sp. xm-d-564. The sequence continues at coordinate 230,454 of NZ_WBYO01000003.1, read as the reverse complement.
ACTGGCGCCAATTAAACGAGGGCCTGCCGCGTTGTGAGTGGCTAGTTCCTCTTTAAGCGCTCGGTTTTCGAGAGTTAACGAGCGCTTTTCGATCGCACGACGTACGACATCAATCAGCAGCTCAGAGGCAAAGGGTTTTTCAATGAAATCGTAGGCGCCATCACGGATCGCCGTTACCTCCATAGAGATGTCGCCATGACCGGTAATAATGATGACCGGAATATCAGAATCGATGGCTTTGATCTTAGCCTGTAGCTCTAAACCGGTCATACCCGGCATGTTGATATCGGTGACGACAATCCCCGACCAACCTGAACTGATGATACCCAACGCCTTTTCAGCACGATCACAGGTCACCACAGAGTAACCTTCAAGCTCCAGCGTTTGCCCAGCCGAATCCAAGATGTAGGCGTCATCATCTACCAGTAATACTTGAATCTCGTCAGCTCTAGACTCTGTCACTCGGACTCCTTAGTTGCTTGTGCACTGGGTGGTTGAGCCCTATTTAGAAGAATACGAAACTCGGCGCCACCCTCGGGTAAGTTGTGGGCGCTAAGCATACCACCAAGCGACTCGACAATCCGCTGCGAAATAGAGAGACCAAGCCCCAAACCAAGCCCCTGCTCTTTTGTGGTAAAAAATGGTGTAAAGATCTGCTCTAACGCCTCATCACTTAAACCGGGTCCGGTATCGCATACAGAGATGGCGATCTGCTCCCCGAGAAACTCTGTACGAACCTGAATCTGCTTATCTTCACTCTGCTCCATCGCTTGAGCAGCGTTGTTGATCAGATTCACCATCACCTGCTCCATACGCAGAAGATCCGCTTTCAACCAAATTTGATCCGAGTTATCGGGCCAGGTGATCTCAACATTTTGACGCTCTAACTGCCCGTAAAGGATAGACATAGCCCCATCGCGCAGATCACGCAGCGACACACTACTCTGTTGCGGATCTTGCTTACGCGAGAACTCTTTCAGGGGGTGCAGTATGTTGGCCATTCGCTGCGTCAGATTGGCAATCTGCTGCAGATTGCTCGTGACTCGTTCTGCATTATTCAGTGTCTGAAACTTCAAGGCGTTATCGGCGTAATTGCGAATTGCCGTCAGTGGTTGATTCAACTCGTGGTTTATACCGGCTGACATCTGACCAATGGTCGCCAACTTAGCCGCCTGTACCAACTCGTTCTGAGTTAACTGGTGATTTTCGATCTCGGACAATAGCTTTTTGTTGGCGGCCTGAAGGTCCTGAGTACGCTCTGCAACACGACGTTCAAGCTCATTTTGTGCACGCTGTAAGGCCTGTAAATGCTCGCGACGTTCGGTGATATCAACCAAGGTGACAATCAGGTGATAACGGCCACTCTGCTCCATGTTACTGAGGGTCAGTTCAACCGGGATAACGCTACCATTAGCGTTGAGGCAATCCACCTCCAGCTTCAGATGCTGTTCACGGGTTGCGACCTCTAACTCAATATAGCGCTTCAGTAGTAACTGATCCTGCGGCGACAGTAGCTCATGAAACGGCTTGCCGATGATCTGATCCAAGCGATACCCCAGCAGTCTCTCCAGCACCGGATTAAAGTACTCAATCTTACCTTCTGTATCGATCAGAGAGAGGCCAACCTGAGTATTATTAATCACGCCTTCAATGCGCGCTTCCTGCTCTTTTCGAACTCGGCTTTCACGCTCAGTATAGCGCTGACGCTCAATGCGAATGCGGCGTCGCTGAAAGGCCACAAGACTGGCCAGAACGATCAACACACCCAGTATCGTGGTAATCAACTGCACCACCAATACGCGATCTTCAACCGTTTGCAGATTGGCGAGATGGCGAACGGTCAGACCAGTGTTAGAGATCTGGTCCGCCAACAGCAGATACTGTCGTGTGTCGAGCTCGGCCGATGCTGCAGGGTTGTCACTCTCATTGTGCAGCACAGTAATGATCTCAAACTGCTCATCCTCCACACTGCGTTTAGCAATATTCAAAGAATTAAGCGGCTGATCACCGTATCGAAGACTTTCGGCTATCCGCTTCATCTGCTCATCTGACAGCGGGCTGAGTGTCTTAAACATCCAATCTGGCTCGGTACTGATAACGATAACGCCATCCTCATCTGACACCATCACTTCGGTGGCCGGGTTGTTCCAGCGCTCTTCGATCTGATCCAAGTCGATCTTAACGACGACAACCCCAATGATTTCACCATTGCGGTGCATCGGGTGACTGAAGTAGTAGCCCCGTTTATTCGTCGTACTGCCCAAAGCAAAATAGCGCCCCGACTGCCCTTTCATGGCATCGGTGAAATAGGGCCTAAATGAGAAGTTCCGCCCAATAAAACTGGTCTCTTTAAACCAGTTGCTGGAGGCTCTGGTGTAGCCCGCACTGTCCATCACATAGATATCCAATGCATTGACCAGATCAACGGCTCGTTGCAGATAGAGATTCGCCTGCCCAACACGCTCCTCTTCGGCGCCAGTGACCGCATCAGCCAGTAATTCATGATCGGCTAACAGTTCGGGCAAGCTACGAAAACGATCCAGTCTCTGCTCCACTGACACTCGGTAACGATCAAGCTCACTGGAGGCCTGCTGATGCAGCTCCTCTAATGCCTGTTGACGGGTAAACAGGGTCAAGTAGATCAAAGAGACGACAAACAGCGTAAGCACACCTAGAATCACTTCGGGTCGGAAAGGTAAGAACTGTTTGGGCGTATAACGCTCGGGCATCGACTATCCTGTATAGGCGTTTTAAATAAACAGATATCGATTTTTCCACCTTGCAGGGCATCCCACAACCCCGATGTTGAATATGAAATTAAATCGTCTGCAATCCTCGTGGTTTCTGAAGGCTCTCTGATATACTTCGCCAACCAAGAGTAAGGAAGCTTCAAGGTGTTACAAGCAGTTAAAGAGAATCTGGATCGCCTCGTTGCAAGCGGTCATCAACATCTGTTGCGTGAGCTAGGTCACGGCATCGAGAAAGAGGCACTTCGAATCGACAGTGCCGGTCATATTGCCAAGACAGACCACCCCGCCGCGCTGGGTTCTACGCTGACCCATGGACAGATCACGACCGACTACTCTGAAGCTCTGATGGAGTTCATTACCGGAGTCAGCACCGATGTGCGCGACTCACTCAAAGAGCTGACCGAACTGCATCAATTCACCTACTCTTTACTAGGTCATGAATCGCTCTGGTGTGCCAGCATGCCCTGTGCGATCAAATCGGTAGATGACATACGCATTGCCGAATACGGCAGCTCCAACATTGGACAACTGAAGTACATCTATCGTGTGGGCCTTGAGCATCGTTACGGAAAGATGATGCAGACCATCGCAGGCATTCACTACAACTTCTCGATTTCGGAAGCCTTCTGGCCAGCGTGGAAACAGGTGTGCGACTCGGAACTTAGCGACCAAGATTTCGCCTCCGATCGTTACTTTGCACTGATTCGTAACTTCCGTCGTTACAGCTGGTTGCTGCTCTACCTGTTCGGTGCATCACCGGCTGTCAGCAAAGATTTCTTGCACTCTGTAGAGCACCACCTAGAGCCTCTCGACGATGATACCTATTACCTCCCCTACGCAACGTCACTGCGTATGAGTGATCTGGGCTATTCAAACAGAGCCCAAGAGGGGCTGAACGTCTGCTTCAACCATCTTGATACCTACTCAGACTCTCTTCAGGCTGCGATACACCAACCGCACCAACCCTATGAAGCGATTGGTATTAAAGTCGATGGCCAGTATCGCCAGCTCAACTCCAATGTGTTGCAGATTGAGAATGAGTACTACAGTGACATTCGTCCGAAACGCGTTGCCTTCAGCGGTGAAAAACCTGTCCACGCACTGATGGAACGAGGGGTTCAGTACATCGAAGTACGTAACACCGATATCAACCCACTGTTGCCGATTGGTATCGATCTGCAGCAGAGCCTCTTTATGGACGCCTTCCTGTTAACCTGTTTATTTGCAGGTGAGCAACTACTTACTAGCACTGAATGCGCTATGGTAGCTCACAACAAAGACAAGATTGTCTCTGAAGGGCGTCGCCCAGGTCTGATGCTTGAGACTCTTGAGGGCGAAGTGTCACGTGAGCAGTTTGCTCGCGACATCCTCGATCAGGTGACTCTGGTCGCTGAATTACTCGATCAGATCCACGGCGGAAATGCCTATCAACAAGCGGTTCAGAAACAGTATGAACTGGTAGCTGATCCGCAGCTGACTCCTTCAGCTAAAATTATTAGCGAGCTGAAATCGAGCTCACTCACCTTCCAACAGTGGACGCTCAAAATGGGACAGGTGCACCGCGAGACCCTGTCACGCGAACCGCTTGATCCAGCTGTTAAACATCGACTAACTGAAGAGGCTGAACAGTCACTGGCCAAACAGCGCGATGCTGAATCACAAGATGAAGCACCCTTTGATGAATTCCTTCAGCACTACCTAGCCTCCTAAGTGGAACTTAGTTATCACTTGCCAGCACTCTATCGATCGGCATAGACTGAAATCTCAATTGGAGGTTTTGTTATGTTAGAGAACTGCAAAGATGCTCGTGAACGCTGGGGCGGTGTCAGCACCATTATTGACCATTGGCTGGATGAACGTGCCGCGTTAATTCGAATTCTAATGGAAATTCCCCATACTCAAGTGGGCGAAGAGTTGGATGCGCGACTGGGTGAATTTTGCCAACTCTTGGTAGACTACCTCTCATCAGGACACTTTGAAGTTTACCAACAGCTGGTAGCAGAGGGAGAAGCCTTCAGCGATTCACAACTAGCAGAGGCTCAAGCACTCCTTCCCAAGATTCAGATTTCAACCGATCTTGCGCTCGATTTTAACGACCGTTTCTCTGATCTGCCTGCAGCGACCGTTGAAGATATCCGCTACTTCAGCGAACAGGTCTCTAAACTGGGCGAAGCCTTGGCTGATCGATTTGAGTTAGAGGATCAGATGATCGCCATGCTGCATGAGACACATCGCGAAGCCGTTAGCTAAATTTGCGGGACACTGAAACAAAAAAGGCTGCCCAAATGGCAGCCTCTTTTATATATGAGCAATTTACTCAGCCGGATTGATCGCAAGCAGTTCAACTTCGAACACTAGCGTCGCGTTTGGTCCGATCATACCGCCAGCACCGCCAGGGCCGTAAGCCAGATCAGATGGGATCACTAGACGTCCTTTACCACCCTCTTTAATCATCTGCAGACCTTCAGTCCACCCTTTGATAACGCCAGACAGCGGGAAGGTCACTGGTTCGCCACGACCGTAAGAGCTATCGAACTCTTGGCCATTGATCAGCATACCTTTGTAGTGCACTTTGACGTTATCTTCTGCTGTTGGTGTAGGGCCTGCGCCCTCTTCCAAAATCTCTACCTGAAGACCCGTATCAGTAGTGACAACACCTTCACGCTTAGCATTCTCTGCCATGAAGTCTTGGCCATTTTTCAGGTTAGCATCCGCTAGTGCTTGCTCTTTCGCCTGTTCAGCTTCTAGCTTTTTCGCTTGGAATGCCATCATCACATCAGACAGCTCCTGCATGGTCATCAACGGCTTGTTGCCTTCGAACATGTCCTTAACACCCTGACTCAGTAGATCGTAGTCAAGAGAGTCGAAATCAGCCATTAGACGCTCACCAAGTACCAAGCCCATGCCGTAACTCAACTTTTGATCATCGGTCGTAAGTTCAGTCGCCTGAGAAGGTGTCGCTAGCATTGCAGAAGATAGATCAAGCGCTAATACCGCTTTTTTCATTGGAAAATCCTTATTCGTGTTATCAATGAGACCAGTGTCTCTGAATGAGATGAAAGAAACATTAAAACCTATACACCGCAGGATTAAAACCCATTAGGTTTGCGGTTTCAGGCGTTGAAGAACGGCATCCTTATCCTGATCAATATCACTGACGCCGGCTGAGACTCTGTCCAAATTAGATTGCGCTGTTATCAGGTTCATCGCTTTAGGCTTGGGCGCAAGCCACTGATGAAGCATCGCTATCTCGACGCGCTCCATGTTCAGCTCCACCCCTTTTAAATGCTGATACAGGGCTTCAAGTTCGGGGTAGTCATTAAGCTGAGGTTTTAACGACATACGCTGCGACCGAATCGGCAAAATTTTTTGATGCCACGCCTCAATAGCGTCGGGAACCGAATCAGGCCATTCGATCTGCTCAGAAGCCGACCAGAGCGCGGCCAACATTAAATTGACTCGCCCACCTTTCGACTGAATCGATAGCATCGGCTTAGCGACTGACGGGTAGATCTCTAGGGCGAAAGACCACAAAGGGTTGTCGAGTTTTAATCCTGAAGGAACCACGATATCTCCAAATATAAGGAATCTAACAGAGAGGATTACGGCCCTTGCTGTGATAGACTTGCCGCCCATGATACGACTTGAACAGCTCAGTTTACAACGTGGCGCCCAGCGCCTAATTGACCACGCCGACCTAAACATCCATTTTGGTTGGAAGGTCGCCCTTATTGGTGCCAATGGCGTCGGTAAATCGAGTCTATTTAAGCTGATTCTAGGTGAGCTATCACAGGACACCGGGGAGCTACACAAACCCGCTCCTGGCAAGATTGCGCATATGGCCCAAGAGGTCTCCAGCAGTGATCGTTGCGCGTTGGATTATGTACTCGATGGTGACAAGGAGCTGCGCCAGCTGCAGAGCAAACTGGCCATTGCCGAGCAGGAACATAGCCCAGAGTTAGGTGAGCTTTACGCACAACTGGATGCCATTGATGGCTACCGTGCCGAATCCCGCGCCCACACTCTACTCAATGGTTTAGGCTTTGCACCTAATGACGCTAGCAAACCCGTTCAGAGTTTTTCGGGTGGTTGGCGCATTCGTCTTAACCTTGCTCAGGCATTGATGTGCCGATCTGAACTGCTACTACTGGATGAACCGACCAACCACTTAGATTTGGATGCCACCATCTGGCTAGAGCAGTGGTTGAATCAATACCCAGGCACCCTGATTCTGATTTCGCACGACCGCGCCTTTGTCGATGCAACCGCTAACCAAGTCGTACACCTCTATCAGCAACAGCTCACCCTGTATAAAGGCAACTACTCCGCTTTTGAACGCATGCGCGCTGAACGACTCGCGCAACAACAAGCCGCTTACGACAAGCAGCAGGCACAAATAGCACACATCGAAAGCTTTGTGCGTCGATTTAAAGCCAAGGCGAGCAAAGCCAAACAGGCGCAGAGCCGCATTAAAGAGCTAGAGCGCATGGAGATGATCTCCGCGGCACACATCGATTCACCGTTTAGTTTTCGATTCGACTGTTCCGACAAACTCTCATCGCCCCTGCTGAATCTCTACAACACGGAACTGGGTTACAGCGAACAGAGTAAAATTCTTAACGGTGTATCACTTAGTCTTGTACCCGGTCAGCGAATTGGCCTACTGGGTAGAAACGGCGCTGGTAAATCGACCCTAGTCAAAAGCTTGGTCGGAGATCTACCTCTAATCAGTGGCGAGCGCTCCTGTGGTGAGCATCTAAAGATTGGCTACTTCGCACAGCATCAGCTCGAAGCACTGGATATGAACGCCTCGGTTCTGTTGCATCTGCAGCGTATTGCTCCTAAGGCAACCGAAGCTCAACTGCGTTCGTTTGCCGGTTCTTTTGGTTTCAGTGGCGATGATGCACTGGATCCGATTGGACGTTTCTCTGGCGGTGAAAAGGCTCGCCTTGCATTAGCATTGATCGCTTGGCACAAACCCAATCTGCTGCTGCTCGATGAGCCCACCAACCACCTGGATCTGGAAGTTCGTCACGCACTGACTCTAGCCCTTCAGGACTTTGAAGGCTCGATTATCTTGGTGTCCCACGATCGCCATCTACTGGCGAACACCGTCGATCAGTTTCTTCTGGTCGCCGAGGGCAAAGTGACCGAGTTTGACGGTGACCTCGATGATTACCACAAATGGCTAGCGACCCAACGGCAAGAGGACTCTTCACCGGTCATCGCATCGGAAGGCCGCTCACAAAGCGCCGCCGATCGGAAAGAGCAGAAACGCATCGAGGCTGAAAAACGCTCTAAATTACGCCCTTTGCGAAAAGCGCTTGAGAAGCTTGATGCGAAAATGGAGAAGCTCAATCAATCGTTGGAAGCCCTAGAGTCACAGCTTGCCGACACGGATCTGTATACGGATCAACGCAAAGATGAGTTAAAGGCCCTACTAAGCCAGCAGGCCGAAGCTAAAAGCGAATTAGAGGGTGTTGAGCTGGAGTGGTTTGAAACTCAAGAGCAGCTCGAAGAGCTTGAACAAGAGCACGCCTAGGCTAAATTCGACTCACTCGGGTCACTTGCTTAATAGCACGCAGCTTTTTCATAACCCGCGCCAGATGAACACGGTTGGTCACTGTCAGTTCAATGGTAACGGCATTCATCTGACCATCTTTCTCGCCTGACAGTAGCTGATTGACGTTCCCGCCTACTGAAGAGACCGCCATCGCCAGCTGTGCGATGATGCCTCGTTGTGATTCAACCTGAACTTCTAAAACGGTGGTGTACTCATCCTCACCTGTTTCGCCCCACTCGATGTAGATGTTGCGATTGGTGGTCTCGTCACGCTTACCGTTGAGGTTGCGACAGTCAGAGCGGTGCACCACCAAGCCACGTCCTGCCGAGATATTACCGACAATATTGTCGCCAGGAATGGGGTAACAACAGCGAGCAAAGTGCATGACCATGCCTTCTGCACCCCGAATCGAGATCGGTTTACCGTCTGTACCAATAAGTGATTCTGGTTCGTCAGATTCACCATCCGTCGGTTGTAGACGCTGAGCGATGACGTAAGCCATTCGATTACCCAATCCGATATCTTCTAACAGATCATCGAGAGTCTCGAAGTTCAAATCTTGTAACAGCTTGTCCAGCTTATTCTGATCAAGCTGTTGATCACTGATCTCATATTGAGCCAGGTACTGGTTCAACAGGCGACGACCCAACTCGATCGACTCATGCTGTTTTTGGTTCTTCAAGAAGTGGCGAATCGCTGTCCTTGCTTTACCGGTCACAACAAAGTTGAGCCAAGCCATATTGGGTTGGGCACGTGGGGTTGTGATGATCTCAACGGTCTGACCGGTTTTCAGCGGCTCTGACAGCGGCGATAGATGTCGATCAACACGACAGGAGATACAGGAGTTACCCACGTCGGTATGAACCGCATAAGCAAAGTCGACCGGGGTTGCCCCTTTCGGTAGCTCAAGAATGCGTCCCTTCGGAGTGAAGACATAGACCTCATCTGGGAACAGCTCTTTCTTAACGCTGTCGATGAACTCCATCGAGTCACCGGCAGCCTGCTGCATTTCAAGCAGGCCTTGTAGCCATTTGCGCGCACGGTTGTAAGAGCCTTCGGCACTGCTGCCATCGCCACTCTGTTTGTAGTGGCTGTGTTCGGCAATACCCTGCGCAGCGACGGCATCCATCTCATGGGTTCTGATCTGTACCTCAATAGTAATATCGCGTGCACCAAACAGATCGGTATGCAGCGATTGGTAGCCATTTGCTTTTGGGATAGCAATGTAATCTTTGAAGCGCCCCGGTACGGGTTTAAACAGGTTATGTACTGCGCCTAAAATTCGGTAACAGTTATCAACAGATGTCGTAACAATACGAAAAGCGAACACATCCATGATGCTGGCAAAACTGCGATTTTCGCTCTTCATTTTGCGATAGATTGAGTAGAGGTGTTTCTCACGGCCGGTCACTTCACCGACTAACTCCTCCTGTTTCAAGCGGCGATTAATGGCCTCCTGAATCTCAGAGATAATATCTTTACGCTGCCCCCGCGCTTGCACCACCGCACGGCGAATGTACTTAGCACGCATCGGGTGGAAAGATTTAAACGCTAAATCCTCTAGCTCTACCTGAACATCACGCATACCCAAACGGGCTGCAATCGGTGCGTAGATATCCAGAGTCTCTTTAGCGATACGACGCTGTTTATCTGGGCGCATAGCACCCAACGTACGCATATTGTGAAGACGATCCGCTAGCTTAACGATGATGACGCGAATATCTTCTGCCATCGCTAAGACCATCTTCTGGAAGTTTTCTGCCTGCGCTTCCGCTTTGCTCTCGAACTCAAGATGCGTCAGTTTAGAGACACCATCAACAACTCGTGCAACGGTTTCACCAAACTGGCCAGAGATACCGTCAAAATCGATCTCAGTATCTTCGATGACATCGTGCAACATGGCTGCTATTAGACAGTCGCGATCCATGTGCATCTCAGCAAGAACACTGGCAACGGCTAGGGGATGGGTAACGTAGGGCTCACCACTTTTACGACGCTGACCATCATGGGCCTGTTCCGCGTAAAAATAAGCACGCCTTACCTTTCGGATCTCATCGGAGTCCAAATATTCGGTAAGGCGTTCAGATAGAGCGTCTATAGTGGGCATCAGTTATCGCTTAACAAACAATATGATAAGGATGATGCCCCACTTTGAAGAGAGTTGGAAGAGTTAGTCTAGAACTGGCTCGTCAAGGACAGCGCGAGTTGTATGACCTTCAGCGATTTCACGAAGAGCAACAACCGTTGGTTTGTCATTTTCCCATTCAACTTTAGGATCTTGACCACCAGTAGCGATCTGACGCGCACGTTTAGACGCAACCATTACAAGTTCAAAACGGTTATCAAGATTGTCTAGGCAATCTTCTACAGTAACACGTGCCATGAGTAACCTCTTTAAAGAGTAGTAACAAATTCGAACCGGCGATTGTACAGAGTTTAGGCAGCTCTCTACAAGAGTTCAGCGAGTAAACTTTGCTGCGCCTGCTGTTGAACCGCCATTTTTAAACGATTTGCGGTAAATATTGCGGCCAATTGATCCAGTGCGGTGTCGAATTGGTCGTTAATCACCAAGTAGTCAAAGTCGCCGTAGTGGCTCATCTCAGATTCAGCTTGCGCCATACGACCGGCAATCACCTCGTCGCTGTCGGTGCCGCGACCGGTCAAACGACGCAGAAGCTCTTCACGACTCGGCGGTAAAATGAATATAGAGCGGGCTTCGGGCATCTTTTCACGAACGATTTCAGCGCCCTGCCAGTCGATCTCGAGAATCACATCAATACCTAGTGACAGTTGCGAATCAACCCAGCCTTTGGACGTACCGTATTTATTAGTGAAGACTTCCGCGTACTCGAGAAACTGTCCCGCTTCGATCAGACGATCAAATTCCGTTAGATCAACGAAGTTGTAGGCAACACCATCTTCCTCGCCAGGACGAGCAGCACGGGTAGTGTGAGATACCGACACACGAATGCGCTCGTCACGCTCCAACAATGCTTTTACGAGACTGGTTTTACCGGCACCGGAGGGTGCAGAAATGATGTAGAGGAAGCCCTGAGCTGCTTGCATAACAAAAACCCTGATTACTGAGTCGCGAATAATATAACAACTCAGCGCGTCTGTTTAGGGATAGATCAGTAACGCAGCTTACCGTTTTTACGGAATTCACTCGGCGTCATGCCGCGCACTTCCATAAACCTACGGTTAAAGTTTGCGACGTTGTTAAAGCCGACGCTGTAACAGATAGTAGAGATGTACTGATCCGTATCGAGTAGCAGTTGACTGGCCTTGTTGATCCGCATGCGCGTGACAAAGTCAGTAAAGGTATTGCCTGTCGCTTTCCGGAAATAGCGAGAGAATCGGCTCTCACTCATACCAAACTTTTCAGCGACTTCCGCCATGTTGAAGTTGGTTGAGTAGTGTTCTGAGACGTAGCCAACAATTTCACTGATCTCATCAAGATGGTGTTGATCATCTCGACTCTGCAACTGCACAGACGAGAGCAGTCGGTAGTTTTCATGCTTGGCCAAAATAGCCATTAACTCAATGAAATTGGCCAGGCGATCCATACCTGAGCTGACTTTTATGCGGTCCATCATCGCCTCAACTTGAGCGCTGATACCGTAGAATTCGACACCGTTAGCCGCACGATCCAAGAAATTCATTAAAGAACGCATTTCGGGAATCAATTCAGCACTGCGCACAAGAGGCTCGCGACGGAACTGCAACACCTTGTCACGCACTTCAACATGATCTTGGCCGTTAGGGTATTCCGTGGAGATCCAGTTATGAGGCAGGTGAGGCCCGGTCAGGACAAGCTGACCCGGCTGGAAGTGACCAATGTAATCACCGACAAAAACTTTGCCCTTGGTTTCGGTGATCAAATGAAGTTCATACTCTTCATGAAAGTGCCAACGAATCAACTGGTGAGGTGCACCATGCTCCAAAAAGCGAATAAAGCCCTCATCAATCTGCTCCTCATAACCGAGGTCAGGATGACGGTGAAAATCACTCTCTTTTTCTGGCGGTCTAATGACCTTCAAATCATTTGTTTGCATATGCACCTCGATGCTGACTCAGTCAGCTTATTATCAACGCCCCTCCCGACGTTCAATAAATTCATTCACCTGTTGGTAAGCGCTTCTCATTGCGGCCAACAAAATCTCATTGCCTGCCAACTCATTGAATAGCAGGCGCTCAGCAACAAAAGCATTTACCGGATCTTCTGCACCAACAATCGCGTCAGCCACTGCAGCATCCATTAGCTGATCTTCATAAGTGTAAGGGATATCCCCTCGACGCTCACGAATCAAGAAAGCTAAAAATAGAGCCGGAAGAATAGAGACCGATTTTAGATCTAATCCACGCTCTAAACCATCTCGAATGGTTGGCAGAATGAAACCGGGGATCTTCGAAAAACCGTCCATGGCAACTCGTGCGTTGGTATCTTGAATGTTCGGATTAGAGAATCTATCCAACACCACATCACGATATTTTGCCAAATCCAACGGGCAGTCTGGCAACGCTGGAATGACATTGTCGGTTACATAATTATAACCCAACTGACAGATCTCTTTATCCTGCGTACCTTCATGGATATAGTCCATACCGGCTAATGTACCCGCCCAAGCGATACAGCTATGCGTCGCGTTTAGACAGCGTATTTTAGCCTCTTCGTAGGGGCCTACGTCCTCAACCATCTCTACGCCGACTTTCTCCCAAGCGGGACGCCCTGCAATAAAGTGATCTTCAATAACCCATTGAATAAATGACTCACCCATCAGAGCGGCTTTGTCATCCATACCCGTCGCAGCTTTGACACGCTCTACCACATCAGCGGTTGGGCGCGGTGTAATTCGATCCACCATCGCATTGGGCGCTGAGGTATTGTTTTCGACCCAAGCTTTTAGCTCTGTCTCGTTACGCAGATCTAAAAACTGTAGGAAACCTTTCATGAAGCGATCACCATTCGAACGAAGGTTGTCGCAGTTCATTAGAGTAACAGGACCTGCACCCGCCGCTAAACGAGCCTTTAACAAACGCGCCAAAGCGCCGTAAAGCGTAACAACTGTCTCACCTTTAAGGTCAGTGACCAGGTCTGCATAGCTTTGATCCAGCTGATCTTGTGAGTCTAGGTAGTATCCCGCTTCAGTAACGGTAAATGAGATGATCTTTGTCTTCTCATCCACAGCGACCTCTGTCAGACCATTGAGCTCAGCATCGAATGGAATGATCTGTTTAATCGCCTCAATACGCTTATAGTCACGCTCACCCTGAGGCGTCACTGTCTCAAGCGTGTAAGCACCTGACGAGGCTTGAAGGGCTGCAATCGTATCGGCCATGTCAGGACGAATATTACCCCCGGCTAGAACCCAAGATTGATCACCCAGATCATGTAACCACTGCAAATAGAGCGCTTGGTGGGCTCGATGAAAAGAGCCCAAGCCTAAATGCAGGTTAATATTAGGTTGTGTATTACTCATACCGAGACCTCAGCGAATCGCCTCACCCTTCGCATCAAATTGATGCAGGTGAGAAGCGTCGTAATTGATTGAGACAGAGTCACGAACTTTGATGCTTGGCTGCTCATACTGGCGAACAATCAATTTCTCGCCACTACCTTCAAGGCAGACGTGAATCAGCGTTTCGTTACCCAGGGCTTCGATCAATTCAACCTGACCGGAAATAGCACCTTGTCCCGCATCCACAATAGAGAAATGCTCTGGGCGCACACCCACATCGACCGCATCGGCAGAGATACCGCTGAAGTAACTCGCAGAGAGTAGGTTCATCTGAGGCTGACCAATAAATTGAGCAACAAACTTGTTTGCAGGTGCTTCGTATAGTTCCATCGGCGTACCGACCTGCTCAATCACACCACCCTGAAGGACAACCACTCGATCAGCCAGTGTCATTGCTTCGACCTGATCGTGTGTTACGTAGATGCTAGTCGCGTTCAAATCACGGTGTAGCTCTGCAATCTCTACACGTGTTTGACCACGAAGAGCAGCATCAAGGTTTGATAGCGGCTCATCGAACAGGAATACTTTTGGCGAACGAACAATCGCACGACCGATCGCGACACGCTGACGCTGACCACCTGAAAGTTCCTTAGGAGTGCGCTTCAAGTAGGGCGTTAGGTTCAGCGTCTCTGCAGCCTTAGCGACCTTTTGATCAATAATCGACTGTTCTTCACCTTTGATACGCAGAGCGAACGACATATTCTCTTCAACCGTCATGTGTGGGTAGAGAGCGTATGACTGGAAAACCATCGCCAAATCACGCTTAGATGGAGCCTGGTGAGTGATCTCATTGCCATCTAACACTAGATCGCCATCGTTGATCTCTTCTAGACCGGCAATCATGCGAAGCAGCGTGGATTTACCACAACCGGATGGACCTACGAATACAATGAATTCGCCTTTGTTGATGGTAAGGTTAACCCCTTTGATCGCGTGTACATCGCCGTAGTACTTATCGACGTTTTTTAATTCTAAATATGACATGTGTAAAAACTCCAAATACTTACTTCACGGCGCCGAAAGTCAGGCCTTGAACCAACTGTTTCTGTGAGAACCAACCGATCACAACGATTGGTGCAATAGCCATGAGGGACGCTGCAGAGAGCTTCGCCCAAAACAGGCCTTCAGGGCTTGAGTAACTGACCATCATGGTTGCCAACGTACCAGCATCTGCTGCCCCGAGGTTTAGCGCCCAAAATGCTTCATTCCACGCCAGTACCAGACATAAGAGGCCAGTAGAGGCTAGACCACCAATACCCAGTGGAAGCAACACATGGCGAAACTCCTGCCAAACCGAAGCACCGTCCATACGCGCAGCTTCTAAGATTTCGTGTGGAATATCTTTAAAGTAGGTGTAGAGCATCCAAACCATAATAGGCAGGTTCATCATGGTGAAGATGATGACCAAAGCCGTCTTGGTATCTAACAGACCGAGTTGTTGGAAGATGACATAGATCGGAAGCAACGCACCGACTGCAGGCATAAACTTAGTTGATAGCATCCACAACAACAGACCATTAGTGCCCTTGGTAGGCGAAAACGCCATACTGTAAGCAGCAGGTGCAGCAATCAGTAGACCTAAGACAGTTGAAACAACCGAAGTGACCACAGAGTTCCAGGCAAACTGGACGTAGTCAGAGCGCTCGTTAACGACATGGAAGTTCTCCAGTGTCGGCTCAAAGGCCCAAAGACTAGGAACAGCGATCGCCTGCAGCTCTGTTTTGAACGCTGTAAAGCCCATAAATATAAGTGGAAAGAAGAGCAGCAACGCAATACCCCAAGCTGCTGCCGTTCTAGCAATAAGGGCTGGAGTCCATTTAGATTTTTTAGTACTCATCTTACTTCTCCAGATTTTTGCCGATGATACGGATCAAAAAGATCGCAACGATATTCGCTAGGATGATGGCAAAGACCGCGCCAGCTGATGCAACACCAATATCGAATGCCTGCAAAGCCTCATTGAAAATCAAGTAAGCAAGGTTGGTACTCTGTGTACCTGGACCACCGTTCGTGGTTGTGAAGATCTCTGCAAAGACAGACAGTAAGAAGATCACTTCAATCATGATGACAACAGAGATCGGACGAGCTAAGTGAGGTAGATACATGTAACGGAATTTCTGCCAGTAATTGGCACCGTCCATTTCAGCTGCTTCAAGCTGCTCGCGATCCATCGATTGCAGTGAGGTCATAAGAATCAAACAGGCAAAAGGGAGCCACTGCCAGCTGATCATTATGATGACTGAAAAAAGTGGCAGATCTTGAAGCCAGTTGATCGGGGTTAGCCCAAAAAATGTCCAAACTTGAGCCAACACACCATAAATAGGGTTCATCATCATGTGTTTCCACAAAAGTGCATTGACGGTTGGCATGACAAAGAACGGAGAAATAAGTAGCAGACGAACAATACCTCGCCCGGGGAATGTTTCATTGATGAGAAGCGCTATCGCTAATCCACCAATCACAGTAATAGCAACTGTCGAAGCAAGCAGAACCAAGGTATTGATAATGGCATCACTGAATGCAGGGTTGGTGATCATGAACTCGTAGTTCATCCACCCAGCAAAACCGGTGCTATCTGGTTGCATCAAGTTATAGAAAATCGACGAAAAATAGATCGTCAAAGCCAGTGGCACGACCATCCAGATCAACAGTGTGATCACAGCTGGACTTAGTAGTAACCGAGGCATTAAGCGACTGCTTCGAGATTGCGAAGACATAATAAATTACCGTAAATAGATCAGAAAAAGTGCCCCCAGCTAAAGATTAGCTGGGGGCTTTTTAGGGTAAAAGAATACTGAAACCCTAAATTACAGCTTGCTTAGTAGTAGCGAGCTTTACGCATTTCGCGGTCAGCGTAAGCCTGTGCTGCAGCCAACGCCTCTTCTACACTTTTCTCACCTGCAAGAGCAGCAGCGAACTGCTGACCAGCCGCTGTACCGATAGCCTGGAACTCAGGAATCGCAGCAAATTGAACACCTGTGTATGGTGTTTTCTCGAAGGTAGAGTCGTATGGATTTGCGCTGTTGATAGCATCCATCTCAGCGCTTGCGAAGTTAGCAGCTGCCTGGAATTTCTCGTTAGCGTAAGTCGATGCACGAGTACCAGTTGGAACACGGCCCCAACCGTTAGTCTCACCAACTAGGTTGATGTAGTCAGCAGATGTAGACCACTCTAGGAACTTCATTGCAGCATCTTTCTTCTCAGAAGAGGCTGGGATACCTAGAGCCCAAGCCCATAGCCAGTTTGCACCACGTTTAGTTTTCTGAACTGGAGCCTGTGCATAAGCAATTGAGTCAGCTACTTTTGACTGGGCTGGATCAGATACGAAAGATGCAGCGATTGTTGCGTCAACCCAAGAGCCACACTTACCTTCGTTCATTAGAGCAAGGATTTCGTTGAAGCTGTTAGCTGTTGAACCTGGAGGGCCGTACTTAGTCATTAGGTCGACATAGAAGTTAATAGCAGCATTCCACTCAGCAGAGTCTAGCTGTGGCTTCCAGTTCTCATCAAACCAACGCGCACCGAAAGTGTTAGCAATCGTTGTGATGAATGCAGCATTGTCACCCCAACCTGGCTTACCACGAAGACAAGTACCGTACACACCATTTTCTGGGTCATGCATTGCAGCGATTGCCTGCTCCATATCTGCCCAAGTTGGGTTGTATGGAAGAGTGATACCTGCTTTATCTAGTAGGTCTTTACGGTACATAACCATAGACGACTCACCGTAGAACGGAGCAGCGTATAGGTTACCTTCGTGAGATAGACCACCGCGCATCGCTGGTAGGATATCGTCTACGTTGTACTCAGCAGAGAAATTTAGAGGCTCTAGCCACCCTTTCTCACCCCAGATAGGCGCTTCATACATACCAATAGTCATGATATCGAACTGACCACCTTTAGTTGCGATGTCAGTCGTAACACGTTGACGAAGAACACCCTCTTCAAGAGTTACCCACTTAACTTTGATACCAGTCTCTTCTTCGAACTTAGGCGTTAGCTTCTGCATCTCGATCATGTGACCGTTGTTTACAGTAGCGATTACTAGCTCAGTGCCGCCGTGTGATCCAGCGAACGCTTGAGTTGATAGCATTACGGCACCTGCAACGGCAGCCGAGAGCATTTTTACTTTCATGACGTACTCCTGTCGATTTTTTTCTTGTTTTGACACTAAATGTACTTTTATTCGCAAATTCGAATATAACCCTTAGCATCTGAGCAACACAGTAGCATTAGATTTTTTCAAACACTTATACAAAAAAACTCAATGATTGTATTTTATTGCAATTCTATTTCGCATATGCGTTAACCAGTGCAATATAGTTTATAAATACGTCAAATAATGCAAAGTTTCGACGTTGAATATAGCCAATGCATTTTTTGGAATAAAAATAGTAGGTAGTTGAAATGTATTTAGGACTCGACCTAGGAACCTCTGGGGTTAAAGCCCTGTTAATGGATGACTCACAGCAGGTTGTGGGCAGCGAAACTGCTTCGATCACTGTCTCAAGACCTCACCCGGGTTGGTCAGAACAGGACCCTGCCGACTGGATTGCGGCCTGTGAAGAAGCGATTACTAAACTGAAAAGTCATCACCCAGAAGAGCTTGCTGCAACGCGTGCTATATCATTTTCAGGCCAGATGCACGGTGCCACACTGCTGGATGCTGAGGGCGAAGTACTTCGTCCATCTATTCTTTGGAACGACACTCGCAGCTACAAAGAGGCCGCTGAATTGGATGCTATGCCAGAATTTAGACAAGTATCGGGCAACATCGTATTCCCAGGTTTTACGGCACCCAAACTCGTATGGGTAGCAAAAAATGAACCCGAAATTTTTAACAAGGTAGCCAAGGTCCTTTTACCCAAAGACTACATTGCCTATTGGTTAAGTGGCGAATACATTTCTGAGATGTCCGATGCGGCCGGAACAAGCTGGGTAGATGTTAAGAATCGCTGCTGGTCAGAAGAACTTTTATCATTGAGTGGAATGACGCTTGATCAGATGCCTCGTCTTGTTGAGGGATCTGAAGCGGCAGGAAGGTTACGTAATGAGTTAGCCAGCAGATGGGGTTTGAGCAACGACGTAATCATTGGCGGCGGTGCAGGTGACAACGCAGCTTCGGCTATCGGCATGGGCGTTATTGATGAGGGCCAAGCCTTCCTCTCATTAGGCACTTCCGGCGTCCTATTTGCAGCGACCAATGGTTTTAAACCACTTCCAGAGAGCGCTGTTCATGCCTTCTGTCATGCCATCCCAAATACTTGGCACCAGATGGGGGTCATACTCTCTGCTACCGACGCACTGAATTGGTATGCCAGGCTAACGGGCAAGTCAGCAATAGAACTTGATGCCGCACTGGAGGCCGAGCCTAAGGGGCCTGCTAGCGTCACTTTTCTGCCCTATCTTTCGGGTGAACGAACGCCCCATAACGATGCGCAGGTAAGGGGGATGTTCATCGGCTTAGATCACAGTTCTGACCAGAAGCTACTGACTCAAGCCGTTATGGAAGGGGTCGCTTTTGCTATTCGCGATAATCTTGAAGCTCTTATTGCTGCAGGCTCATGCGTCAACGAGATCATTGCGGTAGGAGGCGGCTCAGGGTCAACGTTTTGGTTACAGACGCTGGCTAATATTCTGAACAGAACTCTGCTGCTTCCATCCGATGGGGATTTTGGTGCCGCCTACGGTGCGGCACGTCTAGCAATGCTGGCTCACCGGAAAGCTAGCCCTGAATCACTACTGACTCAACCTAAGATTGAAGCTCGCATTGAGCCAGATGCAACTCTGTTGAATCAATATGAAGCAGCCTATCAACGTTACCGCTCTCTTTACCCAGCAATTAAGTCACTGAATCTATAAAGAGTATGTTAGCGTAAAGCTTGGCTTTACCAATCTAGAATTAACGAAAACTTAGAAGGGGTTAGCATGCAGTTCAGCCGTTTAGGAACCAGTGGATTAAGCGTTTCAAGAATCTGTTTGGGCACAATGACCTGGGGTAAGCAGAACACCCAAGCGGAGGCCGACGAACAGATCGAACACGCCTTATCAGTTGGTATTAACTTTTTTGATACAGCCGAAATGTACGCAGTGCCGCCAACAGCAGAGACCTACGGTAAAACAGAAGAGATCATTGGTAACTGGCTTGCTCGAAACCCATCCCGTCGCAGCGAGATGATCATTGCCACCAAAATCGCAGGTATCGGGTTACCTTGGGTAAGAAGCGGCGGCCCAATTACAGGCAAGGCAGTGATTGAGGCGGTCGATAATTCATTGAAGCGCCTGCAGACTGACTACATCGATCTCTATCAACTACACTGGCCAAACAGAACTTCACCTCACTTTGGCAAGCATACTCCGAACTTCTTCAAGTTTAGCGACATTAA
Organism: Marinobacterium sp. xm-d-564; assembly: GCF_013283345.1. NCBI lineage: Bacteria > Pseudomonadati > Pseudomonadota > Gammaproteobacteria > Oceanospirillales > Oceanospirillaceae > Marinobacterium > Marinobacterium sp. xm-d-564. Next base: position 210,236 of record NZ_WBYO01000003.1, on the reverse strand, counting down.
AGCGGCTGAACATGAAGCTCAAATGTTGGATATCCTTAAAGGTTTAGCGCAATGCATAAGTGACGGAAAAATCCGTCATTTCGGCCTCTCAGATGATACTACCTGGGGCATCAACACCTATCTAAAACTGAGCCGACAGCATGACCTACCCAAACCGGTCTCGATTCAGAATGAGTTTAGTCTGTTGCATGCGAAAGATTGGCCCTACTTGATCGAGAACTGCGTTCACGAAGAGATCGCCTATCTTCCTTGGTCACCGTTGGCATCAGGATTACTCTCTGGCAAATACGCTGATGGAGCAATGCCGAAAGGAAGCCGCTGGAGCATCTCAAACCCCGCTGCCCTGCATCGGAATACACCCCAGGCTCATGAAGCTGTTGCAGAGTACGTCAAGTTAGCCAAACAGTTTGGTTACACCCCGTCACAGCTTGCACTCGCATGGTGTGATCAGGTTGATGGCGTAACCTCTACCATTATTGGGGCGACCTCAATGGATCAACTAAAAGAGGACATCGCCGCTTTTGATATGCTACTGTCTGAAGAGCTACAAACTGAGTTAGCGGCTGTCTTTAAGCGCTACCCTCAACCCTTTTAAGAGGCGGCTATCCTGATAGCCGATGCAAAATAAGAGATTGATATGAGCGAACAATTAAAAGGCAAAATTGCCGCGGTTACAGGCTCTGCGTCAGGCATTGGTTTCGCCAGTGCCAAAGCGATGCTGGATGAAGGTGCCACAGTTATCTTTATCGATCGAAACGAGTCTGCGCTGTCTGATATCTGCAGTCGTCTTGGGGATAAGGCTCTACCACTGGTCATTGACCTGCTCGATCCGGAACAGTGCAAAGAGATGGTGCCACGCATTCTGCAGATGACTGGGCATCTGGATATCTTTCACGCCAACGCTGGGCTCTATGTCGGCGGAGATCTCATGGAGTCTGACGCTGACCAGATTGATCGAATGCTGAATTTAAATATCAATGTGGTGATGAAAAACGTACAAGCTGTGTTAGCGCATATGATTGAGCGAGAGACCGGTGACATTTTGGTGACCAGCTCGCTAGCAGCCCACTACCCGACGCCATGGGAACCTATTTATGCCTCATCAAAATGGGCGATCGACTGTTTTGTTCAGACGACTCGACGTCAGATGTTTAAGCACGGCATTCGTATTGGATCGGTATCACCTGGGCCTGTGGCAACGGGATTACTCTCGGACTGGCCGGAAGGTAAATTAAAAGAGGCTCGTGCCAATGGCAGCCTAATCGAGCCAGAAGAGATCGCAGAGGCGTTGCTGTTTATGTTGACTAGGCCACGTCATATGACTGTGCGTGACATGGTCATCATTCCAACGAATTTTGATCTCTGATGGGCGAGTAATTTTCGCTTCGCACCGAGTGCTAGCTCCTAAGGCAGGTTTCATACTTTGGAGCTAGCGTTAAAACTACTTCAGCTTTCAGAAATTCGCTTAACCGCTCTGCGCATCGACAGACGATAAAGAAGCGGAATCACAAACAGCGTCAGTACAGACGAGAAGCCCAAGCCCCATACAATCGAGGTGGCGACTGGGCCCCAGATCAGAGACTTACCACCCAGACCTGCTGCGAGTGAGAATAGGCCCGCCATGGTGGTCAGGGTGGTAATCAATACCGGAATGACCCGTCGACGCGACGCATAAAGCGTCGCATGCATCAGGCTCATGCCATTGCCAATTCGGTCATTGGCGGCCGATATCAGTACGATCGCGGCATTCACGGCAATACCGGCTAAGGCCACGACACCGTACATAGTGTAGAGACTGAGCGGGTTTTGCGTCACGATCAAGCCCAATACAACACCGGTAAACGCCAGTGGCACTGTCGCCAAGATCATTAATGGCTGCCAGTAACTGCGGAACTGCGTCCCCAATATTAGGTACATCAAGCCGACGCCGACCAAGAAGAGAATCGCAATCGAATCCATACTCTCTTGGATATCATCCAACTCACCCGAGAAGTCGAGATCGATGGCAGGATATTGCGCTTCGTACTCCTTCCAGCGCTCTAGCAAGAAGGCGTTGGCTTGTACGGTATCCATACCGCCAGAGCGAAGGTCAGCCTCTAAGGTGATTGCACGACGGAAGTTGTAGTGACGAATGTTACCCAACGACTGTTTACGCTCCTCTATTACCAACTCCGACAGAGGAATAGCACCGCCCGCGGGAACAGGAATACGGTAGCTAAGCAGACGCTCAAGAGAGGGTAGCGACTCAGGATTAGCACGAACACGAACATCCAGGCGTTCACCGGCATCTCGCATACTCGCGACAACTTCACCGTCGACCAATAGGCGCAGGGTGCGACGAACATCCGCAGGGTTCAAACCTGTACGATTGATCGCATCACTGTCTAACTCCAGACTCAACTCATAACGACCACGAGCCGCATCGTCTTCAACATCCACGAAATCTTCGTGACTGTTCAGAATCTCAATCAGAATGTTGGTAGCGTCGCGAATCTCTTGGTAATCATCACCACGTACTTTGACCGAGATCGGTTTAGAGGCAGGCGGACCACCCGATAGGCGCAAGAATGAGATGCGAATCGGACCGGCAATGTCACCCAAATCTTCACGCACCGCATCGGTCATCTCTTCAACTGTGCGCAGTTCAGGTGTTTTAGGGTTTAGACCGACAAGAATCTGGCCGTACTGCTCGCCAATACGCGGCTCTGTCTCGGTAAACATCTGACCGGCATAGCTTGCGATGGCGCGCACTTCCCCGTCACGCACATTTTGACGGACACGCTCTTCCACACGTGAGACCACCTCCATCGTTTTCGCGACAGGCGTCGCTGCCGGCATTTCAACGTTCACATAGAAGAGGCGGACAGGATCAGCCGCAAAGAAATCCATCTTGATGTAGCCGTTGCCTAGGGCACCGACCGCGCCTATCAGTGGCAATACAGCGACAATCAGTGAGAGAACCGGACGGCGCAGCGCTTTGATCAACAGACGTACATAGGTGATCTGCACGCGGTGGGTCATGGTTTCACGCAGACGCTGAATTCGACTCGGTTTATCAAACCCAATCTTAGCCGCCAAAATGTGGGCAGGCAGCATCCAAAAGGCTTCAATTAGACTGATCGCTAGGGCGATCGACACCACCATAGGAATAACCTTCATGAACTTGCCCAAAATACCGGGCAGTAGCATCAGCGGTAAAAAAGCGGCGATGGTGGTCAGTACCGCCGCTGTGACGGGAGCCGCTACCTCTTTCAACGAACCCTGAACAGCCGCGATCCCGGTAAATCCACGCTGTAACCGATAGTAGATCGATTCGACCACAACGACGGCGTCATCAACCAACATACCCAACACAATCACCACACCCAACAGCACGGTGACGTTTAACGTTTCGCCCAGTCCCGCCAGTACCCAGAAAGTGGCTGCCAAAATAAAGGGGATGCCGATCGCCGTCAGCAGTGCGATACGTGTACCTAAGAAGAGCCAAGCCACAACCAACACCAGGATCAGACCGATCAGTGCATTGTTCTCCATGATTTGGATCGACTTGCGCGTCGCAATGGTCTGATCATCAATCAAGACCATCTCGACACCGGTCTCAACCGAAAGGGCATTTCGCTCATCCATGTAGGACTGAACACGCTCGACTAATTCCAGGGTGTTGGCACCCTCTTTCTTCATCACCGCCAACAGCACAGCCGGTTTATCATCGACACGTACTAAGAAACTAGAATCTTCACGAGCGCGCTCGACACTGGCGACACGTGACAGTGGCACTTCTCCCGATGCCCCCAATACCGGTCGATTGGCCAGATAGCTTGGGTCAGCGGCCGTACCGACAACACGCACCAACCAGTTACGATCGCCTTGTACCAAGTTACCAGCCGCCTCATCTTGGAAGAAGGCAGTAACGGTGTTGGCAACCTGTTGTGGGGTAATGCCTAGGGCTTCCAGTTCAGAGACATCCAGATTGACCTGCAGTTCTGGGTCAGGCAGTGCCACAGGGTCGATGCGAGAAACGCCTTTAAGCTGGGACAGATCTTTGTCGATACGAGTCGCTTGCAGACGCAGGTTCTCGTCATCCGCCAAGCTGGTCACCGCCACCGTTGCGGCAGGGAAGGCATTGGAGCTGGTGATCTCCAGAATCAGTGAATCTAACGCAGCATCCGGCAGTTCAGATTCAGTGTTTTGTATTTCACGACGCAGATCGGCTAAGCGTTTATCGAAGGTACGATCATCGATGTCCTCAAAGCGCACTAGGATACTAGAGATCCCTTCACGTGAATTACTCGAGACAAACTTTACATCGGCCAGTGAACGTAACGCATCTTCAAGCGGATCCGTCACCTTACTCTCAACATCAAGCGCTGTAGCACCCGGCAGCGGTGTGGTGACGATGATCCAGTTGAAGTTGATGGTTGGATCTTGTTGGCGGGGTAGTCCTTGATAACTCAACAGACCGACCGCCAGTACTAGCAAGAAGGTCAGGTTAGCTAGCACATGGTTAGTAATGAAGCGTTGCCACATATCAGCGCACCTCTACCGCTTCGCCCTCGACTGCGAGCAATCGACCCTCGGTAATGACCTGTGACCCCTTGGGAAGATCAACCGCCGCAGGCTGACCCTCTATGGCACCGTCGACGACGACAAATTGTGCGACACCCTGCTCTTCAAGCAACAGACCAAGCTTCCATTCGCCATCGACTTTACGACGAACCAACAGTTCAGAGGAGACGTGCGGTTGATTGGCGGTCCAGTTTAAACGACCCGTTGCACCAATCTCGGGCGTCGCTTCAGTAAAAATAAAACGGTAGGTCTGCGTGCGTTCGCGACGATCAATAATGGGCAATTTAGCTCTTAACTCAACCGCGAAAGATTGGCCGTTGCTTTCAAACCACACCTTGCTCTCAGCAACCCCTTTTCCAGGGGCGACTTTGGCTTCTAGTTCTGCCCCATCCGTTTGAACCAACTGAAGCAGAGGCATACCGGGAGCGGCTAAGGCACCTAGCTGAGCCATTCGTGCTGCAATGACTCCATCGAATGGAGCAACCAGCGAACAATTTTCAGTCGCAATACCAGCCAGTTCAATCTGACGGTTTTGCACATCGATGCGGGCATCCAATGAGGTAAGCGCCGTTTCACGCTGTTGCAGAGCATCGTCACCTAGATTGCCTCGTTTGTTCAAGGTCTTAGCACGTTCGTATTGATCGCTTAAAAGAGGACGTTGTGAACGCAACTCACTCAAAACCGCTTTTTGCGTCGCCAACTGACTCTCGTAGGTACGGCAATCTAAATTCACCAGAGCGTCGCCCTGCTTCACTCGATCACCCACCTCAACATTAATCTTCACAATACGTGCGGAGAGTTCAGCACTCAGCGCTGCATCATTGGCACTGATCACTTCAGCAGGTGCTGAGAATGTTGGGTAGTAGACCAAGTCCGCTAAAGACTGGGTCGACACCACAGGTGCTGCGTGAACACTGTTAGATAGGCCAAACACTAAAGCAAAAAGAAGGGAGCGCATCATTAACCTCGATTGTGACGGATGGTCTAAAGATCTAGACCAATATCTACGCAGTCTAGCAAGGAATGGTGCATTGCAAAATAAAAGAGTGAGAGGGTAGCCGACTGCACCCTCTCTTCAGGGATCAGAACTATTTAAGATCAGCAGTTAGCGTAACCTGAGTTTCAGGGTCTACTTCATCTATATGGTGCTGATAGTTGGGGTGATCCACACCAACGGCAAGGGCCGCGCCCGCTTTAAGTGTCGCAATCATCTCATCAGTTAATTCAAAACGCATGAAGTGGACGGCACTGGTCTTCTCTTCAGTACTGCGTTCTAAATCTTCATCGGCTATCGCAAACACCTTTTCATGGCCGAATACCTGAACATAGGTTTTGTGTTCAAGCCCGACCAACTTACCCAGTGCCACTTTGCGCTCGTCTGGATCGGCAAATTCAATGAGCTGTGTACACTTCAGGTTGGTCCCATCAGGAATCAGCGGGTTGTAGGCATCCAACTCATCTTGAATACCTTCTTCATCGAAGGTTTTCTCGATACGAAGCATCTCTTGGATCTGGTAGCGGATGGTCAACTCATCTTCAAACTGAAGCGTGACGTTGGGACCAATAAAGACCGTTCTTCGACGGCGGTGCTCCAGTGCCTTTTTACGAAATTCAGGACGTTCTTTGTGGTAGGTTTCCAGCGACATTAACGAGTCGCGTACTAATTGGGTCATACTCTACTCCTTAAATGCCATAAGCCTTGCGCAATAGTGATATTGGGTGTGACTTTTCTGGCTGCTTATCGTGATTTTTATCGATACCTTGTGCGATGTGAGCTCCTCCCAATGGGCAGTCACTCGAAATATAATCCGGATCAAAATCAGCCATCTGACGGAATACCGGCTTACCTATCTTCATCGCTTTTTCATGAAACTCTTTCTTAACACCGTAGGTGCCAGCGTGACCACTGCATCGCTCTACTGTTTTTAGTTCGGTATCAGGAATCTGCTTCAACATCTCTTCGGTTTTCTTACCGACGTTTTGCACGCGACCGTGACAGGGAACATGGTAAGAGACTTTACCTAGTCCTTGTTCAAACTCCGCTTTCAATAGACCATCTTTTTGACGTGCGATCAGGTATTCAAACGGATCCCAAAATGCTTCCTGGACCAACTTAACCTCTTCGTCATCCGGGTACATTAGTGGCAGCTCTTGTTTAAACATCAAGGTACAACTTGGCACAGCCGACGTCAGCGCATAACCCTCTTTGGCTAACTTAGCCAGTTGCGGGATGTTGATACGTTTTAGTGAGTCCACCCCTTCAAGATCGCCCTGCTCTAGCTTCGGCATGCCACAGCAGACCTCTTTCTGAGCAAAGGTCCAAGGTATGTCGTTGTGCTCTAGTACTGCAATAAAATCTTCACCAATACCCGGCTCGTTGTAATTGATGTAGCAGGTCGCAAACAGTGCCACTTTGCCGGGTGTGCGTTCACCCGCTACAACGTCAAAAGTCTCATTCGGCTTGGCTTTGCTGCGTAACTTCTTACTTGCAAATGGCGGTAACCATGCCTCTTCGTCAACGCCTAATGTTGCAGAGAGTGCTTTGCGCGTCGGCTTCCAATGGTTAACCGTATTAATCGTCTCACTGACAATGGGGATACCGGCTAGCTTACCGGTGGTGTCAGTGCTGGATAAAATCTTGTCGCGCATGGGGAGACCCTTCTCTTTGGTCTCGACCGCTTTAGCGCGCAGCATAAGATGCGGAAAATCTAAATCAAACGGGTGTGGAGGTACGTAGGGGCACTTCGCCATGTAACACATGTCACAGAGGTAGCACTGATCAACAACCTTCTTGTAGTCCTCTTTAGCAACACCATCGACTTCCATAGTTTCGCTTTCATCAATCAGATCAAACAGCGTTGGGAAGGCGTCACATAAACTCAGGCAACGACGGCAACCGTGACAGATATCAAAGACGCGCTCCATCTCTTGGTGAAGGTCATCTTTGTCGTAAAAAGTTGGATTTTTCCAATCCAGAGGATGGCGTGTTGGGGCTTCTAGGTTGCCCTCTTTTTTTGTACTCATAACACTCTCCAGGCAAAGATCGATAGGTCGAACAGCTTGCCCGACCTATCGTAGGCTGATTACGCTTCCGCTTTGTAAGCTTCCAGAGTTTTCTGGAACTTATTAGCGTGACTGCGTTCTGCTTTTGCAAGCGTCTCGAACCAATCAGCAATCTCGTCAAAGCCCTCTTCACGAGCTGCTTTCGCCATGCCTGGGTACATGTCAGTGTACTCGTGAGTTTCACCTGCAATCGCAGATTCCAGTGCTTCCGCCACATTACCTGCAGCTAGACCAGTTTCAGGGTCACCTGAACCACCATCGATTAGGTATTCCATGTGGCCGTGCGCGTGACCAGTTTCACCTTCAGCCGTATTACGGAATACGTTGGCTACTTCTGGAGCACCCTCGATGTCTGCCATGTTGGCAAAATATAGGTAACGACGGTTTGCTTTTGATTCGCCAGCGAATGCTGCCTTTAGATTCTCTTCTGTTTTAGTACCTTTGAGATCCATGATGTTCTCTCCTATTTTTGTTAGCTAACTAAACAGAGCTTGGACAAGAAAATTTCTTGTCTCACTTAAAAATACGCCAGGATCTCAAAATTGGCTTAATTTTAATTTTCTATGGTGCTGATAGATCTTTCCTATTCACCTTTCAACCCTAAAGCTGGCAACATAAAGCGGTCTCTTTAAGAAACGAAAAAGAGAGCTAAAAAGCTCTCTTTAATTAGTAATTCACCAGGCCGCTAAACCAATGCCTGATTTACATGTTCGGGTAGTTAGGGCCACCGCCACCCTCTGGTGCCACCCAACGAATATTCTGCGTGGGGTCTTTGATGTCACAGGTCTTACAGTGCAGGCAGTTGGCTGCGTTAATCTGAAGGCGTGGTTCGGCTTCATCTTCAAGCACTTCATATACACCGGCTGGGCAGTAACGCTGTGCTGGCTCGGCATACAGAGCAAAGTTAACGGTGATAGGAACACTGCTATCCTTCAGCTGTAGGTGACAAGGCTGATCCTCCTCATGCACGGTGTTCGAAATAAACACTGACGAAAGCTTATCGAATGATAGCTTTCCGTCTGGTTTAGGGTAATCGATCTTCGTACACTCGCTTGCTGGACGCAGCATCTCATGGTCGACGTGAGTATCGTGCAGTGTCACTGGGATACGACCACCAAAGATGTTCTGATCCAGCGTATTGAAAGCGCCACCAAGAATTGGACCAAACTTATGTAGAGCTGGGCCAAAGTTACGTGAGCTGTACAACTCTTGGTACAACCAAGAGTTTTTGTAGAGATCATTAAATGTGGTTGCCGTGTTTGACTCTTCAGCAATAGCAGAGACTACCGCTTCGGCCGCCAACATGCCCGACTTCATTGCCGTGTGAACACCTTTGATGCGCGAGAAGTTCAAGGTACCGGCATCACAACCGATCAATAGACCACCAGGGAAGGTCATCTCTGGAAGACAGTTGTAACCACCCTTAGCAATGGCACGTGCACCGTAAGAGACACGAGTACCGCCCTCTAAGTACTGCGCGATTTTCGGGTGGTGCTTCATACGTTGGAATTCATCAAAAGGACTGACCCAAGGGTTTGAGTAGTTCAAATCGACGATTAGGCCCACAACGACCTGATTATTCTCAGCATGGTAAAGGAAGAAGCCACCACTTGTACCGTCACTCAATGGCCAACCAGAGCCATGAATCACCAAGCCCTCTTTATGTTGCGCAGGATCGATATCCCATAGCTCTTTAATACCAAGACCGTAGTGCTGAGGATCTTTGCCCTCATCCAAGTTGAACTGACTGATCAGCTCTTTACCTAAATGACCGCGACAGCCTTCGGCAAAGAGTGTGAACTTAGCCTGCAGCGCCATGCTCGGCACGTAGCTATCTTTCTCTTCACCGTTTTCGCCAATGCCCATCGCACCGGTGAGAACACCTTTGACACTGCCGTCTTCGTTATAAAGAACTTCAGCCGCAGGGAAGCCAGGAAACACCTCAACACCCAAGGCTTCAGCCTGTTCTGACAACCAACGTGACAGATTGCCAACAGAGGCGATGTAACAGCCGTGGTTGTGCATCGTTTTAGGTGCCACAAAGTTAGGCACTGTAATCGATTTTATCTCGTTTTTCAGAAGGACGATTTCGTCTGTTTTCGCTTCAGTGACCAGGGGTGCGCCCTGCTCTTTCCAATCTGGGAAGAGTTCAGTTAACGCTTTAGGATCGACCACCGCGCCTGACAGGATATGACCACCCACCTCAGCCGCTTTCTCAACAACACAGACCATCAGATCAGCATTGAGTTGTTTGATCTTACAAGCAGCTGCAAGTCCCGCAGGGCCTGCACCTACAATTAGGACATCAAAGTCCATTACTTCATAATCCATTGATCTCTCCTAAAACGACTCAATCACTGAAATGTAAATTAAAACTGTTCGTCACTCAGCACAAATGCGGCATCAAGGCCCGTCATAATCGTTTGTGCATGAGCTTCTGCTCGTGGCAAGTAGTGCTCTGCATAAAAGCGCACGGTGGCAACTTTAGCGGCCAAAAACTCATCCGAGTAAGCAGAACCTGCTCCGCTTAAGGCTTTAGCTCGAATGGCCTCTTTTGCCATTAGGTAGGCGCCGGTGAGGTAGCCCATCTGCATTAAGAAATCGAATGCGACCGCACCCATTAAGCTGCGATCGGCAGCAGCACGATCAAGAATAAACTCTCGAATCTCTCGTGCGCGGGCCACGGATGCCACAAAACGATTGGCCATCTTATCAAGTCCGCACGCTCGAAGATCGGCTTCAATAGCCGCCATTTCATCAAGCAGATCCGCTAACGCTGCACCGTTATCGCTCAAGGTTTTACGACCAATCAGATCCAGTGCCTGAATGCCGTTAGTACCTTCATAAATGGCTAAGATACGGGCGTCACGGTAGTGCTGAGCCGCGCCAGCCTCTTCGATAAAGCCCATGCCACCATGAACCTGAATATTCAGAGAGGTCAGTTCATTGGCCATCTCTGTCATCCAGCCCTTCACGATCGGCGTTAACAGTTCAACACGCGCTTTAGCCGCCGATTGATCACCCTCGATGTGCGAACGATCAATCTCAGCAGCAGCAACTAGGGCCAATGCACGCATCGATTCACAGCCCGAGCGCATCGCCATCAACATTCGGCGCACATCGGGATGTTCAATAATAGGTATTTTCGAACCATCTTTACGACTGCCCTGAGTGCGCTCTTTCGCGTAGGCAACCGCTTGCTGATAAGCACGCTCAGAGATCGACAAGCCCTGGAGACCCACCGACTGACGTGCATGGTTCATCATGGTGAACATGTAAGCCAAGCCTTTGTTCTCTTCACCGACCAGGTAGCCTACTGCACCGCCATTATCGCCAAAACTCATCGTACAGGTTGGCGAACCATGAATGCCCAATTTGTGCTCTAGAGAGATGCATTTTGCATCGTTTAGCTCTGCAGGCTCTCCGTTCTCATCCAGCAAGAACTTAGGCACGATAAACAGCGAAATCCCTTTTACACCGGCCGGTGCATCTGGAAGTCGCGCCAAGACTAAATGCACAATGTTCGGGGTCATCTGATGATCGCCCCAAGTGATGTAGATCTTCTGGCCTGAGATCAGGTAGTGATCGCCATTCGGTACCGCTTTGGTTGAAACGGCTGCTAAATCTGAACCCGCGTTAGGTTCAGTCAGATTCATGGTGCCGGTCCACTCACCGCTGACTAAGCGCGATAGGTACTGATCTTTTAGCTCATCACTGCCGTGAGCGATCAGTGCTTCAATCGAACCCTGAGTCAACATCGGGCAGAGTGCAAACGCCATATTGGCCGAGTGCCACAACTCATTGACTGCCGTACCTACAACATTTGGCAAGCCCTGGCCGCCAAACGCTTCAGGAGCTGTCAGAGTTGCCCAACCGTTTTCCATATATTGTTGATAAGCATCAGAGAATCCCGGAGTCTCAATAACCTTGTCACCCTCAAGGCGTGCGCCATTTTGGTCACCCACTGCATTGAGCGGAGCCAGTACTTCAGATGCGAGCTTACCCGCCTCTTCAACGACGACATTGGCCAGTTCAAGATTAACTTCATCCAGGCCCATCGCCTGGCAAAGTTGATCGAATTCAACCAATTGATCCAATACAAAAGCGGTGTCTTGAGCCGGTGCGTTATAGATACTCATTATTGTTAGTCTCCGGAATGAATAAAACGGGGCAGGCTAACTGCCCCAAGGTGTGCTGGTTATACCTTAGAGACAAGCTCTGGAAGGATATCGTGAAGATCGCCCACTAGACCGTAGTCTGCGATGTTGAAGATTGGTGCCTCTTCATCTTTGTTAATAGCAACGATAGTGCCTGACTCTTTCATACCTGCAAGGTGCTGGATAGCGCCTGAGATACCTACAGCAATGTATAGCTTAGGCGCTACCATCTTACCTGTCTGGCCAACCTGCATATCGTTTGGCACAAAGCCGCTGTCGACCGCAGCACGTGATGCGCCCACTGCAGCACCAAGCTTATCTGCAAGTTCGAATACCTTAGCGAAGTCCTCTTTAGAACCTACACCACGACCACCTGAAACAACGATATCTGCAGATTCAAGTTCTGGACGATCTGATTCGCTCACCTCTGCACCTACGAAACGTACTTTCGCAGCTGGGACAGTCACTGATGCCGCTTCAACAGCAGCTGAACCGCCTGTTTCAGCCGCAGCAAAAGCGGTGCCACGAACCGTCATCACTTTTAGTGCATCACTGCTCTTAACAGTAGCGATCGCATTACCTGCGTAGATAGGACGCTTGAAGGTTTCTGCATCGATCACTTCAATCACTTCAGATAGCTGGTTAACACCGCAAAGCGCCGCAACGCGTGGTGCCAAATCTTTACCGAAAGTGCTCGCACCTAAAATAACGTGCGTGTAATCACCTGCAAGCTGCTTAGCGATTGGTGCAACAAACTCAGCAAGTGAGTGTTCAAGAGCAGAATCTTCAACTGTTAGGACACGATCAACACCCGCAACTGAAGCTGCCTGCGCTGCAGCCGCAGCTACAGAAGAACCTACCACTAGCACATCAACTGGCGCGCCTAGTTTAGTTGCAGCAGTCACTGCAGAAAGAGTTGCACCTTTAAGTGACTGACTGTCGTGTTCAGCAATAATCAACGTTTTCATCATCAACTCTCCCTTAAATAACCTGTGCTTCGTTACGTAGCTTGTCGATCAGTGCATCTACTGAATCAACTTTGATACCGCCGCTACGCTCTGCTGGAGTCTCAACAGAGATAAGCTCTACGCTGTTTGTTAGCTCAACGCCAAGGTCAGCTAGAGTCTTAACATCCAGTGGCTTACGTTTAGCCTGCATGATTTTTGGCAGTGCTGCGAAACGTGGTTCGTTCAAACGAAGGTCAGTAGTGATAACTGCTGGAAGATCCATCTCAACAGTGACAAGACCACCATCCACTTCACGTGTTACCTGTGCTTTACCGTCAGCGATTTTCACTTCAGATGCGAAGGTTGCCTGAGGCACATCTAGAAGTGCTGCAAGCATCTGACCAGTCTGGTTGTTGTCAGAGTCGATCGCCTGTTTACCTAGAAGAAGAATCTCAGCGTTCTCAGACTCGTTCACTTTTGCAAGGATACGCGCAACGTCTAGCGAGTTAAGCTTGCCTTCCGCTTCAACCTGGATACCACGGTCAGCACCTAGCGCCATTGCGTAACGCATCTGCTCTTGGCAAGACTTGTCGCCGATCGATACAACAACGATCTCAGAAACAACGCCCGCTTCTTTAAGACGCACAGCCTCTTCAACTGCAATCTCACAGAATGGGTTGATCGACATTTTAGTATTTGCCAAATCTACATCGCTGTTATCCGCTTTAACGCGAACCTTAACGTTGTAGTCAATAACGCGTTTTACTGCGACTAATGCTTTCATGTTAACTCCTCAAAACATGGCCACTAAGGCCACTCTACATAAACTCTATTACAGCGCGTTTGCTTGATCGCGCAGTACGAACTTCTGAATCTTACCGGTCGACGTTTTTGGTAGCGGACCGAAAACAACATTCTTAGGTACTTTGAAACGTGCTAGGTGCTCACGACAGAACTCGATCACATCCGCTTCACTTACCTCTGGCGCACCCTCTTTTAGAGTGACGAATGCACACGGTGTTTCGCCCCACTTCTCATCATTCTTCGCTACAACTGCAGCCTCTTGAATGTGAGGGTGAGAATAAAGAACACCTTCAACTTCGATACTAGAGATGTTCTCACCACCCGAGATGATGACATCTTTCGAACGGTCTTTAATCTGCACGTAGCCATCTGCATGCCATACCGCCAAATCACCCGATGCGAACCAGCCGCCTTTGAATGACTTCTCAGTAGTTGATGGGTTCTTCAGATAGCCCTTCATGACAAGGTTACCTCGCATGAAGATCTCACCCATGGTCTCACCATCTTTAGGCACAAGTTCCATGGTCTCTGGATCCATAACCACCATGCCTTCCATCATTGGCGAACGCACACCTTGGCGAGCTTTAAGCACAGATTTTTCTGCAGGTGATTTTTCATTCCACTCATCTTTCCATGCACAAACAGCACATGGACCATAGGTCTCAGTTAGACCGTAGACATGAGTTACCTCAAAACCAATTGCTTCCATACCAGCGATAACTGGAGCTGGAGGAGCAGCACCCGCGGTCATTACTTTAACTTTGTGGTTGATGCCCGCTTTCATCTCAGCAGGAGATGAGTTCAGCATATTAAGAACGATTGGCGCACCACAGAAGTAGCCAACCTCTTCTTCTTTGATCAGTTCAAAAATCTTATCGGCACGGACATGACGCAAGCTCACACTGACGCCCGCTTGTGCGGCAATGGTCCAAGGGAAACACCAGCCGTTACAGTGGAACATTGGTAGAGTCCAAAGGTACGATGCGTGAATTTCCATACCCCAAGATAACGCATTGCTTGCAGCATTCAGGTAAGCACCACGGTGGTGGTAAACAACCCCTTTCGGATCACCTGTAGTACCTGAAGTGTAGTTTAATGAGATCGCATTCCACTCATCAGTAACGCGCGGGAAATCGTATTCCGGATCACCACCAGCGATAAACGCTTCGTAGTCCATCTCACCGATCATCACACCGCCATCATAGCTAGCATCATCAATACCAATCACAAGCGGTTTGTTGTCTAGCATGCCTAGTGCAGCCGTAGCCAATTCACCAAACTCTTTATCGACTAGGAATACTTTTGCTTCAGCGTGCTGAAGGATAAACGCAACAGCTGCCGCATCCAGACGCGTGTTAATCGAGTTAAGAACAGCTCCAGCCATCGGCACACCGAAGTGCGATTCAAAATGCTCTGGAAGGTTAGATGCAATGATTGATACGGCCTCACCCTTTTTAACACCCGCTTTATTGAGGGCGCTCGCTAACTGCTTACAACGTGTGAGAGTCTCTAACCAAGTACGACGAACAGCGCCATTCACTGTTGCAGTTCGATCAGGGTAGATGAACGCAGAACGCTCAAGGAAGCTGATAGGTGTTAATGCTGCATAGTTTGCAGAGCATTGATCAAGGTTGGTCTCAAAGGGTGAGTTGTGCATCTGATTATCCCTCATTTATTTTATGCGAGTTTTATCACTCGTTTATTCTGTTTATCGTCACAGCTTAAACCGCTTTGAGCAGCTTAAACAGCGTTAATTCCCTAAATTTAGTAGGTATAAAAACCTTTTCCGCTTTTCTTACCTAGCTCTCCCTCAACCACTTTTTCTCGCAAAAGAGGCGCAGGTAGATATCGAGCATCTTTAAGCTCAACAAACATCAAATCCAAAATACTTAGACAGGTGTCCAAACCAATCATATCAGCGAGAGCTAGCGGCCCAATTGGGAAGCCTGCCCCAAGTGTCATGATTTGATCGACCTGTTCTGGTGTTGCAGTACCCTCTTCGACAACACGAATCGCTTCATTAATGGTCGGAAGTAAAATTCGGTTGAGCACAAATGCAGGGCGGTCTTTAACAACAACCGCTGTTTTACCTAATTTCTCAGCGAGTTCGAGCACTGTCGATCGAGTATTTTCTGAGGTGTGCTTAGTCACTATCACTTCAATCAACGCCATCAAAGGCACCGGATTCATAAAGTGCACACCCAACATACGCTCTGGATTATCTACTAAAGCTGCCAATCGACCGATTGAAATTGAGGAGGTATTACTCGCCAGAATAGCTGAAGATTTACAAACTCCATTGAGCGCTTGGAAAATCTTACGCTTGGTCATCTCATCTTCAGTAGCAGCCTCAACCACCAGGTCGCAGTTAGCTAAAGCATCCATTGAAACAGATGTAGCAATGAAAGGTAGTGGATTACACTCTACTGGAAGCTTATTGCGCTCTTTAAGCTTAGCAACACTCATTTCGGTGCGACTGAGAGCTAACTCTAACTGATCCGCGGAGATATCAACCAATACAACCTGGATACCCGCACACGCCAAAACCTGAGCAATTCCTTGCCCCATCTGTCCTGCGCCGACAACACCAACCTGCTGAATCATCACTCTAACCTTTAACTTTTTGCATGGTTTAAATTATCGGGCATAAGTGGCAAGGACTAAATGATAAGGCGAGACTATTTATTGATATTTTCGGACGTGAAATTGCGCTATATTGTGACACTAATACCTAAGTAGAAGCCAATAGATAGATTTTCGGTCAGCGCTATGCAGCATTTTGATAACAATAGCATCTCCTCTCATTTTGCGCTGGGAACACTTAAATCCGCAGCACGGATGGGAGTCGATATTGGCTCACTACTTAAAGACTCAAATCTGGACGGACGACTCCTCGGCAACCAAAAGTTTCGCTTAACGCCCGCGCAGTTCGGTTCATTAGCTCGACTCTCATGGGAGCGAGGGGACGATGAGTTCATGGCCTGTGCCGAACGTCCTGCTCGGTATGGGACGTTTAGTCTCTTCGCGAGGGAGGCGGTGCGCGCAGAAAACCTGTTAGAGGTTTATAAGCACTTATGTCGCTTCTACCGTTTAGTGAATGAATCACTCTCACTTACACTTAGTGTCGACAACTCCAAAGCGACGCTCGAGATGTCACTTTCCAAACCTGAGTTGGATCCAGACTACCTTCTTAGAGACTTCCTACTTCTACTCTGGCACCGCTTTCCGAGCTGGCTGATTGGCCGCAGGATTCACCTATTTGAAGCGCAAATGACAGGCCCTAAACCGCCACATGCAGACGAGTATCGGCTTATCTTCCCCTGCCCAGTCTCATATGAATCATCCGCTAACCGACTCATCTTTGAGGTAGAGGCGTTAAAAGCACCGATCGTTCAAAATCTGGAGACCCTTCGTGATCATCTCCGCAGCGCACCGCTGCAATGGTTCACTCGACAAGAGTATCTGCCGGTATTCACCCGTCGCGTAAGAGATATCATGGGTCACATGGAGTTTGTCGAGATAGATATGGAAAGTGTCGCCCATCAACTCAATATGACTGTTAGAACGCTACGAAGAAAACTTGATGATGAGGGTACTGGATTTCAAGATATTAAAGACGAGCTCAGACGAGACAGTGCTCTGCATCTGCTAAACCAATCCTCTCTTTCAATTCAACGGATATCGCAACAGCTTGGTTTTTCTGAAACTGCCGCATTTACGCGCTCTTTTAAGAAGTGGACGGGCCAAACCCCAAGAGCCTTTAGGGCTGGTACAAAGTAAATCCGAAAACATCTCTTGTACAAGGCTATTAAATATGAAAAGGGTTTATGTCTATTTATGTTTTGTGTAAAAAACCGTCAATGCCATCAACAGCAGATTGGCACATCATATTCTCAGCCATAACATCGCCAGCAAATGCGTAGGCATCTGATAGAGCCATCTGACGCTGCGGATAGAACATTGCTTTGCCAAAACGGATTGCATCGGGGCTCTTTTCGGTAATTTTAGCAACTTTGTCGGCCACAGCTTGATCAAGCTCTTCCTCTTCTACGACCTGACTGACTAGACCCCAGTCATATGCTGTATCAGCATTAATAAAATCACCGGTCACAAGCATATCGAAGGCACGCTTTGGTGCTATAGATCGAGACAACGCAACCGCAGGAGTCGAACAGAAGAGTCCTAGCTTGATACCCGATACTGCGAAGCGTGCAGAACTTGCCGCAATTACCAAATCACTGCTAGCTGCCAACTGGCATCCTGCGGCAGTCGCAATTCCATGAACCTTCGCTATTACTGGCACAGGAAGCGCCACAATGCTTTGCATTACTTTACCACAACGCCCGAAGAGGTCCTGGTAATAACTCTGCTGAGGATGAGCGCGCATCTCTTTCAAGTCATGTCCTGCACAAAAACCTCGACCGCTACCTGCTATCACTACACATCGAACCCTGTCATCCTGTGCAATATCATCGAGTTCGCGCTGCAATGCTTCAAGCAATGCTTCAGATAGAGTATTGAAGTGATCAGGGCGATTAAGGGTTAGCTTAACCACACCATTTTTGTCTTCACGCATTAATACTGTCATCACATCATTCCTCTTATTTTTAGTCTGTGACTAGATTAGTTTTCAAAAACTGTTCGATACTCTCAAGCACCTTCTCTGCATGTGTTCTATGCGGAACGTGAGCACAATCAGGAATTATCACCTGCTCAGAGGGGCCTGCACTCTGATCGTGAATATATTGTGGAAATGCCTGTGAGCCATACTCATCCAACTCACCATGAATGGCTAGCACTGGAGATTTTAGCGCATTAAGCGCACCGGTTAGATGCCATTCAGCGAAGTCCGGATTTAGCCAAACATCGGTCCATGCATTAAGTACCCAACGGGCATTCGCGCCATGCCAACGCTCAAGCTTTTCAAGCTGACCATCCTGCGTAAAGAGCACCTTTGCTTCACCAATAGATTTAAGCGTCTGCTTCTCCACAAAAGCCTGCGCTGCAATCGTGATGACAGTCAAACAATCAGGATCCGAAGCGCCAATTTCCACAGCCATCGCACCACCCACAGAGTGACCCAAAACTAGATACTCTTTAAGCCCTAAAGCAGCTTTAATTTGTGGAAAATAGTGCTGCGCTTCTTCAGCTACAAAGTCGAGGCTAGGCAAGGAGGATCTGGAGTCGGAGCATCCAAATCCGAGACGGTCATATGCGATAATAGGTCGCTGGAGTCGTTCGAGAAGCTGCTCTGGAAACTCACGCCACAAGTTTACTGAACCAAGGGAATCATGCATAAGTACCAGAGGCGCAGGTTCGGGATACAGCTCTGCCCCCCAGATCTTTATGTTAACCTGCCCCTGATCGGTATTGACTTGTTTCTCCACCCTATTACTCCTGCAACTCTGCTAAATTCTTGAATAGTTCTAGAGCATGCGGATTCGCTAGCGCTTCCACATTATTAACCTTTTCGCCTAAGACAGTTTTGCGCACGGCCAGCTCAACTATCTTACCGCTAATGGTGCGAGGGATTTCGGAAACCTGAATAATTACGGCAGGCACATGACGCGGCGTTGTATTTCTTAGAATCTGCTGCCGAATCTTCATCTTGAGCTCATCATCCAGTCGAAAATCTTCACGCAGCACAACAAATAGAACGACCCTCGTATCATCTCTGTACGGTTGCCCAATACAGACACTCTCGAGCACCTCTCCCAACTGCTCAACTTGACGATAGATCTCAGCGGTTCCTATACGCACACCGCCAGGATTCAATACTGCATCAGATCGTCCATGAATTATTAAACCGCCCTGCTTCGTAATTTCACCGTAGTCACCATGTGCCCAGATGTTCTCAAATCGATCAAAATAAGCAGAACGATACTTCACTTGGCGGGGATCATCCCAAAAACCGATTGGCATTGATGGAAAAGGAGCGCAGCAAACAAGCTCCCCCTTCTGTTCAACTACTGTTTCGCCTCCATCGTCGAGTATTGCCACAGCCATACCCAAACCGCGACACTGCAATTCGCCGGCGTATACAGGCAAAATAGGACAGCCGAGTGCGAAGCAGGAAATAATGTCCGTACCTCCAGAGATAGAGGCGAGCAAAAGATCTTCTTTAATGTCACGGTATACATATTCAAAGCTCTCATTGCTAAGAGGAGAACCCGTCGATAGTATCGTTCGTAATTGCGATAGATTGTGCGACTCACGCGGTTTAAAGCCTGCCTTTTCCAGGGCTGCCAAATATTTAGCGCTCGTACCAAAGATAGTCACGGACTCCTGTTCCGCCATATCCCACAACACGCGAGGTCCAGGAGCGAAGGGAGAGCCATCGAACAACATTAGTGTGGCGCCTGTGGCAAGACCACTGACTAACCAGTTCCACATCATCCAGCCACAAGTTGTGTAGTAAAAGAGGGTATCCTCGCGTCTTAGATCAGTGTGTAACTGATGCTCCTTAAGATGCTGCAAAAGCGTCCCACCGATTCCATGCACTATGCATTTTGGCTGCCCAGTAGTGCCTGATGAATACATAATATAAAGCGGATCATCAAAGGCCATCGACTCAAACCTGATTTCGGAAGCTGTCGTATCAACAAAGTCTTCCCAGTGCAACGCCTTGCTAATCCCAGAGAGTTCTACATACTCGTCAATGTAGGGGATCACTACCAACTGCTCTACAGACGGTAAAGCATCTACAAGCTGTGCGCTCTTTTCCAACGTTTCGATACGTTTGCCGTTATAGAGATAGGCACTGACGGTGAAAAGCACCTTGGGAGCAACTTGACCAAATCTATCAAGAACACCCTGAAAGCCAAAATCAGGCGAGCAGGATGTCCAGGTCGCACCTAGACTTGTTGCAGCCAGCATGGCAACGCAGGTCTGCGGTAAATTTGGTAAGAAACCAGCAACTACATCGCCCTTCCCAACACCAAGATGACGCAGAGCGGATGCACATTGAGCAACGCTGGCATATAAATCAGAGTAACTGAGACTCTGACGCCCACCCTGCTCATTGCGAAATAGAATCGCAGTGCGATTATCACGAAACTTAAGCAGATTCTCGGCAAAGTTTAGCCTTGCACCGGGAAACCAGCGCGCCCCCGGCATTTTTTGCCCATCCACCAGATAAGGCTCACGCCCTTTATCACCGACCACACCAGCCGAATCCCAAATATCAGACCAAAACTGCTCAGAGTTCTCAACTGACCATTCGTGAAGTTGAGAATACTCCTGCAAGTTTAGTGAATATTTGTGATTAACTGTCTGCATAAATTGCCACACCTGAGTATGTTCAATCTGGGACAGAGTCGGTTGCCAAAGTTGTTTAGCCATAATACTAATCTCTTTTGCGCTACGGCTTATCTTCAGGTCGACGTTTAAGCATATTAGTCACAAGGTAGCTCACGACTTTCTCTTTATGCTGATTAAAGCCCTCAATGCGGTAACGAACAATGCCAATGTCGGGTTTTGATTTTGAAGGGTTTAACTCTTCGATATGCGCCTCACACCGAAGAGTGTCACCTGGACGAACTGGCATCAAAAAACGGAGCTCATCGATTGCTGGCCCACCCATAGAGCAGGCCCTAAAGTGATCTCGCTGAATAAACAGCCTGAAACAGAGCGCAATCGTTTGAAAGCCACTGGCAATCAAACCTCCAAAATGGCTTTCAGCTGCTGCTTGGGTATCTACATGAAAACTCTGCGGATCATACATCATCGCGAACTCTATAATCTGAGCTTCAGTTAACGTTGCACTGCCGCCTTCAAGTCGTTCCCCAATAGTAAAATCATCGAAATAACGCATAAAATCTAGCTCCGTTGCTTTTACTAGATTCTCAGTCCGCCATCCATCTCTACGATGCGGCCAGTGAAGAAATCATTTTCAATAATATATTGCAGAGTGTGAGCCATCTCTTCGGTTTCACCCAAGCGACGCAGTGGTACAGCTGAAATCATTCTATCGATCGCTTCAGGTTTCATCTGCGCAGTCATTTCTGTAGCAATCACACCTGGTGCAATGCCACCAACACGAATCTTATGACGTGCCAACTCACCTGCCCAGCTTGCTACCATTGTTGCTACAGCCGCTTTAGTTGCCGAATAGTTGGTCTGACCGATATTGCCCGCACGAGAAACTGACGAAATATTTACAATAACACCCCCTTCCCCCTGAACGGCCATAATCGCAGCAGCCTCACGACCACACAGGAAGCTACCGAGCATATTAACGTTCACCACAGACTGGAACTGATCAAGAGACATCTTGTCTTGCAACTCGCCATCCTTAACTTTTATCAGCATACCGTCGCGCATGAGTCCGGCGTTATTCACTAATCCATTGATCTTTCCAAACTCTGTTTTGATCTTAGCAAAACAGTCTTCTACCGCAGTCTCGTTAGTAATATCGCAAACATATCCTCGCGCTTCACCACCTAAAGACTGACACGAAGCAGTCGCTTCATTGAGGTTTTCTTCACTCAGGTCGATAAGCGCCAAGCCAGCCCCCTGCCTAGCAAGACTTTCAGCCATAGCTCGGCCAAGTCCACGTCCACCACCGGTAATAACAAACACGTTATCTTTTATTTGCATGTTGATTTCACCTTGTCTTAAATCATTTCAATCGCGACCGCAGTAGCCTCGCCACCACCAATACATAGGGAAGCTAAGCCACGCTTTTTCCCACTCTGCTTTAGAGCATGCAGAAGAGTCACAAGGATTCTCGAGCCGCTTGAACCTATCGGGTGTCCTAGCGCACAAGCACCACCACGAACATTGACTTTAGAACCATCTAATCCTAGCTCACTAATCGCCAACATAGTTACAACCGCAAAGGCTTCATTAATTTCAAAGAGATCAATGGAATTTAGATCCCAGTTAGCACGTTCAGCTGCTTTCTTAATCGCACCGATTGGCGCAATTGTGAATTCCGCAGGTAGTTGAGCATGGGTACTGTGCGAAGCTATACGAGCCAACGGTGTGAGCCCCTTAGCCTTAGCTGTAGACTCTCGCATCAGCAATAACGCAGATGCTCCATCAGAGATCGAGCTAGAATTGGCAGCCGTGACTGTGCCATCTTTTTTGAATGCAGGCTTGAGAGCACGGATCTTATCAATACGAGCATTACCGGGTTGCTCGTCAACATCGACGACCACCTCTCCCTTACGAGTTTTAACACTCACGGGAACGATCTCTTCTGAAAATTCCTTACGATCTATGGCACCAAGAGACTTTTCGAGTGAAGCAATCGCGAAGTCGTCCATTGCCTCTCGAGTAACCTGATAATCATCAGCGCTTTTTTGGGCATAGAGTCCCATCAAGCCCCCTTCGTAGGCATCTTCAAGGCCATCACAAAACATATGATCAATCACCTGTGAATGTCCCATTCGCATACCGGAACGCGCCTTAGGAAGTAGGTATGGCGCTTGACTCATATTTTCCATACCTCCAGCCACCATAACATCAACCATGCCTGCCGTAAGCTGGTCATGAGCCAACATAACCGCTTTCATACCTGATCCACACATCTTATTGATAGTTGTACAGCCGGCTGCATCAGGTATACCTGCCCCGCGTGATGCCTGACGAGCAGGCGCCTGTCCAAGGCCTGCTGGAAGGACACAGCCCATGACAACTTCATCAACATCGGCTGGTGCTATACCTGCACGTTCGATTACCGCCTTTATCGCCGTAGCCCCGAGCTCTGGCGCTCTCACATCTGAAAAGACACCCATCATCCCTCCCATAGGAGTTCGGGCTGCACTTACTATTACAATTGGATCTTGGTTCATGGCTTACCTATTTAAATGAAAGTTTACGTAAACGTAATCCTGAGATTAAAAAGAGAGAGGCAGCGCCTCTCAATTAATTAACTAAAATTTTTCTTCATGAACTTCTGGAATTCACCCACGATTCCGCTACGGAATGCCAGAACACAGACAACGAAAATTAGTCCCATGATGATATGAATGTAATTACCTAACTCGCCACCCGAGAGATAGTTCTGAATAGTAACTACAGAAGCAGCCCCAACAAGCGGTCCTAACAGCGTTCCCATGCCACCCAGAAGGGTCATAAGTACAACTTCTCCTGACATATGCCAGTGAGCGTCGGATAACGATGCAAGCTGAAACACCAAGGTTTTTGTCGAACCAGCCAAGCCAGCCAGACTTGCCGAGATAATAAATGCGACCCACTTATAGTCATTCACATTGTATCCAAGAGATACAGCACGAGGTTCATTCTCGCGTATCGCTTTCAGTATCTGACCAAAGGGTGAATGAATAGTACGGTTTATTAACCAGAAGCCGAACAGGAAAATTGCCAGAACAGTGTAGTACATATTCAGACTATCGCTTAAGTCGATAAAGCCAAATAATTCACCGCGCGGTATACCCTGCATGCCGTTTTCGCCACCTGTAAATGGGGCTTGTAGATAGAAGAAGAAAGCCAACTGTGCGAGCGCTAAGGTCACCATTGCGAAATAGATACCCTCACGCTTAACTGCCAACTTACCATAAAGTGCACCCAGCAAGCCTGCGGCAATGGTGCCACAAAGTATGCCCAGCTCAGGCGACAAGCCAGTCTCCATAACCAAGTAGCCAGTTACATAGCCACCCGTACCCAAGAAGGCTGCATGACCAAATGAGAGCAAACCGACATAACCAAGTAGTAGGTTAAAAGCCATCGCAAACAGACCAAAACACAGCACTTTCATCACAAAAACAGGGTAAAGGAAATAGGGCGCAATAAGACCTAAGGCCACAAGAATAAGTGTCGATTTAGAAACTTTAAACATCTTAACTCCTACGCCTCTTTACCAAAAAGACCCGACGGTTTAAGTAACAGCACTATCACCATTACGACAAAAATAATCGTAGTTGAAGCCTCGGGATAGAAGTACTTTGTTAATCCTTCTAAAATGCCCATTGCCAACCCTGTAAGAATCGCTCCACCAATAGAGCCCATTCCACCAATAACTACTATCGCAAAAACAACGATTAACAGATCGGCTCCCATGTATGGAGATACCGAATATATAGGGGCAGCCAGTACGCCACCCAAACCTGCAAGGCCAACACCAAATCCAAAGGTCAGTGTGACGATCAGTGGCACATTGATACCAAATGCTTGCATCAACTTTGGATTCTCAGTACCCGCGCGCAGATAAGCGCCCAACTTGGTTTTTTCAATCATGTACCAAGTCAATCCACATACAAGTATCGAGACAACGATAATCCACGCACGATAGGTAGGCAGGTACATGAATGGCAGTTTAAAACCGCCTT
Source organism: Marinobacterium sp. xm-d-564 (assembly GCF_013283345.1). Lineage (NCBI taxonomy): Bacteria > Pseudomonadati > Pseudomonadota > Gammaproteobacteria > Oceanospirillales > Oceanospirillaceae > Marinobacterium > Marinobacterium sp. xm-d-564. The sequence goes on along the minus strand of NZ_WBYO01000003.1, from coordinate 185,405 downwards.
TTAACTCGGCAGGAATCTTGTACGACAAGCCTGACGAACCAAAAATATGAGTAAATACGCCCTGAAGAATCAGCGCTATACCGAACGTAAGTAGAAGGCTGTAGAGATGGTCTTCATTAGAGATGCGGCGCAATAGAAAACGTTCCATTATTACGCCTATTAAACCGACAGCCAAAGGAACAATAAACAGGGCTGCCCAATAATTGATTCCAAAATACTGAAGCACCATCCATGCCATGAAGGCACCCAGCATATAAAGTGCACCTTGAGCAAAGTTAATAATTTTTAGCAAACCAAAAATTATTGCCAGTCCTAAACTCAGAAGCGCATAAAATGAGCCATTAATAAGGCCGATTAAAAGCTGCCCAAAGAGCCCGAAAACATTAATATCAAAGAGTGACGCCATTACCTTTTCCTTTGAGGGAATGGCTGATGGGTCATAAAACCCATCAGCACGCATTGGTCAGATTACTTCGCTGCGAAGTTACACTGATCCATCATTGGACCAAATGCTTGGTCACCAGGGATGACATTCTGTACTTCGAAGATGTCATCTGGAGAGCTTCGCTCATCACCTTTTTTGATACGCACTTGGTACATATCATGAACCATACGGCCATCGGCACGAAGGTATGCATTACGTGCGAAGAAGTCGTTAGGCTTGTTCTTCTTCATCACAGCCATAACTGCTTCAGCCTCATCAGTACCCGCTTCTTTAACCGCGTTTAGGTAATGCATGACCATAGAGTACTGTCCTGCCTGTCCCATTGCTGGAATAGAACCATGACGCTCTTTAAAACGCTTAGACCATGCACGTGTCTGCTCATCCAGATCCCAGTAGAAACCTGTAGTTGTAAGCATTCCTCCAGCAACTTCTGGATCTAGCGCCTGTGCGTTAGGTGTAAACACCAACAGACCAGCTACATCAGCTGATTCAGTCAAACCAAACTCTGCAGCCGCTTGAAGTGAGTTAACGAAATCGGCGCCCGCATTTGCTAGTGCGACAACATCTGCGCCTGATGACTGAGCCTGAAGAATGAATGAAGAGAAGTCCGTTGTACCAAGCGGTGCACGAGCTGCACCTAGCACCTCACCACCATTATCAGTAACAACTTTACTTGCTACACCCTCAAGCGCATGACCAAATGCGTAGTCAGCAGTAATGAAGAACCATTTCTTCTTGCCAGACTGAACCATTGGCTTAACTGTACCGTTTGCTAGTGCAACTACGTTGTAGGTCCAATGAGCGTTGTAAGGTGAACATGCTTTAGTTGTAAAAGCATGCGATGCTGATGTAGAAATAAGAGCAAGCTTACCTTTCTCTTTTGTAACTTCTGTAACAGCACCAGTTACCGAGGATGCTACCAAACCTGAAACAGCATCAACGCCTTCAGTGTCAAGCCACTTACGGGTAATTGAAGCACCTACATCGGCTTTGTTTTGGTCATCTGCACTAACTATTTCGATTGGTTTACCTAATACAGTACCCCCAAAATCTTCTACTGCCATCTGAGTAGCAGTAACACAACCAGCACCACAGATATCAGCGTAAACACCACCCATATCTGCAAGCACACCAATTTTAACAACATCGCCACTAATGCCAGCAGCACTTGCAGCACTGATTGACATAGCCGCACCGATAGCAGTTGCTAATAGCTGAGGTTTTATTGATTTCATCGATATATCCTTCATTTTTATATTTATTAGCCTAAGGGCCGAAGTAACTTCACCGATAGTTTTTGAAAAAAAATCAAAAACTGTTCAGTTCGTTTACACACCAAGAAGTGTGTTTAAAAGAGGCGTTTTAGCTTCAAGTTCATGCTTAGCAACCTCTTCGACTATGTGGCCATGTTCAACCACATAATGCCGATCTGCGATAGGAGCAGCAAAACGAAAATTCTGCTCTACCAATAGTATTGTTAGTCCGCGACGTTTTAGCTCAACCAGAACCTCACCCAGTTTCTTGACGATTACTGGAGCCAATCCTTCAGTAATCTCATCAAGCAATAGGATATTGGCGCCAGAACGCAAAATACGCGCGATCGCTAACATCTGCTGTTCACCACCCGATAAACGAGTACCCTGACTAAAGCGACGCTCTAATAGATTAGGAAAGATCTCGTAGATCTCCTCCACACTCATACCATCACTACGAACAGTCGGTGGGAGCATAAGATTCTCTTCAACATTCAAACTTGCGAAGATCCCGCGCTCTTCAGGACAAAACCCAACACCAAGGTGTGCGACACGATGCGCAGGCAGATCAAGAGTCTCTGTACCATTAATATTTATGCTACCTGTGCGACGCCCAACCATGTTCATAATTGAACGCAATGTCGTTGAACGACCAGAACCGTTACGACCAAGCAGTGTTACAAGCTCACCCTGCATTACATGCAGGTCAATACCATGAAGAATGTGAGACTCGCCGTAGAAAGCATGCAAATCACGAATCCGGATTTTTTCGTTGCCAGTCATCATGCTTCAGCCTCCTCTTCGCTAACGCCAAGATAAGCCTCTCGTACTCGGCTATCGGCAGAAACAGTTGCATAGTCACCCTCTGTGAGGATAGCGCCGCGCTGAAGCACCGAAATGTTATCAGCAAGCTTAGAGACAACATGAAGATTGTGCTCGACCATCAATATCGTTCTATCCTTCGATACCTTTTTAATCAATTCAGCAACTGTCTCAACATCTTCATGACCCATACCCTGAGTTGGCTCATCTAGTAACATTAACTCAGGATCGAGCGCCAATGTGGTTGCAATCTCAAGTGCTCGCTTGCGACCGTATGGCTGATCAACTGTTAAAGAGTTCGCATGATCCGCCAATCCAACCGAATCCAAAAGCTCAATAGCTCGATCATTTAGTCGATCTAAAACCTTCTCAGACTTCCAAAAATGAAAGCTATTACCCTCTTTGCGCTGCAGTGCAATACGAACATTTTCTAAAACTGTCAGGTGAGGAAATACCGCAGAGATTTGAAAAGAACGAATCACGCCACGTCGTGCAATTTCAGCAGAACGCATATTAGTAATGTCGTTACCATTAAATAGAATCTGTCCCGATGTCGGGATCAAAAATTTGGTTAACAGATTGAAGACCGTGGTTTTACCAGCCCCATTAGGGCCGATAAGTGCATGGATAGTTCCGCGCTCAATGTTCAAGTTCACATTATCTACAGCAGTGAAACCCTTGAACTCTTTAATCAGATTCTTCGTCTGCAATACGTAATCGGCACTCATGAAGCCTAGCTTCTCCCGTCTATTCGATGTTGTTTTTATTGCAGCACAGCATGAGAAAAACGACTCTCAATATGCTTTAGCTTAAGTACAAACCTATCAAGCAAACACTAGGGAAGCAAAGTACTACTTTAGTACCATAAGAACATTCAACCACTATAAATAAATTTTTTTATTTATATTTTTCAATGATTTAAACAAAATCACAGACTCTAAATAAAAATAAAGGTTTTCCCTTATTAATGTTTACGTAAACGTAAACCTAGGTTACTCTGGCTATATATATTCTTAATAGAGCAGCCCATGACCGAGCAAACCACTTTCTCAATTAGCGATCTTGCCAAAGAGTTTGACCTAACCACCCGAAGCGTTCGCTTCTACGAAGACCAAAACCTTCTCTTCCCAACCAGAAGAGGACAGACACGAATATACTCAAAGCAGGACCGCGTGCGTTTGAAACTTATTCTACGGGGCAAGCGCCTGGGCTTCTCTTTAGCTGAGATTGGCGAACTATTCTCCCTCTGGGACGAAACCAGTTCCGGTAGTGAAAAGCAGCTCAGACGTCTACTTGAGGTAATCAGCACCAAACGAGCCGAACTAGCACAACAGCTAGAAGATATAGCCAATCTCCAAACCGAACTTTCCGCTGCTGAGGTTCGTTGCCGCGAGGCACTTAACGAACTTCAAGAGCGACCAACAAACAAACGCAACGCCGTTTAATACAAATAATAGGAATAAACGATGATTTCACAATACTCTGGACTCAACTTTGGCCTTGGCGAAACCATTGAAATGATGCGCGACCAAGTCAATGCTTTCGCTGCAAAAGAGATTGCACCTCGCGCAGCCGAAATCGATCTTAATAACGAATTCCCGAAAGATCTTTGGCGTAAATTTGGAGACATGGGCCTTCTCGGCATAACAGTTAAGGAGGAGTATGGTGGCGTTGACATGGGCTACCTTGCACACGTAATTGCAATGGAAGAGCTTAGCCGAGCTTCGGCATCTGTTGCCCTATCATACGGCGCACACTCCAATCTTTGCGTAAATCAGATTCACCGAAACGGCACTGAAGAACAGAAGCAGAAATACTTACCAAAGTTAATTAGCGGGGAGCACGTAGGCGCTCTAGCAATGTCCGAGCCTAATGCTGGTTCCGATGTGGTATCAATGAAACTAACTGCCCGCGATAACGGCGATCATTACCTACTTAACGGTAATAAAATGTGGATCACCAACGGACCAGACGCTGATACATATGTCATCTACGCAAAAACAGATACATCAGCTGGAGCAAAAGGCATTACAGCATTTATCGTAGAACGTGATTACCCTGGTTTTTCACGTCACCAGAAGCTTGATAAATTAGGCATGCGTGGATCCAACACTTGTGAACTAGTTTTCATCGACTGCCCTGTTCCTAAAGAGAACATTCTAGGCGAGCTAAACGCTGGTGTTCGTGTACTTATGTCTGGACTAGATTATGAGCGTCTCGTTCTAGCTGGTGGACCTCTAGGTATTATGGAAGCGGCGATGGATATCTCTATCCCTTACATCCGTGACAGACAGCAGTTCGGCCAAGCCATTGGCGAATTTGAACTAGTGCAAGGAAAGGTGGCTGATATGTACACTTTGATGAATGCATGTAAGTCATACACCTACACGGTAGCTCAAGCTGCGATGCGGGGTGAGACAAGCCGAAAAGACTGCGCTGGTGTTATCTTATACACAGCAGAGACGGCGACAAAGCTAGCACTCGATGCTATCCAACTCCTCGGCGGCAACGGTTACATCAATGAATTCCCTACAGGCCGACTTCTTCGCGACGCTAAGCTTTATGAGATTGGCGCCGGCACATCAGAAATCCGTCGAATGCTTATTGGCCGAGAGCTGTTCCTAAACAAGTAACAGAACCAATCAGAGGTGGAGAGTCATTCACCACCTCATCATTATTTGATACGAGTTGTGAGGAACAGTGTATGCCTATCCTGCAAAGCAAAGTTAATAAACGTGCGATTGAGTTTATTAACAACAACACAAGCATGACCAATGCTGTCAATGACCTGAGAGAAAAAGTAAAGCTAATCGAACAAGGGGGTGGCGCTAAATATCAAGAGCGCCATCTTTCACGCGGCAAGTTGCTTCCTCGTGATCGAGTAAACGCCCTACTGGATGAAGGGTCACCTTTTCTAGAGCTATCACAACTGGCAGCCTATGAAGTATACGACGATAACGTACCTGCTGCTGGCGTTGTTACTGGCATTGGCCGGGTTAGCGGCCAGGAATGCATGATTATCGCAAATGATGCGACCGTTAAGGGCGGCACCTACTTCCCTCTTACCGTTAAAAAGCATTTGCGCGCGCAAGAGATTGCCGAACAAAACAATCTACCTTGTATCTATCTTGTTGACTCGGGTGGTGCGAACCTACCCCAACAAGATCAAGTATTCCCCGATCGTGACCATTTCGGCCGCATATTCTTCAATCAGGCCAGAATGTCAGCAAAAGGGATACCGCAGATTGCGGTAGTAATGGGGCTTTGTACGGCTGGTGGAGCTTATGTTCCTGCAATGGCGGACGAATCAATTATTGTTCGCAATCAAGGTACTATTTTTCTTGCCGGCCCTCCCCTCGTAAAAGCCGCTACCGGCGAAGTGGTGAGTGCTGAAGATCTAGGTGGTGCAGATGTTCACTGTAAAATTTCAGGCGTAGCAGACCACTATGCAGAAAATGACGCACACGCTTTACAGATCGCACGAACCTGTGTGGCTAACTTAAACCGCCGCAAGCAGGTTGATGGGGATATTCGAGCACCAAAAGCACCGCTTTTCGATGCGAATGAAATCTACGGTATTGTTGGAACAGATCTTAAAAAGCCATTCGATGTTCGAGAAATTATTGCTCGAATCGTCGATGGTTCTGAATTCGATGAATTCAAGAAGCTGTACGGCACAACACTCATTACTGGATTTGCTCACATCCACGGATATCCAGTAGGCATCTTAGCCAACAACGGTATCTTGTTCAGTGATTCTGCCCAGAAAGGCGCACATTTTATTGAGCTATGTTGCCAGAGAAAGATTCCTCTTATCTTCCTTCAAAATATAACTGGGTTCATGGTTGGACAAAAAAGCGAATCAGAAGGTATCGCCAAACATGGTGCAAAACTAGTCACCGCAGTTGCTTGTGCTGATGTTCCTAAGCTTACAGTTTTGATTGGCGGCTCATTTGGTGCTGGTAACTATGGAATGTGTGGCAGAGCCTATAGCCCTAACTTCTTATGGATGTGGCCAAACGCTCGCATATCTGTAATGGGCGGTGAACAAGCAGCAGGCGTTCTTGCCACAGTTAAAAGAGACGGTTTAGAACGCCAGGGACAATCTTGGTCTGCTGAGGAAGAGGCTGAGTTCAAAAAGCCTGTGCTAGAGACATATGAGCGTCAGGGGCATCCATACTATGCAAGCGCTCGTCTATGGGATGATGGCGTCATAGATCCAGCACAAACCCGTGAAGTTCTAGCTATGGGACTCTCTGCCGCCCTCAACAAACAGGTTCCGGACACTAAGTTCGGCGTGTTCCGAATGTAAGGGGTGAACATGTCTGAATCTTTAGTTCTTCTCGAAAAAGCCAAATCAGGTTGTGCGCATCTTGTCATCAATCGTCCCGAAGTTCACAACGCGTTTGATGACACTATCATTGAGCAGCTTATTACTGGACTTAAAGAGGCCGAAAACGATCCCGATGTTCGCGTCTTAGCACTGCGTTCTAATGGTAAGAACTTTTCTGCTGGGGCTGATCTTAGCTGGATGAAACGGATAGCAAATAACAGTTATGCAGAAAACCTCGTTGACGCGGGTCGACTTGCTGAGCTGATGCGTTGTCTCTACCACTTCTCTAAACCAACTATCTGCCTCGTTCAAGGTGCCGCTTATGGTGGTGCAGTTGGACTGGCCGCATGCTGCGATATTGTGATTGCTGAAGAAGTAAGTCGATTCTGCTTGAGTGAAGTGAAAATCGGACTGATTCCAGCAGTTATTTCTCCATATGTCGTTCGTGCAATTGGTGAACGACAATCACGAAGATATTTCCTAACTGCGGAGCCATTTAATGCACATGAGGCATATAGATTTGGATTAGTTCATGAGGTGGTGAGTGACTCATCTCAATTTGATGAGGCCCTAGAAAAGTTCTCTGGCTTTTTGATCGGGAACAGTCCTCAAGGAATGCATTCAGCTAAAGAGCTAATCTTTGCCGTTAGTAACAAAGAAATTGATGAAACTCTAATAAATGATACAGCTCGCCGCATAGCAGAAATTCGTGTTAGCCCAGAAGGTCAGGAAGGACTAGGCGCCTTCCTTGAAAAGCGCAAGCCGAACTGGATTCAGGAGTAACCCAAGATGTTTAGTAAAATATTAATTGCAAACCGTGGCGAGATCGCATGCCGCGTTATTCAGACAGCACATCGTTTAGGCATCAAATGTGTTGCGGTTTACTCAGAAGCAGATGCGAATGCGCGACATGTAGCCATGGCCGATGAAGCATTCCTATTAGGCCCTGCACCTAGTTCAGAAAGTTATTTACGCGCAGATGCAATTATTGAAATCTGCAAACGCTCAGGTGCACAAGCAGTACACCCAGGCTATGGTTTCTTATCTGAAAACACCTCTTTTGCAGAAGCTCTTGAAGCACAGGGAATAACATTCATAGGCCCTCCTTCGTCCGCAATTGCTGCGATGGGCTCCAAATCTGCCGCAAAAGCGATTATGGAAGATGCAGGAGTTCCATTGGTTCCTGGATATCACGGTGAAGATCAAACACCTGAGTTGCTGCGCAAAGAGTCAGAGCGTTGTGGCTACCCACAGCTTCTGAAAGCCATTGCGGGTGGCGGTGGTAAAGGGATGCGCGTTGTTAATTCGTTAGAGGAATTTGATAGTGCCCTGCAGTCTGCCCGCCGCGAAGCCCAAAACGCTTTTGGCAATCCGGACATGCTTATAGAACGTTACCTTACTCAACCTCGCCACGTAGAAATTCAAGTTTTCTGTGATCAATTAGGACATTCAATCTATCTAGCGGAGCGTGATTGTTCTGTACAGCGCCGTCATCAAAAAGTAATCGAGGAGGCCCCAGCTCCAGGACTTTCAGATGAAACTAGGCGCGCTATGGGAGAGGCCGCTGTTCGAGCGGCTGAGGCTATTAATTACGTTGGCGCCGGTACAGTTGAATTTCTTTATGACGTTGATGGCTCCTTCTACTTCATGGAGATGAATACACGTCTACAAGTAGAACACCCTGTAACAGAAATGATTACAGGACTAGACCTAGTCGAATGGCAACTTCGAATAGCTAGTGGCGAAGCACTTCCTCTTGCTCAGAGTGAACTAACAATTAAAGGGCATGCACTTGAAGCTCGAATATATGCCGAAGACCCAGAGAATGACTTCCTTCCCGCAACAGGCACACTGAACTATCTGAGAACGCCTGTAGAAAGTAATCATGTCCGAGTAGACACAGGTGTTGTAGAGGGCGACGAAGTCAGCATCTATTACGACCCGATGATTGCAAAATTGATTGTATGGGATGAGAGCAGGGAAAAAGCCATTGATCGCATGGTACAAGCACTTGAAGATTATCGTATTTCAGGTGTTAGAACTAACACCCAATTCCTTCATGCACTTACTGATTCAACTCCATTTAGAGGATGCGAATTAGACACAGGGTTCATTGAAAAACACGAAAAGCTAATTTTTAAATCTGAGTCTGCTGATAGAAATCGATTACTGGCGATTGCGACGGCATTTTTTTGCGAATCTGAACGAAGCAAATCAATCATTCCAGGCGACCAATTCTCCCCTTTCAGCTCAACCAGCAGTTGGCGTTTGAACGCTTCATATTCTCGTCCAGTTACGTTAGTAGTTGATGATGAAAACTATGAACTTAAAGTACTAGAAGTAGAAAATTACTATCAAATCAGTCTCGGTGAGATCCATTATGAAGTGAAAGCTTGCCTATCTGGGGATCATCTTTCTCTAGTGATTGATGGTCATAAACTTTCTGTTCATGGAAATTTAGAGGGCGACGAGCTTTCGCTATTTTACCAAGGCGAACAGCTTGAATGTATTCGCCATCGCCCAACCTTTACTGATACAAATGAAAACAACGAAGGCTCACTATCAGCACCAATGAACGGAGCAGTAGTAGCCGTTCTAGTCGAAGAAGGTCAAGAGGTGACTGCGGGACAGGCGCTTGTGATTATGGAAGCTATGAAAATGGAGCATACAATTTCCGCACCGTGCGACGGTAAAGTAAGCTCAATTTTTTATGCTGATGGCGACATGGTGAGTGAAGGAGCTGACCTTATCGCGATCGAACCGCTAACCGAGGTTGAAGCATAATGAATTTACCCAATTCAGTAAGAATCGTGGAGGTGGGCCCACGAGATGGGCTACAAAACGAAAAAGGTGAATTCATTAGCACCGAGATTAAGGTTGAACTGATCAATTCCCTCGCAGATGCGGGACTCACCCATATAGAAGCGGCAAGTTTCGTTTCACCGAAATGGGTGCCTCAGATGGCAGATGCTGCTGAAGTCATGAGTGACATTAAACGCAAGGAGGGAGTGACCTATTCAGCATTAACTCCTAACTTGATTGGCCTTGAAGGCGCAATAAGCGCTCGCGCTAATGAAATTGCCGTATTCAGTGCCGCTTCTGAGGCGTTTACTCAAAAAAACATAAACTGTTCAATAAGCGAAAGTTTAGAGCGTTTTAAGCCCGTCATGTCCGCCGCAGAAAAGGCTGGAATTCCTGTTCGCGGATATGTCTCGACAGTAATTGGCTGCCCCTATGCTGGAGATATCGATCCAGAGGCTGTGGCAAAGGTTGCGGAAGCGATGTACAAAATGGGCTGCTATGAGATATCGCTAGGTGATACGGTAGGGGTCGGAACGCCCTTGAAGGTTAAGCGTATGCTGGCCGCAGTAAGTGCTTTAGTCCCTACAGAGCGTTTGGCTGTTCATTTTCACGATACCTACGGTCAAGCGCTGGCGAATATTTACGCCGCTCTTGAAGAGGGTATTGCAGTCGTCGATAGCTCTGTTGCTGGACTTGGAGGATGCCCGTACGCTAAGGGGGCATCTGGGAATGTTGCAACAGAAGATGTGGTCTACTTACTAGAAGGTTTAGGCATTACATCAGGTATTAATCTGGATGCTTTAGTTAGAACTAGCCACTGGATCACCGAAAAATTGGATAAGAAGAATAACTCAAAGGTCGCATTGGCAATGGGAGCTGATCGATTACAGTTGGAGAAATAATAATGAGCGCACAACCAAAACATATTACAGCTCTCGAACTTGGAATCCCTAAGCGAGACGAATTACCTGAGAACATTCAAAAGTACTTTGATATCTGCGATGAAAAGCTTGGAATGGTTCCAAATGTACTCAAAGCATACAGCCACAGACTAACTCAGCTCGACTCTTTTACACGCTTCTATAATGAACTGATGTTTGGCGAAAGCGGGCTTACTAAGTTAGAGAGAGAGATGATTGCGGTTGCTGTTTCATCTTCGAATCGCTGCTACTACTGCCAGGTTGCACATGGTGCTGCTGTTCGGGACTACTCAGGCGATCCGACTCTTGGTGAACTGCTAGTTATGAACTACCGTGCGGCTGAGCTTTCCGAGCGTGAGCGCGCAATGCTCGACTTTGCAGTGAAAATAACAGAAACACCACACGCGATTGTCGAAGCTGATCGCCAAGCGCTAAGAGATGTAGGGTTTAGCGACTTGGATATTTGGGATATAGCCAATGTCGCCGGCTTTTATAATATGTCCAACCGCGTCGCAAGCGCTGTCGATATGCAACCCAACCTTGAATACCACGCACAGAATCGGTCTTAACCTTAAATAACAACAACTCTGAGGAGCTAAGGAATGAAAACAATAAACCTAAGCTACACAAATGGCGTTTCAACTACACCTTTACTAGGCACTACAATCGGTGACAAGTTTGATGAAATTGCTCATCGCTTTGCTGATAATGATGCATTAATTGTGCGTCATCAAAAGATTCGCTGGACCTATGCTGAGCTGGCTGAAAAAGTAGAACTGGCAGCTAAAGCCTTCATCGCTATTGGTGTCGAACCAGGTGATCGTGTTGGCATGTGGTCACCGAACTGCGCTGAGTGGACTATTACCCAATTCGCTACTGCAAAAGTCGGTGCGATTCTAGTAAATATCAACCCTGCTTACCGCCTACATGAACTTGAGTATGCACTCAACCAATCAGAAGCTAAGTATTTAGTAACCGCAGACTCTTTTAAGAGCTCCGACTACCGCGGCATGCTCTATGAATTGGCACCTGAATTACAACACGCTGCTGTTGGAGCACTCGAATCGACCAAGTTGAACCACCTAAAAGGAGTGATCAATCTCGATTCAGACAAACATGCAGGCATGTGGCGCTGGAACGATTTTGTAGAGCTAGGGGCGGGTGTCTCAAGTGAGCATCTTAAGTCTGTTCAGTCGGCACTACAGGCTGATGATGCAATCAATATTCAATATACATCTGGTACCACCGGGTTCCCGAAAGGCGCAACCCTGTCGCATCATAATATTCTTAACAACGGTTTCTTCGTTGCAGAGTCGATGAACCTCACCGACCAAGATCGCATGGTTATTCCAGTACCTCTATACCACTGTTTCGGCATGGTGATGGGTAACCTCGGATGTGTTACTCATGGCGCGACCATGATTTACCCATCCGATGCGTTCGAGCCCCAGTCAGTGCTCGAAACCGTTGAGGCTGAACGAGCTACCGCACTTTACGGCGTTCCTACAATGTTCATCGCTGAACTGGAGCACCCTGAGTTTGATAAGTACGACGTATCAACTCTTCGTACTGGCATCATGGCCGGCTCTATCTGCCCCGCCGAAGTGATGAAAGCTGTCAACTCAAAACTACACATGAAAGAGGTACAGATCGCCTACGGTATGACTGAGACCAGCCCAGTATCTACCCAGACTGCTGCCAGTGACCCATTCGAAAAACAGGTCACCACTGTTGGCCGCACCCAACCGCACCTGGAGACAAAACTGGTGGACCCAGCCACGGGCCATACGGTCCCACGAGGCGAGATTGGTGAGCTTTGTACTCGCGGATACAGCGTAATGCTTGGGTACTGGAACAACCCCGAAGCGACTAGCAATGCGATTGATGAGGCACGCTGGATGCACACGGGCGACCTCGCCATTATGGACGACGAAGGCTACATCCAAATCGTGGGCCGCATCAAAGATATGGTGATTCGCGGAGGGGAAAATATCTACCCGAAAGAGATTGAGGAGTTCCTCTACACCCATCCACACATATCGGACGTACAGGTTATCGGCGTTCCTGACAAACGCTTCGGTGAAGAGTTGGTCGCATGGGTTAAGCTGGTTGCCAATGCACCTGAGGTAAGCGCTGATGATTTGAAGGAGTTCTGTAAAGGACAGATCACACACTTCAAGATTCCTAAGCACTTCAAATTTACTGATAGCTTCCCAATGACCGTGACAGGCAAGATCCAGAAATTCAAGATGCGTGAAATATCTATTAGTGAGTTAGAGATCGAGAGCGAGCAATAGTAAACAAGGAGGGGAGCTAAATGCTCCCCTTAACTTCTCAGGTATATATGTCTGTAACAATTCAAAATCACTACCAAAATGAACTCGATGTAGAACTGATCGTCGGGCAGATTCGCAAACACTTCTCTGAAGGCGCAGAAGACTTTCAACTAGCGCCAGTTGACCAACTACATGTAGGTGGTTTGGGCGCATCAAAAAGGCTACTTGAGCGACTAACGCCCCTGAAACCGCTGCATGTTTTGGAGATCGGCTCGGGTTTAGGTGGATTAATGCGTCAAGTGGAGTCACACGGGACGATTCAAGTCACCGGAATCGACATCTGTCACGAATTTAACCGCCTTAACCGCGAGCTTAGCCGAGTTGCAGTGGGCGATTTTAGGGGGCGAGTAGTAACAGCTGATGCGCTTGCTTTACCTTTCAAAGACTCCAGTTTTGATCTAATTATATTTCAACATTCTTTACTCAACATACCCGATACTCAAGCTCTGTTAAACGAGTGCCACAGGCTTCTACGTGAGAAGGGTTCACTATTGCTGCACGAAATTTTTACAGGAACCACACCCGAAATGATGGTCTATCCTGTTCCTTGGGCACGCTCTAGCGCGACATCTCATATAATCAGCACAGAAAAAATGACTGAGCTTTTGAACGCTGCAGATTTCGACATACAGTCAACAGAAGATTGGACAGAGGAGGCGCTTAACTGGCGCCAAAAGCAAGTAGCCAAAGAAACGACTTCTCAACAGTCGCGTGCAAAACTAGCGCCTACCATGATCTTTGGACAAGATTTTTTAGCCATGGGAAAGAATATTGTGTTTAATATTTCTAATAACGCGGTACGTGTCGTAGAAATATTAGCAAGGGCGAGATGATAAAACCGATCGACGAACTTCAAAACTGCCGCGAAGATGCGGACAGATATCGCCTGCTCGCAGAGCAGTCTACTGATATGATCTCTCGCCATACCACTTCGCCTGATTGGACCTATATTGATGTCAGTCCTGCGGTAGAGAAGATTCTTGGATACACCGCTGAGGAGATCATTGGCACTTCTGGTTATGCAGCATTCCATCCCAATGATGCAGACAACCTCACCAAGCGTGACGCCAGCGTACGCTACCGTGAAGGGTTGTATAGCAATATTTATCGCTATCGTCATAAGGCTGGACACTATATCTGGTTAGAAACCACTAGCCGTGTCATACGTGATTCAGACGGAAAACCACTTGAGATCATCTGTGTCTCACGCGACGTAACCGAACGCGAAGAGATTCAGCAGACTATGGCACGTCTTGCTAGAGTAGTCGAAGCCTCTTCAGACATGATCATGTTTTGCAACCATGAGACACACAGGCTCACCTACCTAAATGAATCCGCATACCACACACTAGGAACGGAACAAGAGACTCCAGTAAGCTATTACCTACCAGAGCTATTCACTCAGGAAATATATCACTCACTGGTATGCGATGCGTTGAAGCACGCATTTGATCACGGCGTCTGGTACGGCAGCATCCCGATGGAGTTGCCTGATGGTCTAGAGCGGGTCGCTGAAATTCGTGAGATCATCGCGCACCGAAATCGCCGCGAAGACGATAGAGTCGACTACTATTCTATTATTGGGCGCGATATAACGCTCAAATTAAGGGCAGAAGAAGCTGCAAAACGACACCAGCTCGAAATTGCACATATGTCACGTCTAATGTCTGTAAGTGAGATGGCTGCCGGTTTGGCACATGAGATCAATCAACCTCTCGCAACCATTCTCAATTACTGTCACGGCACGGCCTTGCGTTTAAGTGAGGGAGTTTCAAATCCGGTTGAAACTGTAACCCAGTCAATGAAACTGATCACTCAACAGGCAAAACGTGCATCAGATATCATCAAACGTATGCGTGCGTTTGTGGCAAAGACCGAGCACCATCAAGTGGAGTTCTCGATCAACGACTGCTGCCGCGAGGTTTCTACCTTCCTCTATCAGGAAGCGCTGGATCACAATATCCGCTTCATTTTCGAGTTAGCAGAGCAGGACCCACTTCTGGTGGCCGATAAAATACAGATTGAGCAGGTACTTCTTAATCTGATCCGTAATGCGATTGAGGCATACAGTGATTGCGAGCGATCGCAGAGGTCCGTTACCATAAAGACAGAATTGAATGATAAGCAACTGGTTATTCATGTAGAAGATAAGGGCAGCGGCATATCCCAAGAAGGGCTAGAGAGACTATTTGAACCTTTCTATACTTCTAAATCGACCGGCTTAGGGATGGGCTTATCCATATCACGAACCATCATAGAGACACATGGTGGGCAGCTTTATGCAACCAGTGACACAGAAACCGGAACTCGCTTTACACTCAAGCTTCCAATTAGAGACTAGCTATGGATCAGCTAACCAATAGCACAATATACATCGTTGACGATGACGAAGACTTCCGCAACTCGATGAGTTGGTTATTGGAATCGGTCAACTGCAAGGTTGAGTGTTTTTCAAGTGCTCGCAGTTTTCTAGAACGATACGACGGCGGCCTCGGATGCATGTTGTTGGATGTACGTATGCCTGAGATCAATGGCCTAGCGCTGCAACAGATTATGATCGAACGGAATATTAAGATGCCTATCATCGTGATCTCTGGTCATGGCGATATTCAGATGGCAGTGAGTGCAATGAAACAGGGCGCAATAGATTTCATAGAGAAGCCGTTCGATGGTGATGTACTTCTACGCTTGGTAAAAAAGGCGCTTACGCTCGCCAAAGACAATTACGAGGAGCGTACCGAAGAGAGACGCATTCGTGAGTTATACGCCAACCTCAGTCGGCGCGAAATGGAGGTTATGGATTTAGTTGTGAAGGGTAATGCCAATCGCGAAATTGCAGATCAGCTTGATATCAGTCCAAAGACTGTAGAGGTACATCGTTCCCGTGTAATGGCAAAAATGCAGGCAAACAACATTGCCGATCTGATTCGTCTTCACACTAATCTGGCCTCTAAGTAACGCTTAGACCGGTATCGCGTAGGTCATGGTGGCATGTGCAACCGGATCAGTTTCCCCTTCCGAAACTATAGTCACCTCTCCTACAGCCAGCCTTTTTCCTACTTTGAGCATCTCTGCGAGCGCTACAATGTTAGCATCAGCTTTGGGTTTTCGAAGAAAGTTGATATTCAAGTTAGTGGTTACGGCCAAGCTGACAGGACCAATAACGCTAAGTAAAGCGGCATACACCGCAACGTCAGCTAAAGCCATCATGGTAGGGCCAGACACAGTACCGCCTGGGCGAAGATGATCATCACCCACGGCTAGCACCATCGTTGCTTTTCCGGGCTCCAATTCAACTAACTCACCAAACCGATCTCCTTGAGGAAACTGTTCGGCAAGAAATGTCCGCATCTCATCTAACTGCATTTTTACCTCGTATAAACTTGATTAAAGGAAGAGCCCCTAGGAGATAATTCCCAAAAATCTAATGACTCACCCTTAGTAAGCGTCAACCTCGTCGCGAGCTCGATTGCGGAGCACAAAACGCTGTATCTTACCGCTTGGTGTCTTAGGCAGCTCGTCAACAAACTCGATTTCTCTTGGAAAAGCATGAGTTGAAAGACGACTACGGACATGAGTCTGCAGTGTCTCCGCAAGCTCTTCTGTCGGCGCAAAACCAGATTTAATCACAACATACGCCTTAATAATTGCACCACGCTTCTGATCGGGTTTACCCACCACACCAGATTCCGCGACCGAATCATGCTCTAGTAACGTACTCTCCACATCAGCCGGTCCGACGCGATACCCTGCGGTAGTAATAATGTCATCATCTCGACCAGTAAACGAGAAACTTCCATCGCCGTGACTGAGTACCACATCACCCGTGAGATAGTAGTTACCATGATAGGGCTCTTTCTCCTGCCAGGTGTATCCTGGAAAGAAGAAGAGGGGAGAGTTAGATATATCAACCGCCAACTGCCCCTGCTCGCCCTCATTCACTTCATTGAAATCAGCATCTAGAGCGACGACTCTATGCCCGGGCATTGAAAAGCCCATCGAACCCACGCGAACAACCGACTGTTCCAATGCATGGTGGTTACATGCGGTCATCCCTGTCTCTGTCTGACCATAGTGATCCATCACAGGGCACCCCAAGCGACGTTTAACCCAGGAGATAACTTCGGGGTTAAGCGGTTCACCCGCGCTGCTCGCAAGTCGAAGGTTGAAGCGTTCATCCGCCCCTAATTGATCATCATTTGCCATCAACATACGATAAGCCGTAGGAGCCGCAGCTAAGTTGGTGATCCCATATTTACGAAGCATCTGATAGGTGGTTTCAGGTGTAAAGCCAGCCTCGCAGAAATGAGTAGTGTTTCCTAAGAGTAAGGGGCCTACAACAGCGTAATAGAGACCGTAGGCCCAGCCCGGATCGGCTACGTTCCAAAACTTATCTTCGGGCACCAAGCCAATGGCATAGCGCATATAGACGTAGAAAGAGAGTATCGCTCTCGTAGGTACTGCAACCCCCTTAGATTTGCCTACAGTACCCGAGGTAAACATCTGCAGAAAAGGCTCATCTTTACCCACACGCACGGGGACAAACTCAGTGGACTGATTATATACAGACGTAACGAAATCAGGCTCTTGAGCATATTGCTCCGGAGCTTGAGCCGCGTTAACTAACAGCACCGCTGGGCAACCTTCGACATCATCCAGTTTTGAGCGATTTGCAGGATCTGTCACGATCAACCGCGTATCCGCTTGCTGCACTCGATATTCGATGGCTCCTGAACCAAAAGCAGTGAAGAGCGGCTGATAGACACCTCCAACTCGAAGAGTACCGAGAATCACTACCATCAATTCCGCTGAACGAGGCAGGAGTGCAGAAACTCGATCACCCTGACCAATACCCTGCGAGGTCAAATAGTTGGCGAACTGCGCAGCTCTGTCACGCAGCTCCACAAAGGTATAAGCGGATGAAGTTCCATTCACCGACTCATGCCTAAGGGCAACGGCGGTAGGATCAGAGCACCACTTATCGATCATCTCTTCACAGACGTTAAAGCCTTTCTCTAGCGTACCTAACATCTCCTGTTCAACTGATTCAACGCTAAACTGGTCGTAGAATTTCTGGTAGTTTTGTGCGCTCATTTTCGCTCCTTAAACTATTTTTATTGTTTTTTACTACCTAAGAGCTACAAGAGCTCTAGTTGTTTTAAAATCTCATTGTTGTCGCAACCTAACAGCGGTGCAGGCTTTGGCAACGGATTCGAATGGCCGTTAAAACGAATGGCGGGGGCTACTTGAAGCTCTGCGCCATTGCTATGGGCCACCATGTCTCGCGATTTGAACAAGGGGTGCTCTGCCGCCTGTTTTATACTGAGTACAGGCTCAACACAGGCATCAGCTGCGGCAAATTTCTCGATCCAGTAACTTTGATCTGCCGATAAAAAACGCTCTTGCAGCTTATCTTTGAGAGTACAGTCATCCAAAGCACCCAGCTCAGAAATATTTAATTGCTCTAGTAGCTGTTGCTTAAACTTGGGCTCAAGGCTACCAATAGCCATATATCGCCCGTCGCGCGTGGGGTAGTAATCGTAAAAGCCACCACCGTTTAGAAAGTGCGTCTCCAGCCCTTCGTCGGACGCACCATTTAACTGACCGGGCGCCAACAAGGGCTGAAGCGCAAGACAATTATCCGCCATCGAAATATCGATGTGAGCACCCTCCCCCGTGCGGGTGCGATGAATAACCGCACTCAAAATACCAATCACTGCGGGTTGAGAACCGCCAGCTAGGTCAGCCATCTGTAGGCCACTTAAGCAAGGGCCACTGCTGACACGTCCTGTATGACTTGATATACCTGCAAGTGCTAAATAGTTGATGTCATGGCCAGCCCGATCGGCATACTCCCCATCTTGGCCATAACCAGTGATTGAGCAGTAGATCAAATCAGGTTTGTATTGTTTAAGTTGTTCGTACCCTAGTCCCAACTTGGCCATTACACCAGGCCTGAACTGCTCAACTACAATATCGAATTCTTCCAGAAGCTTATGAACTATCTCTATCGAATTAGGATTTTTTAGGTCTAACGCTAACGACCTTTTACCTCGATTGAGGTAACGAAATGCAGCAGACTGCCCCTCTATTTGGGGCTCAAGATCACGCACAATATCTGGCTTATCAGGGGACTCGATGCGAATGACATCCCCCCCCAAATCCGCGAGCAACATAGTGGCATATGGCCCTGGCAAGAGTGTCGAAAAATCGAGTATTTTTAATCCTGTTAAGGGTTTCATCGACTAACCTAATTCACGCAAAATTTCGCGCGAAATGATGACCCGCTGAATTTCACTAGTCCCTTCGTAAATCGTGGTGATTCGAGCATCTCGACTGAACCGCTCGAGCGGAAACTCCCGCATGTAGCCGTATCCACCTAAGAGCTGAAGCGCGGTGTAACAAGCAGCATTCGCCTTCTCGGTAGAAAATAGTTTCGCCATAGAGGCCTCTTTGGCAAAGCTCATACCGCGATCCTTTCGATCTGCCGCTGACATCAGTAAAAGTCGGGCTGCTTCAAGCTCAGTATAACGATCAGCCATCATCCACTGTATGCCCTGAAAATCGGCAATCGCTTTTCCGAATTGTTGACGCTCAGTAACATATCGCGATGCGTAATCCATCGCAGCTTGCCCAATACCCAATGCGAGAGAGCCCACACCGATTCGCCCACCAGCCAACTCAGCAACAGCAATCCTAAAGCCATCATTAAGTTTTCCCAGCAGAGCCGATTCCTTCACAAAAACCTGATCGAAGTGTACTTCGTTAGTTGCTGATCCCTGTTGCCCCATCTTATGTTCGGCAGGGCCGATGCTGATTCCAGCGAGATCAGCATCCACCAAAAAGCATGAGATACCCTTACCCTTGGGTGCATTTGGATCGGTGACAGCCCAAACAACAAATACACCAGCGAACTGTGCACTGGTAATCCACTGTTTGGTACCTGAGATTGAGAAACCACCTTCGACCCGCTCCGCTTTCGTGCGCATAGATGCAGGGTCTGAACCAGCTCCTGCCTCCGTTAGACAGAAACTACCCGCTTTGTATTCCCCAGAGCAGATTTTAGGTAGATAGTGATTTTTTTGCTCTTCGTTACCAACCGCCTGAATAACTTCCGCAACCATATTAGTTACAGACATGGTGACAGCAGTTGAAGCACAAGCGCGACCTATTTCAGTTAGAGCAAGACTAAATGCAACAGTCCCCGCTTCAGTACCTCCATACTTAGAGTCAATATTCAGCCCCATGAAACCTAACTCAGCTAATGACTTGCAATTCGCTAGTAGCGGGGAGATCTCTTTTGTGCGATCAAGATCAGCGGCAACATCTGCTATCTGGGACTCGGCAATACGCTTTGCAGTCTCTTGTATCAGAAGCTGTTCTTCACTCAATTGCAGATTCATTACGGGAACTCCTGTAGGGGTTTTCCCTTATTAATATCCGAATCTGAATTACTAGTAAACCCTTTTCTTCAGTTTCTAGTTAATTAAGGCAGTCTTTTAACATCACCAACTAATTCAACCCATGGGTGTTTGCGCGACTCATAAATTGAGGTACGCGGTGCTGGGAAATCAGCATCAGCAAAAGCACCAATAGGTATACCGATCATGCCTTTAGCACGCTCGGCGCGATACCAAACCTGACTCCCGCAGCAAGGACAAAAATTAAACGTTACACTAAACCCCTCGTCCCCGATCTGTGTGTACTCCCTTGATTCGCCTTCAATATGAACAGACTCCTGTTCAAACAGTGCCTGATGGCCAAAGGCACTCCCGGTCCTTCGCTGACAATCGAAGCAGTGACAGACAAAAACTTGTAATGGATCAGCCTGAACTACAGCGTTTAACTGTCCACAACTACAGCGTGCTTGGTATTTAGGCATGCTTAGATTCCTTTAAGTCAGAGCCTTGCGATATTGGCTAGGTGAAATCCCAATCTGCTTTCGAAAGATACGCGAAAAGTAGTAAGCATCCTCATAACCTACCTCAAATGCGATCTCCTTTATTTCCATAGCAGTGGTATCGAGCAAGTAGCAAGCGCGCTCTATTTTAAGTTGAATGAAGCGATTAATCGGTGTTGTGCCAGTAATAGCTCTGTAGCGCTTCACAAAATGGTACTTCGACAAATTCACACTGGCTGCCAAAGTATCTAAGTCTATCTGTTCATGGAGGTGCGTTTGCATGAGTGTATGAAGGCTATCTAAGTCCAAACTCTCTCGTTGGCGACGCAACTGTTCAGGCGGCTTAAGAAACGCAACATGTGACAAAATTTGACGAAGCAAGCTTGCCGAAAAGATATGAACTGTCAAATCATGGGCAGAGTAGCGGCAACTCAATAAGGCATCAAAACTACCAGTTAACTGCGGATGAAAACCAATATTTTTTAAATAAAACCCTCCAGGCGACCGTTCAACTTGAGTGTTACTGCAAAATTTTTTCACTAGCGCTCCCTCGAAGTGAACCCAATAAATTGTCCACGGAGAAGCTAGAGACGAAGTGTAACGATGTGATAAGCCCGACGGGACTATTAATACATCTCCCATTTTTACTGAGCTTGAATGACCACTTGCACTAACAACCCCCTCCCCCTGGATACAGTAAATCATCAAATAATCATCGTGTATCAATCGTTCCATCATGTGCCCTTTAGCGTGGCAATAATATCCCATCGCTTTAGGGAATAGATCGCAACTGAGTGGATTATTTGAGAGTTCCTTATAAAGGGCTTTTGGGACCAAATAGCGAACACTTTCAGGAGGTAGAGGCCAATTGGAGGGTCTGCTCATTTTTATGAATCTTCTACTAATGAATTAATTGTTATCGCAATATAGTCCATCAACTAAACAAGATTATCAATCTCATTCCACTTAAAACGGTGCTACAAATGTAAGCGAAATACAAAAGTAATATATATCAGGAGTTTCTCATGACTGTTCGTGTTCCTTTACTTATTGATGGCCAGATGGTTCAAAGCCAATCAGACAAATTCATTCCAGTTACCGATCCTGCTACACAAAATGTTATCGCAGAGGTACCTTGCGCTACTGAAGCAGAAGTTGATCAAGCTATCGACTCAGCTAAGAAAGCATTTGAAACCTGGAAAGAGACACCCGTCGGCGAACGTGCCCGCTTAATGCTTCGCTATCAGGCGCTTTTGAAAGAGCATCATGATGAGATTGCCACCCTACTATCAAGCGAAACTGGCAAAACGTTTGAAGATGCTAAGGGTGATGTATGGCGTGGAATTGAAGTCGTAGAACATGCCTGTAACATCGCGTCATTGTCTATGGGCGAAACTGTTGAAAACGTAGCTCGCAAGATCGATTGTTATAGTATTACTCAGCCTTTAGGTGTCTGTGTAGGCATTACCCCATTCAACTTCCCCGCAATGATTCCTCTTTGGATGTTCCCCATGGCTATTGCATGCGGAAATACATTTGTACTTAAGCCATCAGAACAGGACCCGTTGACACCTATGCGTCTCGCGGAGTTGTTTATCGAGGCTGGTGCACCAGCTGGCCTACTCCAGGTAGTCCATGGCACCAAAGAAGTTGTTGATCAACTACTCACTCACAAGGACACGCCTGCTATATCTTTCGTAGGATCTGTTGCAGTTGGTGAACATATCTACCGCACAGGTACCGAACACCTAAAACGCGTGCAAGCGTTCGCCGGAGCAAAAAACCACATGGTGATAATGCCTGACGCTTCGAAAAACCAGGTTATTAACAATTTAGTAGGCGCCTCTGTAGGTGCAGGCGGACAACGCTGTATGGCCATATCTGTCGCACTATTTGTAGGCAGTGCTAAAGAGTGGATTCCTGAGTTGCGCGAAGCTATGAAGAAGGTTCGCCCTGGCGCATGGAATGACCCCGAAGCTGGATACGGTCCTCTAATCAACCCAGCAGCACGCCAGCGTGTTCTCAATTTTATTCAGCAAGGCAAAGACTCGGGGGCAAATTGTCTGCTTGATGGTACTGACTGCCAAGTTGAAGGCTTTCCTGACGGTAACTGGGTGGGTCCGACACTTTTTAGCGGTGTAACTACTGACATGTCTATATACCAAGAGGAGATCTTTGGTCCTGTACTTTGCGCCATCGAGTTGGATTCTCTCGAAGATGCTATTGAGTTAATCAATGCAAATCCATACGGTAATGGAACATCGATCTTTACATCATCTGGAGCTGTCGCGCGTAAATACCAGCATGAAATCAAGGTTGGTCAGGTTGGCATTAACGTACCTGTACCTGTACCGCTTCCAATGTTCTCTTTTACTGGATGGCGCAAATCTTTCTACGGCGATCAGCACGCTTACGGGAAACAGGCAGTTAAGTTCTACACCGAAACCAAAACAGTAACAGCACGCTGGTTTGAAGAGGATATCGATACTGGGGTAA
Source organism: Marinobacterium sp. xm-d-564 (assembly GCF_013283345.1). NCBI lineage: Bacteria > Pseudomonadati > Pseudomonadota > Gammaproteobacteria > Oceanospirillales > Oceanospirillaceae > Marinobacterium > Marinobacterium sp. xm-d-564. The sequence continues at coordinate 162,098 of NZ_WBYO01000003.1, read as the reverse complement.
ACACTACTATTCAGCTAAAGTAAGTCATCCACTTCTAACAGATAAAGATAACAAAGGAAAAGTGTATGGATTTTGAACTAAACGAAGACCAAATTGCTTTTGCAGATATGGCTCGCAGTTTTGCACAGAAAGAACTCGAACCTCACGCGGCCATGTGGGACGAAGAGCAGATATTTCCGGTTGATACGCTTAAAAAAGCGGGAGAGCTTGGATTTTGTGGACTCTACGCATCAGAAGATGTTGGCGGTCTAGGTCTTAGCCGCCTTGACGCTAGTATCATCTTTGAAGAGCTAGCCATGGGTTGCACTTCAACTACTGCTTACATCACCATCCATAATATGTCGACTTGGATGATCGCGGAATTTGGCAACAGCGATACTCGTATGGATTGGTGTCCAAAACTAACCGCTGGTGAACAATTCGCATCTTACTGTTTGACAGAGCCCAACGCGGGATCAGATGCAGCTTCCCTCAAAACCACTGCTCGTCGCGATGGTGATGGCTACGTAATCAACGGCAGCAAAATCTTTATATCTGGAGCTGGTTCAACTGATGTCCTAGTCGTTATGGCCCGTACTGGTGAAGCTGGCGCGAAAGGCATCTCTGCATTTGTGGTAGATGCCAAACTACCGGGTATTAGCTACGGACGTAAAGAACAAAAAATGGGGTGGAATAGTCAGCCAACACGAATGATCACCTTTGACGATGTACGTGTACCTGCCTCTGCCATTCTTGGAGCCGAAGGCGATGGATTCAAGATAGCGATGAAGGGGTTGGATGGTGGACGCATAAATATCGGGGCCTGCTCGATAGGTACTGCTCAAGCGGCACTTCAACGTGCTCGCGACTATATGCTCGACCGCAGTCAGTTTGGAAAAACCCTAAGCAATTTTCAAGCTCTGCAATTCAAAATAGCTGATATGACGACCCAGTTAGTAGCTGCTCGCCAGATGATACGTATGGCAGCTAGCCGTCTAGATGCTGGACATCCCGATCGAACTGTTTATTGCGCTATGGCGAAGCAGTTTGCCACGGATGCAGGTTATAACATCGCCGATGAAGCACTGCAGATATTTGGAGGCAACGGCTACATCAAAGAATACCCAATGGAGCGTTATCTGCGTGATAACCGTGTACACCGTATTCTTGAAGGGACTAATGAAATAATGCGTTTGATCATTGCTAGACGCGCACTAATGCAAGATTGCGCCAAAATTCTTTGATCACAAATAGGAGACAGCATGACAGATACACTTCTACTCGAAAAACAAGGCCATACAGCCATCATCACAATGAACAATCCTCCAGCTAACACTTGGACAGAGGAGAGTCTAAAAGGGCTTATTTCATTAGTGAATGAACTGAATGAAGATCGAAATATTTTTTCATTAGTTTTGAAATCAGATAGCGATAAATTCTTCAGTGCAGGTGCAGACCTAAATATGTTTGCAGACGGCGATCGCGCTACAGCACGTGATATGGGACGTTATTTTGGAGAAGCATTTGAAGCTTTATCTAATTTTAGGGGCGTATCTATCGCTGCTGTAAATGGATTTGCTATGGGAGGGGGCTTAGAAGTCGCTCTCGCTTGTGATATCCGTGTTGCAGAAGAGCAGGCTCAATTAGCTTTACCTGAGGCAAAAGTTGGCCTACTTCCCTGTGCAGGCGGCACTCAAAATTTAACCATGCTGGTTGGAGAAGGCTGGGCCAAGCGCATGATTCTCCTTGGCGAACGCGTAAACGCTACTAAAGCAAAAGAGATCGGTTTAGTTGAAGAGCTTGTTGCAACCGGTGAATCATTCAACCGTGCTATGGAGCTGGCCAAACAAGCGGATCAACAGAGCCCAATGTCTATTGCAAGCTGTAAGCTACTTATTCAAAACAACCGAAAACATCACTGGAATGCAGGCTATATGCTTGAGCGTGAACTTTTTGTCGATCTATTCCACTCTGAGGACCAGAAGGAAGGCGTAAATGCTTTCCTCGAAAAACGTAAGCCAAACTGGAAAAACTGCTAAGGGCATCATTATGAGTTGCGTACTATTTACCGAACACGCGACCCAGGATAACCACCTTATCCTGGAAATTTCACTCAATTCAGAAAGGTCGCTAAACGCGTTAACCCTGGAGATGATTGAGCTGATTCAACCGCGCCTGACCGCAGCGGCAAACGACGAACGCGTGAAAGCAGTCCTCCTTACGAGTGCTGGCGAGAAAGCCTTCTGTGCAGGTGGTGATGTAGTCGGACTCTACAAGTCAATCACATCAGGTGAACAGCCGAACTTCCCTGAAAACTACTTCACACGTGAGTACCAGCTCGACTATCAGATCCACACCTACCCCAAACCAATCATATGTTGGGCCAGCGGCATCGTTATGGGTGGAGGCATGGGACTGATGAATGGCTGTAGCCACCGAGTAGTGACTCAGACGTCACACCTTGCTATGCCGGAAGTCACCATTGGTTTGTACCCTGATGTTGGAGGAAGCTTCTTCCTCAACCGTATGCCAGGACGAACCGGTCTGTTCCTTGGCTTAACCGGCAACCCTATTTATGCAGCCGATGCTATCTTTTTAGGCCTTGCGGATCGTTTCGTCGACGCGGGTAAATATGGGGAAATGGTGGCCCAGCTACAAGCTAGCGACTGGAGCGGCGATGCCTACACCAAAGTGACGCAGGTGCTTCGTGCGTTTGAACAGAACTCTACTGACAGTTTCCGGGCTGACTCTCCTATTCAGAATCACTTTGCATTTATCCAGCAGATCACCGACCAAGATTCACTGTCCGACCTTATGTCTGCGATGCACGAACTGGAAAGCGATGATCCATGGATTCAACGTTCGAAAAAAGCGATCTCTCATGGTTCACCTCTCTCAGTACACATTATCGCAGAGCAACTCCAGCGCTCTCGCCACCTATCCCTTAAAGAGGTATTTATGGCCGAACTGGTGCTTTCGGTGCAGTGCTGTCGTAATCGCGAGCTCCCCGAGGGAGTCCGAGCGCTTTTGATCGATAAAGATGGTAGTCCTGATTGGATCTATAAAACCGTGCAAGATGTTAATAGCAACTTTGTAGCGCAGTTTTTCGAGTCACCCTGGAGCGAGAACCCACTCGCTTCGCTCTAAACTTGAGCACATTAAAAATAAAAACAGAGGAAATACAAATGGCAACAATTGGATTTATTGGCTTAGGCAATATGGGTTGCCCAATGGTGGCTAATCTAGTTAAAGCGGGCCACATGGTAAGGGTTTTTGACCTCAACAGTGCCGCTATTACACAAGCTGAAGAGGCCGGCGCAGTAGCTACCACTTCAGCTTATGAGGCAGTGAAAGGTGCCGAGTTTGTAATCACCATGCTTCCAGCCGGCAAGCACGTTGAGAGCCTTTACGTAACGGGCGATCAACCACTATTTGATGCAGTTGAGGCAGGAGCTCTGTTGATCGACAGTTCAACTATCGACGCTGAGACCGCCAAGCGTGTCGCTGCAGCAGGGGCCTCTCGAGGCATCGACTTCATCGATGCGCCTGTATCAGGTGGTGTTGGTGCTGCAACTGCTGGCACGTTGGCATTTATGGTAGGTGCGAGTGAAAACCTTTTCGCTAAAGCCGAACCGATTCTCCAAGGAATGGGCAAAAATATATTCCGCGCGGGCGATAGTGGCGCAGGACAAATCGCCAAATGCTGTAACAACATGATGCTTGGAATACTGATGACTGGCACTGCAGAAGCCCTCAATATGGGAATGAAAAATGGGCTAGACCCAGCTGTTCTCTCAGAAATCATGAAACAGAGTTCTGGCAACAACTGGGCTCTACAAGTATACAACCCAGTTCCTGGCGTAATGCCAAATGTCCCATCGTCCAACAACTATCAAGGCGGCTTTCAGGTTGATCTGATGTTCAAAGACCTCGGGCTCGCAATGGATGTGAGTCAGCAGAGTGCATCTCCTACACCAATGGGTGCCGCAGCTCGCTCATTATTCATGCTACACAAAAGCAAAGGTAATGGCGGACTGGACTTCTCTAGCATCTTAAAACTCTATCAAGATCAGTAACGACTTAACTCACTATCAACAATAAATATAAGTGGAAGGTTATGAGATACGACAACGAATACAGCGCAGCTTTTCAAGATCCGCAAGCTTATTGGGCGTCTCAGGCGAGTCGCATCGATTGGTTCAAAGCACCAAGCACGACACTTAGCAAAACAGATTTTGGTACCTACAGCTGGTATCCCGATGGCGAACTGAATAGCTGTTATCTAGCTCTAGATCGTCATGTAGCCGCTGGCCGCCAAGATCAGGTCGCTCTCTACTACGACTCACCGGTTAGTAATACCAAAGAGGAGATCACCTACTCAGATCTTTTAACTCGAGTACAGCGGTTCGCCGGTGCACTCAAAGCACGCGGTGTTAAGAAGGGTGATACGGTGCTGATCTACATGCCGATGATCCCAGAAGCGGCAGTCGCGATGCTCGCCTGCGCACGCCTAGGAGCAGTGCACTCGGTCGTGTTCGGTGGTTTCGCCCCACACGAGATGGCTATCCGAATAGACGACGCAAACCCCAAGATGATACTTACCGCATCATGCGGCATCGAATTCGACAAACAAATCGCCTATAAACCGTTAGTCGATCAAGCGATTGACTTAGCGACTCACAAACCACAGAACACTGTCGTTTGTCAGCGCCCCATGCTATCTGCGGAACTCGACAAGCCATGGGATCTAGACTGGCAAGAATTTCAAAAAGATGCTGAACCTGCAGAGTGTGTCGTCGTCAAAGGTTCAGATCCACTTTATATACTCTACACCTCAGGCACTACAGGTCAGCCCAAAGGGATAGTGCGCGATAACGGTGGCCATGCTGTTGCACTGAGTTATGCCCTAAACAACGTCTACGGGATGCAGGCAGGCGATGTTTGGTGGGGCGCTTCAGATATTGGCTGGGTCGTGGGTCACTCATTTATAGTATACGGCCCGTTAATGGGGGGGTGCTCAGCAATCTTTTTTGAGGGTAAACCAATTAAAACGCCAGACGCCGGCACATTCTGGCGTGTGATTGCGGAGTACGGCGTCAACTCTATGTTCTGTGCACCGACCGCCTTCCGCGCCATTCGAAAAGAGGATCCGAGCGGCAGTCTCGCCAATCAGTACGACCTCAGCTCACTTAAATGGGTATTTGTTGCAGGTGAAAAACTTGATTCGTCGACCTACGGCTGGCTAGATGAATTGCTAAATGTTCCTATATTGGATCACTGGTGGCAGACTGAAACCGGCTGGCCAATGACCGCACCCATGATGGGTTGGGAGAGCCCCTCAAAAGAGCGACTAGGTTCGACTAACAAACCAATTCCCGGCTATGACATCCGTGTTCTCGATGATGAAGGAGTCGAGGTCGAGAGAGGTAATGCAGGCAATATTTGTGTCTCCCTCCCCATGCCACCAGGAGTGGCCTGGAGCATCTGGAACAATAACGAACGATATCGCTCTTCATACTTGGAAAGCTTTCCAGGCTTTTACCACACAGGCGACGGCGGTTATATCGATGAAGATGGATATATCTACATTACAGGTAGAACCGATGACGTAATCAACGTATCTGGTCACCGTCTTTCAACTGGTGAGATGGAGGAGATTCTTTCAGCCCACAATGCTATAGCAGAGTGTGCCGTTATCGGAGTGCCAGATGAGCTAAAAGGGCAAGTCCCTCTTGGGCTAGTTGTGCTTAAAGCAGGCGAGAATATCTCTGAAGAAGATTTAGTCACTCAACTAGTTAATATGGTTAGAGACCAAGTTGGAGCTGTTGCGTGTTTCAAACAAGCTTTTGTAGTCCAACGTCTACCTAAAACAAGATCAGGCAAAGTGCTGCGAGCAGTTCTTCGTAAGATAGCTGCTAAAGAGGAATACGTGATGCCTTCAACTATAGATGACCCTCTGATTTTAGATGAAGTCCAACAGGTATTATCTAAAGCAGGCTTATAAAAACTCAATAAATTAGTAACTTCCAAAGCTGCTGGCATAAACAGTGTAAATGGCAATTTATCAATAAAGACAAATTGCCTTTTACTACACATCAAATTAAACGCCTCAGTTTTTGCTGCTTGACCTTTCGAGACCACTTAGGCTGTAGCGAGGGTGCACTTAAATTCACTTAGCTTTCGATAGCGACTCCAGTAATCGATGTACTGCGTCAAGGTGTTCTGGTTCGTTATGACACATTCCTTGAAAACAGGCACACAGATCGAGAAAGTCTTTTAACTCCATACGCTGCGCCATTTTCATCAACCTTTTAGTTAGGCGCGTTGCTTTTGGCGGTTGTGCCGCAATGCGGTTTGCCAATTCCAATGATGCGTTTAAAAGCTGATCATCTGGAACAACCTCCAGTACAACTCCGAGTTCTTTTGCCTCTATCGCATCGATTACTCTGCCCGTCAGAGTCAATTCAAAGGCACGTTGATAACCGATTAGTCGCTGCAGAAACCAAGCCCCTCCATCTCCAGGAATAATTCCCAAATTGAGAAATGTTTCACCAAATTTTGCGTGTTCTGAAGCAAGTCTCACATCGGCCATATTTGCCAGATCAAATCCTGCACCAATTGCAGCACCATTCACTGCTGCTATTATTGGTACCTCTAATGATTGCAGTGCCACCGGTAACCGTTGAATGCCATGCCTATAACGCGTTGCACATTCCGCAACATCACCAGCAAAATCTGCTTCCCGATTAGCCATATCATGAACATTACCGCCCGCACTGAATGAGGAACCAGCTCCAGTAATGATGAGTACAGAAATCTCCGATTCACGATTAATCCACTCAACTGTTGCAAGGATATCTTCAACCAGATTTGTCCCCGTCAATGCATTTCGAACATCGTCGCGGTTCATGGTTAAAATAGCGACTCTTCCTTCTTTGCGAATAAGAGCGTCTTTTAAAATTGGTATGGTCACTCTATACCTCGAATATAAAAATGCTTTGATTGAAGGTCTTAATGATTGTTTGCAACAGACTTATCTAATACTAAATAGATACCCAACGCCATTATCAGCAGTCCAGCGATTCGCTTAAGGGTAATAACATATTGCTGCGCACCGAATAGCCCAAAGTGATCAATTGCGCTCATCGCTATTAGCTGTCCAAGCAACGCAAAAGCGATAGCATTAGAGACGCCAAATCGAGGAACAATCCAGGTTACGCTGATGACGTAAAAAGCAACGCAAAAACCACCCAAGTAGAAATAGATGGGTAGATCATCTGCAACAAATTTACTCGGGAAGCCCTCTGTTACGAGCAAGTAAACTGCAACTGATGTAAAACCTAATGCAAGCGCCATTGCAGTAGCCAATGATGAACTCATTAGACGACCACCTAAGCCACCATTTAAGGTTGCCATAGTCGGAATTCCAATACCGGCAAGTAGCATTACTAGCGCATACACAAGAGGATTGTTCATAGATATGTTTCCAACAACTCAGCTTGTTCAAATAGGGGTCAGGATTCCCAGTCGACATCAGCAGTCAACATGTATCCTGCACCGTATACCGTCTTAATGATTTTAGGATCTTTAACGTTCTCTTCGACTTTTTTGCGCAATCTGGACATACGCGAATCGATACTTCGATCATAAGGAATAATCTGATCACCTAGAAGCTGATCACGCGTTAAGATCTTTTTGGGCGCTTTCAAAAACGAAACGAGCATGTTGGCCTCGGCTGTGCTTAAAATCGTCTCCTCACCCGTTTGCGAGGTGAGGATTAACGAATCTAAATCAAAACTCCAGCCTGAAAAGCGAGCTATACGCACTGCATTAACCACATCGTCACGATGGATTCGACGCAATAGACTCTTGACCCTTGCGACCAACTCACGCGGCTCAAATGGCTTAGTAAGATAATCATCTGCACCCAGCTCTAGCCCAAGTACACGATCGGGAAGACTGCCTCTGCCCGACAGAATTAGCACCCCAACATTGAACTGATTCACCATCTCTCCGACAAGAGTCAGACCGTCCATATCTGGCAGACCTAAATCGACAACACAGAGCTCTGGCCGCTGCTGCTTTAGCCCTTTAAGAATTGCAGCTCCAGTATTAAAGGTCGCTACCTGATAACCGAACCTCTCTAGTTCTGTTTGAATCAGATCACAAATATCTGACTCATCATCGACCACGTAGATCAGATTCTTTTCCATATCTCGTTATCCTCTTGCCACCGTCCGATTAAGGGCAGTCACAATCTGTTCTCGTGTAAATGGCTTAAGTAAAATTTCGTAGCAGGCAGCTGTTGAATGTTCGACTGCATACTCAGCATTACCCGTCATCAACAAAATACGTTCAACACCTCTATTACCACATAGATGATTAGCTAGCTCAATGCCATTGAAACGCCCGGGAAGGTCAATGTCACTGATTAGTGTGCGTATATCTGGAATAGCATCTATAAGTAACAGCGCTTCATCAGTGTCTGAAGCCTCCACCACGCTTAAGCCTATTGATGTCAATTGATCACGTACTACCTGGCGCACATCAAGATCATCCTCCACCAACAACAAAAGTCCATCCATCAGAGTTGGAGCTAATTTTTCGGCATCGGCAGAGAGTTGATGTACCGCCGAGTCCTTTTGCTTCGCTTTAGGCAAAAGAATAGAAATCGTGGAACCAATATCTGAATTATTCAGGATTCTAATGTAACCATTTGACTGCTTTGCAAAGCCATAGACCATACTTAGACCAAGTCCTGACCCACGCCCTTTTTTGGTAGTGAAAAATGGTTCAAATGCTCTCTGAATCGCGTCACGACTAAATCCAGTACCGGAATCTTTTACTTCAATTAGAACATATTCCCCTGGAACAACGGCCTCATCAAAACCTCTGGGGGAAGCGCTGGCACTATTAACCACGCGAATCTCAATTTGGCCACCGTCGGGCATACTATCGCGCGCATTTAGTGCTAGGTTAATCAGTGCGTTTTCAAACTGAGCCAAATCCACTTCAATTAAAGCGTCAGATTTGCCAGTAACATTGAAATTTATCGATGCTGGTAGAGAGCTTTTTATAAGCTCTGACACTCCATTAATTGCAGATGCGGCCCCCACAAGAACAAGTTCTTGAGACTGTGCGCGAGCAAAGGTCATCAAGCGACGAATAATGTCTGCGCCACGATAGGCCGCTCTCAGTGCAGGCGATAAATTACCCTCAATACTCTGCGACTCATTATGATCTTTAGCTGCTAAAAGGTTCCCGATAATGACTGTCAGCAAGTTATTGAAGTCATGGGTCAACCCCCCCGCCAACTGGCCAGCCGCTGTCATACGCGAGGCTTCAAGCATTCGTCGCTCTGAGTTTTTCTCGTCTGTAATATCCAGAGAAAGATTGAAAATACCAACGACGTTTCCAGCAGTATCGAACTCAGGAATGAATCGACGACGTGTTATCAACTCACCTTTTGGCCCCTCTGATACATACTCAAAAACAACATCCTCACCAGAGAGGCATCGATTAATGTGAGAGGCAATTTCGACCTGCATGGAACCAGGGATAACATCGCTTAATTTGCGCCCAATGATGCCCTCTTTGTTCAAACCATAAAACGCTGCATATTCTCGGTTAACAAAAAGGAAACGTAGATCGCTAGTTAAGTAAGCAACCTGAGCAGGGAGCGCGTCCAGAATAAGTGTTTGCCGCTCCTCTAATTGTTCGACCATGTTGGATTTGCGCACAACCTCTTGGCCAAGAGCATCCACACTATGCCCGATACGTGCGACCATACTGTCAAAAGTAGAGGCAAGAATACCGAGTTCATCATCACTCTGAATACCTGATCGAACTCTAAAATCACCATCTTTGACACGCTGGGCAGCGGATGCGAGGCGACGAAGGGGCGAAAGAATTCGGTCAATAGCAAAAGAGCCAACAATGACGGCTATAAGAATACTGATAAGCGCGATCATGAGTATTCGCTGACTTAGAGTGAAAGCGCTACTTTGCAATTCATCCACATAAACAGAAGAACAGATATACCAGTCGAGGCCTTCTAATTTGCGAACAAGCGAGATCTTTTCATGCACATAATTACCCGGGTCAGCCGGCGAGTCCCAGGCATATAAAAGCTCTTCTCCAGTGTCCGCAACTGACTTCAGGTCGAATATAATCGACCGCCCCGTGGTGGGGTTTTTTAGGTTAGTGGCATTCGTCTTATCGATATTTGAGTTAGGGTGCGCAACCAAATAACCCGACGAATCAAAAATAAACATGTAGCCGGTTCTGGCAATTTTGATCTCCATGAGAGCCGCACGTAGCTCATTGACCAGCTGCTCACGTCGCTCAACGACTTGCCGCTCAATATCAACCATAAAAACACCGGTACCAATGCTGACACCAAGATCTGGAAAAAAACGGATGAAGGATAGTTTTTCGGATGAGGTATCACTTCCTACTGACTGCCAGGGATAGCTAATAAATGCTTCCCCTTTCTCGGTTACTTCACGGTGTATTTTCGCGAGTATAGCGAGCTGCCCATCAGAACTATCGGAAATTGGCTTACCAATTAACTCTGGGTTTGGGTGTGATAGGAGCACACCATTGCGATCGGCTATCCAGATATAACCCTCTTCGTCATATCGAAGCTGTTCGAACAGTTTAATAATCGCTCTTGGATCGCCTCCTGCTACAACAGAGCGACTTAACTGGGCACCCACCAGATCAACGATGGTACGCAAAGAGGCCTTACGTGATTCAAGTGCCTGTAGCCTATAAGTATCGACACTCGAGAACATCTTGTCCGCCAGCTGATAGACATTATCCAGCGCCAAACGAGCAGAGTTACGCTCAATCTTGTACACCTCCGCACGAATAAGAGGCACAGAGTAGCTGTAGATACCAATAAAGGTCATTCCAAGCATCGCTAAGATGAGCAGTATGGAGCGATTTCGAATCTTATTCTTTTTCATGAAATCAAATATTCATCACCAAAAAAGCTAGGGAACCTGCGAACAATTCCATGGTTCCCTAGTCTATTCGTTATGGGAGCTAATTTCTGCATCAGTCACATTTCGGTGGAATTTAGTCAGAACTGCGCAAACCTTAAGATATTTAATAGGGACTCACTAAATCCCATTAAACCTTGTCCCAGCAACAAATTTTAAAGATGGAGCAAACACCGATGAAAACAACAAAAATACTGGCGCCAACGGAAAGTGCTTACCAATACCCCCTTCTAATCAAGAGTCTACTTCTTTCAGGCGTCAGATATGAGCCTAACCAGGAGATCGTTTACGGCGATAAGGTTAGATACAACTACGTTGAACTTAATAAACGTATTGCTCGCCTCGCGAACCTGCTTACGAAAGCTGGCATAGGTGCGGGCGATACTGTTGCTGTAATGGACTGGGATAGCCACCGCTACTTAGAAGCGTACTTTGCTGTACCAATGATTGGTGCAATCTTGCACCATGTAAATATTCGTTTAAGCCCGGATCAAATTGCTTACACGATGAACCATGCAGAAGATGACATGGTCTTAGTACATGATGATTTTGTAGAACTCTTTGAAGATATTGCCTCCCAGGTACCCTCTGTGAAAACGGTGGTTCAATTGACAGATAAAGAGAGTGCAAAATCTACAAAGCTTGCGACACTTGGTGAATATGAAGCGTTACTTGCAGAATCCTCTGAACAGTATGATTTCCCTGATTTCGATGAAAATTCTGTAGCGACAACCTTCTACACAACCGGCACAACTGGAAACCCTAAAGGGGTCTTTTTCTCACACCGACAACTGGTACTTCACACACTTAATGCTGCTGTCACTATGGGGGCATACGACGCACTTCCACTGCTTCGCTCTGATGACGTCTACATGCCAATGACGCCTATGTTCCACGTTCACGCATGGGGCATCCCATATGTAGCAACCATGAAAGGTATTAAGCAGGTATATCCGGGTCGTTATGAGCCAAACAAACTGGTCCGCCTATATCGCGAAGAGGGTGTAACTTTCTCGCACGGTGTTCCGGCTGTGCTCCAGATGATCCTTGAGTCTGAAGAGGCCAAAACAACCGATCTATCGCGTTGGAAATTAATGACCGGAGGAAGTGCACCGACACTCGGCCTTGCAAATGCTATGGCTGCTAAAGGAATTAAATTCCATACCGGATACGGCATGTCCGAAACCTGTCCTATACTGACCATAACCTACCTGCACACCGATACACGTGAGTTGTCTATCGAAAACCAGATGAGCACACGAATCAAAACAGGCGTTCCAATGGGTCTCGTTGACCTGCGAATAGTAGACCCTAATGGCAACGATGTTCCGCACGATGGAGAAGCGATGGGCGAAGTGGTGGTGCGTGCACCATGGTTAACACAGGGGTATGTAAAAGAGCCTGAACGAAGCGAAGAGCTGTGGAGCAACGGCTGGCTTCATACGGGAGATGTTGGCTCAATTGATGGCCGCGGCTTCTTGCAGATCAAAGACCGTATCAAAGATGTCATCAAAACTGGCGGCGAGTGGATATCTTCCTTAGAACTTGAGAATCTGATTAGCCAACACCCAGCTGTGAACGAAGTCGCTGTAGTTGGCATACCAGATGAAAAGTGGGATGAGCGCCCGCTTGCACTCATCGTAGCTGCTGCCGATACAACTATAGAGCCAACTGAAATCCAACAACACTTAATGCAGTTTGTAGAGAGTGGCCGCATCAATAAGTGGGCCATACCACAGCAAGTACAAATTGTTGAGTCGATTCCGAAAACCAGTGTCGGTAAAATCGACAAAAAGTTAATACGCGCAAACGTATAACAACGGAAAACTTGGACAATATGAATTCAGTGCAATCAATATCCGAAGACAACCTGCTGGGTATTCCCACAGAGGTCGCAGAAGGCATCTACCAAATTCGGTTACCTCTACCCTTTGCACTGGATCATATTAACGTTTACCTAGTCGAAGATTCCGACGGGTGGATCCTTGTTGATACAGGTATTAAAAGCGAAAAGTCGCAAAAAATACTAGAAAACATCCTAGAAAAACTGCCTGAATCGAGACCTTTAAAGGCTGTACTAGCCACTCATGCTCATGTAGATCATATCGGCGTTGCTGGATGGATCTGTGATAAATGGAATGTACCCCTTTGGGTAAGCAAACCCGAATACGATGGAATAAAGCAATTTTTAGCGATGAATCCCGCTGAAGATGCCGCACTCTCAAGCAATCTGAATGAGTTTTACCATCAAGGGGGTATTCCAGAGTCTGAATACGAGCTCATCATTAGAGGATTATTGGGCTTTCAAAGAGCCTTCTATCCACTACCAAGCACATACGTCGCACTTGAACCAGGCACACTCACTATTAAAAACGAGACCTGGGACATTTTTGTAAATGATGGCCACACTGTAGCCCACGTATCACTGTTCAATCGAGATAGAAATATTCTGATCGCAGGCGACCAAGTACTGGCAAGAATAAGCTCTAATGTAAGCGTTCGATTTGGTGATGCTGACGCCAATCCGTTAAAAACTTGGATCGATGGGTTACTTCAGCTTAAATCACTGCCATCTGAGACACTGGTGTTACCTTCACATGAAAAATCGATGACTAATCTTTCAGCTCGAATCGATGAGTTAGTTGAGGGTTATCTTGAAAACGCACACAAAATCACTCGTTTTTGCAAAACACCTAGTACAGCTGAAGAGCTATTAAGAGCACTGTTTCCTCGCGATCTTTCACCGTTCGAACACCACCTTGCATTCGGGGAAACGAGGTCCTATATCAACTATCAAATTGCACAACAGAAAATTGAAGTAGTTGGTGATGAGAGTGACATTCCTCTCTACATTGCTGTTTAACTTTTCGCTCTAAACGTATGCGGCGAAACTCCAGTCCAGTTCTTGAATGCACGAGAGAAAGAGGGAGCATCAGAAAAACCTAACTCAATAGAGATGTTATGGATTGAGAGCTTTTTCTGACCAAGTAATGTAATTGCCTGATCCAATCTGACACGATCTTTAATGGATTGAAAACTGCCCTTTTCATCCGCAAGTTTGCGTCTTAATGTGCGGGAAGTTATGTAGAGCTCATTCGCTAGATGCTCTATCGAGGCATTAGCAAAACCCACCCTAACCAAATAGTCATAGGTTTTCTTAGTGAAGGTCTTCTGATACGCCTGTTTTGTGAACCAGGCGTAAGGTAAGCGCCTTATATATTGATCCAAACTGCCTTCATCTTGAACGATAGGAAGTGACATTTGACTGCGTTTAAAGACCAAAGCATTTGCGGATTTATTAAAGATGACAGGGGATGGGTACATGAGTTGATATTCTGAAAAATGCATAGGTTCCGAAAATGCAAATTCAACAGAATTAAGGTTTATTGTTTTCCCGACTAACCAACTACCAAATCGATGCCAAACCATCAGATAAAATTCATCCAGCGTATAGCCTGAGTAGTGTGTATTCGCATCAGTTTTAAGTGTTAAACGCACCCACTCCTCATCCTCCTCTAGCCCCAATTTCATAGCACTACCCGTAAGCGCATAAAAATCACTTAAATAACGGAAGAAAGAGCCAAGATCAGGCAAGCAGACAGCATGCTTTGCCATCAACATAAACATGCCAAACCTGGCGTTTTTATTAGCCATCCCCATGAATTCATCATCCATAGAACGCCAAATCGACAAAATGAAACGCGAAAATTGCGTTGGCGTAACACGTGATAAACGACTGGTTAGAAGGCGGGGATTTATACCCGCTTTACTAAGCATCAATTGAACATCAACACTCTGATCATCTATAGCACTTATCAATTCATGAACGAAGTGAATGGAGATAGTTTGCTGGACAGATTTCATATTCTTTCTATTAGGTTGTAAGCGAGGAGTGATTCTATCTAAGCATGTCCGTTTTTGCTAATTATCGATCTGTTTTTGCAATTCTAACCCCTAATTTCATCCGTAAAATATTGCCCCTATAACAATTTAAAACAGGAGTTTTTCATGCAAGAAGTAGTTTTTTTAAGCGCCGCTCGCACAGCCATCGGAACCTTTGGCGGCTCTTTTAAGGATCAAGCACCAACACAACTTGGGGCACTTGTGATTAACGAAGCTATCAGACGCGCGGGGATAGAAAACTCTGATATCGAACAGGCCGTTATCGGTAATGTGACGCATAGCGAAGCTGCAGATATTTATATTTCACGTGTGGCAGCCCTGGGGGCAGGCATCCCAGAAAGGACGCCTGCCCTAACAGTAAACCGCCTCTGCGGAAGTGGTTTACAAGCAATTCTTACTGCTGCCCAGCAAATTCAATTGGGTATTTGTAAAACAGTGGTTGCGGGCGGCGCAGAATCGATGAGCCGTGTTCCTTACCACATTCCATCAGCTCGGTTTGGTCAGCGCATGGGCGATGGAAAAATGGTTGATGCGATGGTCGGAGCGCTAACCTGCCCAATCAACCAAGTTCACATGGGTGTAACAGCAGAGAATCTTGCAGAAAAATACAACATTTCACGTGAAGAGCAGGATCAACTGGCAGTCACCAGCCATAATCGAGCTCAGATGGCGATAGAAAATGGCTTCTTCAAAGAGCAGATCGTACCGGTAACATTGAAAACACGTAAAGGTGAACAACTTGTCGATACCGATGAGCATGTTCGTCACAACTGCGCATTAACTGACATGAGCAATCTAAAACCTGTATTTAAACGTGAGGGTACGGTAACTGCAGGTAATGCATCGGGGCTGAATGATGCGGCAGCTGCTGTAGTCATGATGTCTGCTGAAGAGGCTCAACGTCGCAACCTAAAGCCCATGGCCAGGTTGGTCGATTACAGCGTCGCAGGTGTAGACCCAGCCTACATGGGAATTGGTCCAGTGCCTGCGATTCAACAGATCCTTGCGCGTCAAAACCTTTCTGTAGATGACATCGATCTATATGAAGTCAATGAAGCCTTTGCAGCACAGGCTCTGGCTGTTGCTAAAGAGCTAAAACTACCTATGGATCGTCTAAATCCAAACGGAAGCGGGATATCTCTAGGACACCCAATTGGTGCGACGGGCGCCATCATCACGACAAAAGCACTTTACGAACTTGAGCGCACCCAAGGCCGCTTTGCAATCATTAGCCTATGTATCGGCGGCGGCCAAGGAATAGCTGCACTAATAGAACGAACTTGATCAATTTTCGCTCGACACTATCACCCTTGAAGTGTCTTTAGGTGGGTGAATTTCACCCGCCATTTTTTATAAGGTAAAAGAACGATGTATACAGGCGAACATATCCAAGTTATTCAACGCAAAGACTCTATTATTGAGCTTGTCATCAACTCGAATAATGCAAGTGTAAACACATTAAGCGCCGCTGTTTTATCTGAACTGAAAACTGCGGTTCAAACGATCAAATCTGAAAGCAGTGCACTAGGCTTAATTATTCGCAGCAGCAAATCTTCGTTTGTTGTAGGTGCAAATATACTTGAGCTAATCGAGCTACAGAAACAGCATAAGGCTGCAATACTCGAGATGCTTGACGAAACCCATGCCCTTTTTAATTCAATTGAAAACCTGCCATTCCCAACAGTCAGTATCATTAACGGCATGGCGCTGGGCGGTGGTTTAGAGATCGCTTTAACTACAGATTTTCGTGTAGCTACTCAGGACGCACTTATTGGCCTACCCGAAATTACTCTAGGTCTCTGCCCAGGCTGGGGTGGAAATATTCGAGTTGCTCGATTAGCTGGAGCAGACAAGGCTTTTGAGATGATCCTATCAGGCAGACCATTAAAGGCAGATAAAGCCCGTGAGATAGGATTAGTAGATGCGATTGCTGATGACACAGGCGTTGAAAGTGCTGTTTCCCTTCTCTTAAACAGTCAGAAACAGGCAACTGAGAGCCAACGCTTACGTAAACAGCTTGCATCAAAGCAGAGTAGCGAAGCAATTAAAGCTGCAGCTCTAAATAAATTTGGATCGCAGTTGAATGCAAATACACCCGCTGCAACTGAGATCATCGAACTAATCAGTAACACAGCTCAATTAGACTTCACTTCAGCACTCGATGCTGAGGCTCAATGCTTTGCAACTTTGATGCAATCCGATGCCGGCAAGGCATTAAGCGGCCTCTTTGCGAGTGATCAATTCATTAAAACTCAAGCTAAACGTTTTGCAAAAGCAGGTGGATCTGTAAGCAAGGGTGCAGTTATTGGCGCCGGAGTCATGGGCGGTGGTATTGCTTACCAGTCAGCAATCAGCGGCATTCCTGTTGAGATGAAAGATATCAACGAACCAGCGTTAGACCTTGGGGTTTCAACTGCATCCGTACTACTCGATCGCCAAATTAAGAAGGGTAAGTTATCCGAAGAGCAGAAGATTGAAACACTCACTAAAATCAATCCAACCCTTAATTACGAAGGCTTTGGTGATGTCGATATGGTTGTTGAAGCTGTGGTCGAGAATCCGAAAGTTAAAGCGATGGTATTGAGTGATGTAGAGAGTGTTTTGAGAGATGACGCTGTACTCTCTTCGAATACATCGACTATCTCTATTACAAGCTTGGCAGAATCACTCCAGCGTCCAGAGCAATTCTGCGGCATGCACTTTTTCAATCCTGTCCATGCTATGCCGTTAGTTGAAGTTATCCGCGGAGAAAAAACCAGCGATGAAACAGTCGCTCGTGCTGTAAATTACGCACTTGCCATGGGTAAAAAACCGATTGTTGTGAATGATTGCCCAGGCTTTTTAGTTAACAGAATTCTCTTCCCTTACTTCAATGCGTTTAACCGTTTGCTACTCGATGGCGCAGATTTCGAGCAGATCGACCGCGTCATGGAATCGTTCGGCTGGCCAATGGGCCCGGCCTATCTTGCCGATGTAGTGGGGATTGATGTCCTTGTCCACGCTGATCAGGTTATACAACAAGGATTCCCTGAACGCATGGGCCATGACGGCACTGTAATTGCTGAGTCATTGCTTGCAAAAGGTGAGCTGGGCCAGAAGAGCGGTTCGGGCTTCTATGCCTACGGCAAAGACGAAAACGGCAACCGTTTTAAACGCCCAGCAGAAAGCACGCTTGCGCTCATTTCAGAGCATGCAGCGGATCAGCGCAGTTTCAGTGATCAGGAGATCATTGATCGTCTAATGATTCCACTATGCATGGAGACTGTGCGCTGTTTAGAGGATGGCATCGTCTCCTCGGCAGCCGAAGCGGATATGGGCTTAATACTCGGACTTGGCTTTCCGAAATTCCGAGGCGGAGCACTACGCTATATTGACCTGATAGGTCTTAAAGAGTTCCAAGCCAAGGTTGAACAATATGCTTCTCTTGGTGCGCTATACCAAACCACCGAAAACTTCATCGCTCGCGCGAATGAAAACAGAACATTTTACTAATCGGAGTTTTATCTATGAGTGACTACCAACACCCCCAAGATGATGCACTTTTCGTACTTAACGAAGTGATTGGACTTGATCAACTTTGCAATACGATTGGCGCAGATGAATGCAACTCCGAATTAGCGGAGATAGTTTTAAACGAAGCCGGGAAACTTGGCAGCCAACTATTAGCACCCCTCAACTCTATTGGAGATAAAAATCCACCAAAACTGGATTCTAATGGAGTTCAAGAGACTGCGGGTTATAAAGAGGCGTATGCACAATTTGTAGAGGGTGGCTGGAACGGCCTCACCTCTCAAGAGGAGTACATGGGTCAAAACCTACCTAATGTATTAGGTACGGCAGTGAATGAAATTTGGCAGAGCGCCAACCTCGCGTTTGCCCTTTGCCCCCTTCTAAACCAGGGTGCAGTTGCAGCGGTAACAGAACACGCTTCTAATGAACTGAAAGCAGAGTTTCTAGAAAAAATGGTATCAGGTGAGTGGACAGGCACCATGAACCTTACAGAACCTGATGCAGGCTCAGATCTAGCCGCAATTCGATCAACTGCAACTCCAATGGGCGATCATTACCTAGTCAAAGGTCAAAAAATCTTCATCACCTGGGGCGATCACCAGATGACCGATAACATCGTCCACCTGGTACTAGCTCGCCTACCTGATGCACCAGCGGGCGTTAAAGGAATTTCACTATTCTTAGTACCTAAATTCCTAAAAGACGAAGCGGGTAATTACACTCAACGAAATGATGCACATGCTATCGCAGTTGAGCACAAACTGGGCATCCACTCTAGCCCAACCTGTGTCATGAGTTTTGGAGATCAGGGCGGTGCGGTTGGCTACCTTATTGGCGAAGCAAACAAAGGCTTGGCGTACATGTTCACAATGATGAACCACGCTCGCCAGTCTGTGGGATTACAAGGCCTTTCAATCGCTGAGCGCGCCCGCCAACAATCAGTTAGCTATGCGCGTGATCGCATCCAAGGTCGCTCTAAAAGCGGCGAAAAACTTGCCATCATCGAATTCCCAGATGTACGCCGCATGCTTCTCACACAGCGAGCAGCTACCGAGGCGATGAGAGCATTTGTCCTTGAAGCTGCTGCAGAGATAGACCGCGCACATCACTCCGAACCAAACAGTGACGCGCAAAAGCGTGTTGAACTATACACTCCCATTGTTAAAGGCTGGATGACAGAGCTTGCCCAAGAGGTCTGTTCTTTAAATGTGCAAATTCATGGCGGCATGGGCTTCATTGAAGAGACAGGTGCCGCGCAACACTTTAGAGATGCTCGAATTCTTCCGATATACGAAGGCACAACTGGAATCCAGGCACTTGATTTAGTGGGACGCAAAACACTTCTAGATCAGGGCGCTGCGGTAAACAATTTCCTAGCAGAAGTGTTAAATACTGCGAAAGAAACTGCTCAAGTTGAGGGTTTATCTGTAATCGGGGAAGCGCTTGCCAACTCAGTGAAAGAGGCCCAAGCAGCAGTACACGCAATCACCTCGTCAGATCTAAATCAGGGTGCGGCTGTTAGCTTCGATTACCTCATGGGCATGGGTTACCTGTGTGGAGGCTGGATGCTAGCGCGTTCAGCTATAGCAGCAAAAACTAGCTCAGACGGAAACTTCTCTGACGACTTTATTGCAGCTAAGTTAGCAACCACTCAATTCTACACAGAATATCTACTGCCTCGTGCCCAAACTCACCTAGGTCTTGCACAAAAAGGTCTTAGTTCCCTATTTAAGTTTGAAATCAGTCAATTTTAATTTTCAGACTTAGATCTTTTGCCCTGCCACAGCAGGGCATTTTTTTGTCTAAAAAGCCCTCTAATACCAATGGATAATAAACAATAAGCAATTGAAAAATAACGATTAATTGCAATTGTGTCACAAATATTACAAAGACGACCCCACAAAACACAATTCGTCGTATTCTCTTAATAGTTACGACAAGCTTACTACTTAACCTTGGATGAAAAGCTAGAACCACTGAATGATGTGGTAACCAAGGGATAATAAAAGTAATGGCTTCAAATCAGTCAGAATTCATTCTCCAGACCAAAAATTTGACGAAAGAGTTTAAAGGTTTTTCGGCCGTCTCTGATGTTAACTTGAATGTTAAGCGCGGCAATATCCACGCGCTTATTGGTCCAAACGGAGCAGGTAAAACCACAGTATTTAACCTGCTGACTAAGTTTCTTCAGCCGACTTCGGGCGTCATTACCTTTAATGGGCATGACATTACTCGAAAAGAGCCTGCTGAAATTGCCCGTATGGGTATCATCCGCTCATTCCAGATTTCTGCAGTCTTCCCACACCTAACGGTTCTTGAGAATGTCCGTGTTGCGTTACAGCGCAAAGAGGGGCACAGCATGCACTTCTGGCGCTCAGAAAAAATTCTTAACGGCCTTAATGATCGCTGCATGGAACTACTCGAATCGGTAGGTCTAAAAGAGTTTGCAAATACAGTCACCACTGACCTGGCATACGGTCGTAAACGCGCACTAGAAATTGCCACTACACTCGCACTGGAACCTGAGCTGATGCTTCTTGATGAGCCAACTCAGGGCATGGGACATGAGGATGTAGGCCGTACAACAGACCTTATCAAACAAGTCAGCAAGAATCGCACAATCCTTATGGTTGAACATAACCTAAAGGTAGTTTCGACCCTCGCTGATCAAATTACCGTTCTGCAACGCGGTCAAATCCTTACAGAGGGTAATTACGAAACTGTATCTGCAGACCCACAAGTTCGTGAAGCCTACATGGGCCGCGAAGCGGATGCAGCGGGAGCACACTAATGAGCCAAAGTCATCGCGAAAAGATTCGTATTAGCAACCTCCACGCCTACTACGGTGAAAGCCACATCCTTCATGGCATCGATCTTCACGTCATGGAAGGAGAGCTTGTCACTCTGTTAGGACGAAATGGTTCAGGCCGCTCTACAACCTTAAAAGCGATCATGAACCTCGTAGGCAAACGTAGCGGTCAGATCGTCATTAATGGCAATGAAACCATCAACATGGCTTCACACCGTGTTGCCCATTTGGGACTTGGCTACTGCCCAGAAGAGCGTGGCATCTTCGCAAGCTTGAACGTAGAGGAAAACTTGATGCTTCCTCCAAATGTTCGCTCTGGCGGGATGAGCGTCGATGAAATTTTTGAGATGTTCCCTAACCTATATGAGCGCCGCATGAGTCAGGGCACGCGCTTATCAGGTGGTGAGCAGCAGATGCTTGCGCTTGCTCGCATTCTAAGAACAGGTGCCAACATCCTGCTGTTGGATGAGATCACAGAAGGGCTTGCACCGGTTATTAACGACAAACTTGCTGATGTTCTTGTACAGCTCAAAGAGCGCGGCTTAACAATTTTGCTTGTTGAACAAAACTTCCGCTTTGCAGCTCCGATAGCTGACCGTCACTACGTGATGGAGCACGGACACATTGTTGAAGAGATTCAAGCAGATGAATTGGAAGCAAAAACTGAGCTTCTAAACAGCTACCTAGGCGTCTAATTAAACAGCCAAAGATAGTCAGATAACAAAAAAATCCAATATGGAGAAAAGATGATGCGTAAAACACTACTCGCTTCAATGATCGCAGCTAGTATGGCAGCAACAGCGACTGCAGCAACTGTAGACGGCAAAGTTAAAATCGGTGTAATAGGCGACATGGGCGGCGTATACGCTGACGTTGGCGGCAAAGGCATGACCGAAGCTACTCAGATGGCTATCGATGATTTCGGCGGCAAAGTACTTGGTCAGCCTATCGAACTTGTTTCAGCTGATTCACAGCTTAAACCAGACGTTGCCTCTTCTATCGTTCGCAAATGGGTAGAAAATGAAGGCGTAGACACCATCGGTGGTCTTGTTTCTTCTGCAGTAACAGGTGCTGTAACTCAGGTTACTTCAGCGAACAAAAACATCGCACTTATCACTGGTTCAGCTTCACACTCTTTCACAGCTAAGCCAGGCGTTTGTTCTCCATACATCGCGCACTGGACATACAACGTAGCAGCTCTTGCAAACGGTACCGTCAAGAACATGGTTGCTTCAGGCAAGAAGAAGTGGTTCTTCATCACTGCTGACTACTCTTTCGGCCACGCGCTTGAGGGTGTTTCTAGTGGCGTAATCAAGGCTAACGGCGGTGAAGTAGTAGGTGCAGTTCGTGCTCCACTTGGTACAACAGACTTCTCTTCTTACGTACTACAGGCTCAAGCTTCAGGCGCTGAAGTTATAGCACTTGCTAACGCAGGTAACGACACAACTAACGCTCTAAGAGCTGCTATCGAGTTCGGTCTAACTGAACAGTCTGATATCGCAGGTCTTCTTGTTTTCGCAACAGATACCAAAGCGATGGACGGCAATGTTGCTAAAGGCATGCGTCTAACAACTGGTTTCTACTGGGATATGGACGAGCAGACTCGTGAATGGAGCAACCGCTTCAAAGCGATCCACGGCTCAATCCCAACAATGGTGCACGCAGGTGCTTATTCAGCAACTATGAACTACCTGAAAGCTGTTGAAGCAGCAGGTACCGACGATGCTGACGCAGTAATGGCTCAGATGAAGTCTGCTAACCCAAATGACTTCTTCGCTCGTAACGCGTCTCTACGTGGCGACGGTCGTATGGTTCACGACATGCTTCTAGTAGAGATCAAAGATCCTGCAAACCGTAAATCTGAAGATGACATCTACGACATCGTAAAAATTATCCCAGGTAACGAAGCTTACAACCCAATGAACCCAGAGTGTGATTTCTCTGCTAAGTAATTGCGGTTAAATAAAGGGGGAGTGCTTAGCACTCCCCATCTTTCAGTTTGAGATCGGTAATAGCATGTTCGATATCAATATTATGGCGTTAAGCGGGCAACTGCTGGTAGGACTGATAAACGGTTCTTTCTACGCCCTTTTAAGTTTAGGTCTTGCCATCATTTTTGGTCTGTTGCGAATAATTAACTTCGCTCAGGGCGCAATGTATATGCTTGGTGCTTTTGCGGCGCTTTTAGCATTCAAATGGACCGGTTTGAATTACTGGGTAGCACTTGTTGTCGTGCCAGTAACTGTCGGTGTATTGGGCATACTTATCGAACGTTTCTTAATCCGTCCGATCGCTAATTTAGACCATCTATACAGTCTACTTTTAACCTTCGGTATCGCTCTCATGCTGCAGGGTACCTTTACCCACATATTCGGTTCATCTGGTCAGAGCTACCCTGTGCCTGCTGAACTAAAAGGCGGAATTAAATTACCGTTCATGTACCTGCCTACTTACCGCGCTTGGATCGTTGTTGCTTCAGTTGTGGTCTGCCTAGGTACCTGGTTCATGATTGAAAAGACCAAACTTGGGGCTTACCTTCGTGCAGGCACTGAGAACCCTAAACTCCTTCAAGCCTTTGGTATTAACGTACCCTTGATGGTCACACTAACCTTTGGTTTTGGTGTGGCTCTAGCTGGTTTAGCAGGAGTTCTTGCAGCACCTGTCTACTCTGTATCACCGGATATGGGCTCTAGCATTTTGATTGTTGTATTTGCCATCGTAGTCATTGGTGGCATGGGCTCCATCGGTGGCGCTATCGCTACCGGTTTAGGCATGGGGGTTGTTGAAGGTCTAACTAAATACTTCTACCCAGAAGCATCAACTACAGTCATTTTTGTTGTGATGATGCTGGTTCTATTGTTTAAACCTGCGGGTTTATTTGGAAAAGAGGCATAAGAGATGAATACCAATATTCGAAATCTAATTATTGCCGTAGTAGTGCTTGGCGTTGCGCCCTACCTACTCTACCCAGTTTTTTTGGCTAAGCTACTCTGCTTTGCACTATTCGCAGCCGCATTCAACCTGCTGCTTGGTTACGCTGGCATCCTCTCCTTTGGACATGCAGCCTTCCTAAGTACCGGCGGCTACATTACTGGTTGGGCGATGATGAATCTTGGCGTGTCTACAGAGATTGGTATCCTTATGGGCACCCTAGCTGGCGCTCTACTGGGTGCTATTTACGGCAAACTGGCGATCAAGCGCGAAGGTATCTACTTCGCGATGGTTACCCTTGCTCTAGCTCAGTTAACATTCTTCGTATACCTGCAATCAGATTTCACGGGTGGCGAGAACGGCATGCAGGGTATACCTCGTGGCAACCTCTTTGGCCTAATCGACCTTACAGATAATGTCGCGATCTACTACACCGTTGCTGTCATCTTTCTGATTGGGTTCGCGATCATTCAGCGAACTGTACACTCGCCTTTTGGCCAGGTTCTTAAAGCTATTCGCGAGAACGAGCCACGTGCAATCTCTTTGGGATACAACGTTAACAACTACAAGTGGCTGGCATTTATTATCTCATCTGCGCTGGCAGCATTAGCGGGCTCAACAAAGACTATTGTCTTCAACCTAGCGTCACTTACTGATGCTCACTGGCACATGTCGGGGGAAGTGATCCTGATGACCCTAGTGGGTGGTGTAGGCACTCTTATGGGACCAATCGTTGGTGCTGGTGTCATTGTGACCATGCAGAACTACCTATCTACGGGCGACCTAGGTAACTACATTCATATCATCATGGGTGCAGTGTTTGTAATCTGTGTACTGGCATTCCGCGCAGGTATTGTTGGGCAGTTTAAAAAATTCAAAGAGCGTAACTTCTAATAATTTAAGTTACTCTCACAAGGGCTGACTGTTGTGTCGGCCTTTTTTATCTAGTAGGACTAGGATGTACCGATGCTTTACTTGGAAGACCTGAAGGCTGGAGATCGATTTGAGAGTGAAAGCTATGAGATAACCAATGAGAATATCGTAGCCTTTGCAGAACACTACGACCCTCAACCTTTCCATTTATCTAATGAATCAGCCCAGGACTCCTTCTTTGAAAGCCTTGCAGCGAGTGGTTGGCAGGTAGGCTCAATTACAATGCGCCTGATCGCAAAATCACTTCCGATTGCCTCAGGCGTTATTGGCGGCGGCGTTAGCCTACGCTGGTTAACACCCACTCGTCCTGGCGATGTGCTTCACGTAGAGACCGAGATATTAGAGGTGATACCGTCTAAGTCGAAACCAGACCGTGGTGTGGTGAAGATTCATGCTAAAACCATCAATCAGCATGGGGAAACACGCCAAACATTTGATAGCTCGCTATTGGTATTTCGCACCAGCGCGGGAGTGAAAGGCGGAATTTTCGCTCCAAAATAGTCAACTAATTTAAATGAGCAATCAACCAGATGTGGCATAGCGAAACGACCACCGTTAGATGAGTTCTCAATCTCCGATAATCGCCATCTTCAATCTGAGTATGATCCCAGGCCCACCAAACCAAAAAGGCAATTAACCCAACCCACAAACCTAAATAGAGGGGGAGTAAAAGTGCCAACCAGGCTAAAAGTGAAGGGAGCATGCAAATGGCCAAACGAGCATCAGAAGCAAAGTTGCTATCCCGTATAGCAACTCCCCAGTGAATCCCTCCTAAAAACGAGAGGATCACAGCGGAATAACTCATAAAAGCCGAGACAGACGCTGCATCTTCAAACTGAAAAGCCAATCCGACGAAAGGGATCAACCCGGCATAACCCAGACGGTGTGCTAACTTAATCACGCGAAATACTCTTAACTGTTTCTATGAGTTACGCAGCTGTCGGTATTCAGGATCTTATTCGATATTCTGTATCTGCTCGCGCATCTGTTCAATCAAAACCTTAAGCTCTACCGCGCTTTGAGTCGTTGCGACGACAACGGATTTGGAGCCCAGTGTGTTAGCTTCACGGTTCAACTCTTGCATTAGAAAATCCAGCTTACGACCAATTGGCCCCTTCTCTATTAAGATGCGTCTTACTTCAGTCACATGGGTATCTAGACGGTCCAGCTCTTCTGCAACGTCGGCACGTTGTGCCAACAGCACTACCTCTTGCTCAAGACGTTCGGCATCAAGGTCGACTCCTAATTGCGACACTCTTTCGACTAGATTCGCTTTTTGATTTTCGATAATTTGCGGCATTTTTGATCTTATTTTGCCGACGATCGCCGCAATTGACTGCAACCTATCCTCTATCAAACCCGCCAACTCAATCCCTTCGCGATGACGGCCCTCAATAAGTTGAGCCAATGCGTCATCAAATAGCGCTAGCGCGGCCTGACCTACCTCACCAGGATCAGCTGAAGTGCTGTTCATCACGCCCGGGAATTGAAGCAGAGCCAAAGGATCAACCCTTCCCTCTGAAGCACCACTGAGTTTAATCTGCTGTAGCGCTTCATTAATCTGCTGCAACCGCACTTGATCCACTTGAACACTCTGCTGACCCACCGATTCATGGAACCGAAGCGAACATTCAACTTTGCCGCGGGCCAGGCGTTTGCGCAGCTTGTCGCGAATGGCTATCTCGTGCTGACGCATAAAGTCTGGAAGTTTGAAATGAGGCTCTAAGAAACGCTGATTAACCGAACGAATTTCCCAAACCAAGGTACCCCATGAAAATTCAGCTTCTGAACGGGCAAAAGCGGTCATACTCTGTGTCATATACTGTCAAACTCGATTACCATAGATTGATTGTCACTATAACAGCCGATGCCGGCACTTTTAAGGTACCTACATGAGCTCTCCACTCTCTGATCAATTGAAAAACCTAGGTTTAGATGCAATGCGCCCAAGTGGTCGTCAACCAGACCAAATGCGCGAGGTTAAAGTCACTCGTAATTTTACAATGCATGCAGAAGGTTCGGTTTTGATCGAGTTTGGTAATACAAAAGTCCTTTGTAATGCATCGGTTACTCGAGGTGTACCTCGGTGGTTGCGCGGATCAGGCTCAGGCTGGGTAACGGCTGAGTACGGCATGCTACCTCGTGCAACTAATAGCCGCACCGATCGTGAGGCGTCGCGCGGTAAGCAGTCAGGACGCACACTTGAGATTCAGCGCCTGATCGGCCGCTCACTACGTGCTGCGATTGATCTAGATAAGCTAGGCGAGAACACCATCACCATCGACTGTGATGTTCTGCAAGCAGATGGTGGTACTCGTACCGCCTCAATTACCGGTTCGTACATTGCGCTGATTGATGCGATCAACGAACTGAAAAAAGATAAAAATGGCGCACTAAAAGGCAACCCGATTAAAAACCAAGTTGCAGCCATTTCGGTGGGCATCTATAAAGGCCAAGCGGTATTAGATTTGGACTATGCAGAAGACTCATCGGCCGAGACTGACATGAACGTCGTCATGACAGAAACCGGCGGTTTTGTTGAAGTACAGGGCACAGCAGAAGGCGCACCTTATACCCAAGATGAGCTGAATCAGATGCTAACCTTGGCTAAGAAAGGCATTGAGGAGCTAACAGCAATCCAAAAAGCCTCACTGGCGTAAGCGACTAAAATTTAATTTCCTGGAACTAAGAATGACCATCAAACAACTCGCTACAGCTCTATCTTTGATGATTTTCAGCAGCATGGCGTTTGCCCATACTGGTGAAGGTATTAACACAGGTTTTGCATCAGGCTTCTGGCACCCCATCATGGGTTGGGATCATGTCGTAGCGATGGTAGCCGTTGGACTTTGGGGTGCTTTCTTGGGAGCGCCTGCCATCTGGATTCTTCCAGTCGTATTCCCACTGGTCATGGCGATTGGTGGGGCACTTGGCATTGCCGGGATTCCCATTCCTGCGGTTGAGACGGGGATTGCACTTTCAGGGGTGGTTCTTGGTCTACTGATTGTCTTTGCTGTAAAAGCACCTCTATGGATAGCGGCTGTAATTGTCGGCATTTTTGCGATCTTTCATGGCCATGCACACGGCACAGAGTTTCCAACAGAGTTTAACGCTTACGGTTATGCCGTTGGATTTGTTATTGCGACCGGCCTACTTCACCTTATCGGTATCGCATTCGGCTTCCTAACCAAACTCGATTTTGGTGCAATTTTGGTTCGTCTAGGCGGCGCGATCATTGCATTAGTCGGTGCTGGCTACCTGTTTGGTGTGCTTTAACTTATGGTCTATCCATCAGGTTTGATACTGCTTCTTTTGACCACAGTGTTACTGCCTAGCCGGGCAGTAGCGCATAGCTTTGGGGCTGGTACCGATCAATTTGCCAGCTTTGTCGAAGGGGCCAGCGTGGTGATCTTTGATCAAGTCACTCTATTTGCCACCCTCTCTTTAGGGCTAATGATCGCACTATGGAAAAATCGCGGTGTAGTTCAGGCCCTTCCCCTCTTTGTCGCAGGGTTAGTCTTGGGCTTTTTACTGGCGCCTTCAGTAACCACTTGGGTGATGATGGGGGCTACCGTTGTCGGCTCTATCACTGCAACCCTGGGTGCTAGCTTGAACCAGCAGTTCAAACCGCTAACGCTGATTCTGGCGCTGTTTACTGGCTTGCTAGTTCAGATGGTCTCATTGGAAGGGCATGTCTGGATGGAGTTAAGCGTCTCCATCTATGTCGGTGTGACACTTGGGGCGATATTGCCAGTGATGCTTGGCGCCGCAACCGGTGAGTTACTACTGGAAAAGCTGCCCGCAACCGTTTCACGAATTGCCGTCAGGGTAGCCTGCTCTTGGCTCGCAGCGATTCAGATCATGATGTTAGCTTTCTTCTCGCGCTAACAATAAAATACCCTCGTAAAGAGGGTTTCTAAAATCCAATTCTCAATTAAAAATCGAGATCGTAATCCACGATGTAGGGTGCATGCTCAGAGAACTGCTGACCTTTGTAGATACTGCAGTGCTGAATGGTTTTACGCAGACCTTGAGTCGTAATCTGGTAATCCAAGCGCGCACCTTCATTTAGCTCACGGGCACGGTTGTAGTCTGGCCACCAAGTGTATTCGCGATCCGCTTTTGTACACTCACGCATTGTGTCGACGTAGCCCATTTCACCGAATAGCTCCTCCATGAACTCACGCTCTTCTGGAAGGAATCCAGATACGGTCTGATTGGCATACCAGTTACTCAAGTCGACCGGTTTGTGCGCAATTTTCATGCTACCGGCGAAGATGAATTCACGACGCTTGCGAAGAGTCTTCTCAAAGTGACTTTCAAATTGCTCAATGAACTTCTCTTTCTCTGCTTGAGCGTCTGGTCCTTTGAGACCCGATGGCACATTAAAAGAACCGACGCTGAATCGTTCGAAGTCAGCCTGAATATAACGGCCTTGGAAATCGCACTGTTCAAAACCTAAGCCGGTCATAATCGCTTTAGGTAGACGGCGGGTGTAGATCGCTACACCGCTGTAGTCATCATCAAAGGCTTCAAAGAAGTAGGCTTCGTAACCCTCAGGGTGGTAGCGAGAATCATCTAATTGATACTCACGTGCACGAATGTTTTGCAAGCAGACAACATCCGCATCCTGCTTAACCATCCAATCGAAAAAGCCCCGATCAGCGGCTTGAACAATGCCTTGAGTATTAAAAGTAATTACGCGCATGAGTTCGAAGCGCTCCGTATAACTATTGTTGTTAGACTAAAGATTGCAATTGTAGCGATAGATTCATAAAAACGGAATTTTTTAAAGCTGAAAGAAGTTGGTTTGGGAGTTGAACTCTGTTCAGGTATCCTACGCGGATTAAACCCAGTTCTAAGGATTTCACTATTATGCAAAGCTACCAGCGTGAGTTCATCGAATTCGCAATCGAAAAAGGCGTTCTTAAATTTGGTGAGTTCACCCTAAAATCGGGTAGAACTAGCCCTTACTTTTTTAACGCAGGCCTTTTCAATACCGGTGATGCCATAGCAAAACTGGGTCGTTTCTATGCAGCGGCAATTGAAGACGCGAAGATCGATTACGACGTCATGCTTGGGCCTGCTTACAAAGGCATTCCCCTTGCAACAACGACCGTCGTTGCACTGGCAAATGATTTCGGTAAAGACGTTCCTTATGTTTTTAACCGCAAAGAGGTTAAGGATCACGGTGAAGGTGGCAACCTAGTGGGCGCACCACTCGCTGGCCGTGTTCTGATCATCGACGATGTCATTACCGCGGGTACCGCTATCCGTGAGGTGATGACGCTGATCGACGAAAATGGTGCAACACCAGCCGCCACGGTGATCGCACTGAACCGTATGGAACGCGGTACAGGTGAGCTTTCCGCCATTCAGGAAGTTGAGCGTGACTACAACATGCAAGTTGCTAGCATCATTTCCTTAGATGATCTCGTTGAGTACCTTGAAGAGCAAGGTGGTCGTGATGCTGAGTTAACGGCCATTCGAGCCTACCGTGACGAATACGGAATCAGCGCATAACTTATGCAGTTTAAAGCAGTCCTACTTAGATCAATACTCACGCTGAGTCTGGCTGCTTTTGCATCCTCACAAGCCGTTGCAAACACACTTACTGTGTTTGCAGCAGCGAGCTTAAAAAATGCGATCGATGAGATCACAGAACATTACGAGGCAGACCATTCAGACTCGATTGTTGTCTCTTATGCGGGGTCTGCCACCTTAGCACGTCAAATAGAGATGGGCGCACCAGCCGATATTTTCATCTCTGCCAACACTGCCTGGATGGATTACCTATCTGATAGGGCGCTAATTAATGAACCGACTCGCTTCAACCTTGCCAGTAATCAGTTGGTACTGATAAGTCATACTCCAGACGCAAAACTCACCCTCACCAGGTCGCAAGAACTGCTCGATTGGCTGGACAATGAATACCTGGCCATGGGTCTTGTGGAATCTGTACCTGCTGGCATTTACGGTAAGCAAGCACTTACTTATTTTGATCTTTGGGACCCCCTTAAGCAGCAAGTCGCTCAATCAGACAATGTGCGGTCTGCACTTGCATTAGTTGCTTCAGGTGAAGCACCTTTAGGGATCGTCTATCACTCGGATGCGGTGGCTGAACCCAAGGTCTCAATAGCTGCCACCTTCCCTACAGAGTCCCATGACAGAATTCTATATCCGGTTGCGGCTGTTACAGAGAGTGATAAATCAACCGCGGCATTTTTAGAGTTTTTGCGCTCAGAGCAGTCTAGGGCGATACTAGAGCGCAACGGCTTTTTAATGGATTCGCAACAACGTGACTGATTGGCTAGGCCCCAACGAGTGGGCGGCAGTTCTCCTATCAATAAAGGTAGCTTTTTGGGCAACACTGCTTAGCCTGCCTGTGGCCATTGGCGTTGCCTATCTTCTGGCGAAAAAGGAGTTTGCAGGGAAACAGCTTCTCAACGGAATTGTCCATCTACCGTTGATCTTACCGCCCGTTGTAACGGGTTATCTGCTGTTAATGACCTTCGGAAAACGCACGCCTGTCGGATCATTCCTTGCTGAGTGGGGAATTGAGTTTGCTTTCCGCTGGAGCGGTGCCGCATTAGCAGCAGCCATCATGGCTTTTCCATTACTGGTTCGCGCTATTCGTCTCTCCATTGAAGCCATTGATCCTAAATTAGAGGAAGCGGCCGCAACCCTGGGTGCCTCAAGGCGCTGGGTGTTTATCACCATCACCCTACCTTTAATGCTTCCTGGTGTGATCGCCGGCTCCGTTCTGGGCTTTGCCAAAGCGATGGGTGAGTTTGGAGCCACCATCACCTTTGTATCGAATATTCCAGGTCAGACTCAGACACTCCCTTCGGCTATCTATGCGTTTCTTCAGGTACCCGGTGGTGAAAGCTCTGCGACCAAACTGGTGATCATCTCTATTATTATCGCGATGAGCGCACTTCTTGCCTCTGAATGGCTGTCACGTCGTATGAGCCGGAGGTTGCAGTCATGACACTGTCAGTCACTTTGCAGCAGTCGATGCCAAACTTCTCGCTTGATATAGCCTTTGAAGCCCCCAGTGGCATCACGGTTCTATTTGGCGAGTCAGGTTCAGGGAAAACCACCACAATCAATGCGATAGCCGGCTTGCAAAGCAACAGCCAAGGCCGCGTCACTCTGTCCGATCGGGTGTTATTTGATAGCGCTTCAAACACGAGCTTAAAGCCCTATCAACGCAACATTGGCTACATTTTTCAAGAGAGCCGACTCTTTCCACATCTGACAGTAGAGCAGAATCTAAATTACGCGAAACGCTTCAATAAGGTCGACAAAAGCGTCGATTTTTACCAGATCGTCGAACTTTTAGGTATAAAACCCCTACTTAGGCGAACGCCAAATTCACTCTCTGGTGGTGAAAAACAGCGTGTTGCGATTGGTCGTGCGTTATTAAGCGCACCAGATCTTATTCTGGCCGATGAACCCCTTGCAGCACTCGATGGCGCCCGAAAAGCGGAGCTACTCCCCTACTTCAAAAAATTAAACCGGGAATTGGGTATTCCTATGCTCTACGTAACCCACTCACCCGAAGAGGTATTAGAGCTGGCTGACCATGTCATCGCACTGGAGCAGGGCCGCATTGTGACTCAAGGGCCTGCGCGAGAGGTGATGGCCAACAGCAAGGTCGCGCGAACCGCCAATCGTGCGATCAAGTCGACACTGACAACCCAGTTAGTGGCACAACACCCCGATGGACTGTCCGAGCTTCAAGTGGCCAGCGAAACACTCTATGTGCCGACCCTTGATGCACCCATAGGTTCAGCGGTCTGCCTTGAACTGGTCGCGAACGATCTAATCCTATCGACCGCAAAAGTGGCAGGCATCTCTGCCTTGAATCAGGTTTCCGGAAGGGTTGAATCCATTGAAACGACTTCATCGAGTGATGTACTTATTAACGTGTGCATTGCAACAGATATCGTCTCAACACACATCACCAAACGCTCCCTTAACAATCTAAACCTCAAGATCGGCGATCCCTGCGTTCTGATCATAAAATCGGTCAACATCTGCCCCTCTAACCGCTGCCAAGGTTGAGATTTTCTCAACTAGTCGTGAGCATTTATCGTTAAGACTTTAGATATATATCAATTACTTTTGACTATATAACCGATTACAATTCTGAAACTTTGTGCAGTGCACATAATTTTTGTGCTTAATTTGTCTACTGGAGGCATCCCCGATGATTTCAGAATCGGTTGTGGAACTATCGCGTTGGCAGTTTGCTATTACCGCGATGTATCACTTTCTATTTGTACCACTGACCCTCGGTCTATCCTTCCTGCTGGCCATCATGGAATCTGTCTATGTCATGACCGGCAAGCAGATCTACCGCGATATGACCAAATTCTGGGGTAAGTTGTTCGGTATTAACTTCGCGCTAGGTGTGACCACCGGTTTGACCATGGAGTTCCAATTTGGAACCAACTGGGCCTACTACTCGCACTACGTGGGCGACGTCTTTGGTGCACCGCTGGCGATTGAAGGTCTGGTAGCCTTCTTCCTTGAATCCACTATGATCGGCCTGTTCTTCTTCGGTTGGGATCGCCTGAGCAAGGTACAGCACCTTGCTGTGACCTGGTTGGTCGCACTGGGCTCTAACTTCTCTGCGTTGTGGATTTTGATCGCCAACGGTTGGATGCAGAACCCTGTTGGGGCCTACTTCAACTTTGAAACCATGCGCATGGAGATGGACAGCTTCGCGGAAGTCCTGCTAAACCCAGTGGCGCAGGTTAAGTTTGTTCACACTGTCTCTGCAGGTTATGTAACGGGCGCTATCTTCGTTCTAGCCGTCAGCAGCTACTTCATGCTGCGTAACCGTGACATTCCATTTGCACGTCGTTCATTCGCGATCGCTTCAGCCTTCGGTTTAGCCTCTGCGATCTCTGTCATCGTGTTAGGTGACGAATCTGGCTACGAAGTGGGCGAAGTGCAGAAGGTTAAATTGGCAGCGATCGAGGCGGAGTGGGATACACACCCAGCACCTGCAGCCTTTACCGTTGTCGGCCTTCCCAATGAAGAGACCATGACAACTGACTACGCTCT
Source organism: Marinobacterium sp. xm-d-564 (assembly GCF_013283345.1). Taxonomy (NCBI): domain Bacteria; kingdom Pseudomonadati; phylum Pseudomonadota; class Gammaproteobacteria; order Oceanospirillales; family Oceanospirillaceae; genus Marinobacterium; species Marinobacterium sp. xm-d-564. Next base: position 127,949 of record NZ_WBYO01000003.1, on the reverse strand, counting down.
GAAAATTCCGGGCGCCTTGGGTCTAATTGCAACCCGCTCCTTGGATGAGGAGGTTACCGGTATTAAAGATCTAGTGGCTCATGCTGAAGATCGCATTCGCAACGGCATTGTCGCTTATGGCCTTCTAGAGAAACTGCGTAACGGTGAAGACACTCCTGAAAATCGTGCTGCGTTCTCTAAAGTCAGCGTTGATCTGGGCTACGGTCTGCTGTTGAAGCGTTACACGCAGGCGGTTGTTGACGCGACCGAAGAGCAGATCAAACTGGCGGCTCGGGACACCATTCCACAGGTGGCTCCGATGTTCTGGACCTTCCGTGTCATGGTCGGTGCAGGCTTTACGATGCTGCTTCTATTTGTCCTAGCCTTCTACTACACCGCTAAGCGTAAGGCTTACCAGACACGTTGGTTGCAGTGGTTCGCACTGCTCTCTCTACCGCTTCCTTGGATTGCCAGTGAGATGGGTTGGTTCGTTGCTGAATTTGGCCGTCAACCTTGGGCGATCGGTGAAATTCTTCCGACCTATGTCGCAACCTCTCACCTAACTGAGACGGATCTGTGGATGAGCTTGGCGGGCTTTATTGGACTCTACACTCTGTTCTTGGTCATCGAGATCTACCTGATGGTGAAATACATCCGCAAAGGCCCAAGCGCCTTGCAGACTGGCCGTTACCACTTTGAACAGAACACAGCGACTCAAGGAGCTTAATGATGTTTGATTACGAAACGCTTCGACTTGTTTGGTGGCTGCTGGTTGGTGTACTGCTGATTGGTTTTGCCATTGCAGACGGCATGGATTTGGGTACTGCTATGATGATCCCTGTATTGGGTAAAACGGACACTGAGCGCCGCGTCATCATCAATACCATCGGGCCTCACTGGGACGGTAACCAGGTGTGGTTAATCACTGCCGGTGGTGCCATCTTTGCCGCTTGGCCACTGGTTTACGCAACAGCATTCTCTGGCTTCTACTGGGCCATGCTACTGGTACTGTTCGCACTATTCTTCCGTCCTGTCGGATTTGAGTACCGCTCTAAGAAGGACTCTGTCGCTTGGCGTCGCAACTGGGACTATGCACTGGCAGTGGGCTCGTTTGTTCCATCACTGGTCTTTGGTGTGGCATTCGGCAACCTATTCTTAGGCGTGCCCTTCTACTTTGATGAGTTTACCCGCCCAATCTACACCGGTTCTTTCTGGGCTCTGTTGAACCCATTCGCCATTGTCTGTGGCCTAGCCAGCGTGGTAATGCTTGCTCTGCAGGGTGCAACTTGGTTGCAGATGCGTGCCGGCGGTGAGGTTCAAGGCCGCGCTCAAACTATGGCAACTCTGCTAGGTCCGGTTCTAACGGTACTCTTAGCGGTTGCGGGTGCATGGTTGTACTACGGTATTCCTGGTTACGAAATCAGCTCTACTGTCGTGGGTGATGCTCCTTCTAACCCGTTGAGCAAAACCGTAACGACCACTGACAACTGGTTCGGTAACTACACCGATTACCCAATCCTTTGGACATTGGTAGCGGCATCTGTGGCACTCCCTCTGCTAACAAGCTTAATGGCTAAAGCGGGTAAAAGTGGTTTTGCCTTTACGTTGAGCTCACTGGCGATCGCAGCGATCATTCTTATGACCGGTTTCACCCTATTCCCATTCGTGATGCCTTCATCGACTGATCTAGCCAGCGCTCTAACGCTGTGGGATGCGACGTCGAGTGAACTGACACTTGAGATCATGTTCTGGGTGGCTCTGTTCTTTGTACCGATCATTTTGGGTTACACCTTCTGGGGCTACTACAAAATGTGGCGTCGAATTGAACCTGAGTTCATCGAACAAAACAGCGTTTCAAACTACTAGGAGATTAAGAAGATGTGGTATTTTGCTTGGATCCTTGGCGTACTCCTAGCCTGCAGCTTCGGCATCATCAACGCGATGTGGTTGGATGCTGAAGAGGAGCAGCGCGCAGACGATTAATCTGTACGCTCTAGCTGTACGTAATCAAGGGGCTTTCGAGCCCCTTTTTTTGTAAACCTTAGTGAGTGTTAAGTTGGCCAGACAACGAAAATCCAACCCGACCGCAATCCTCGATCAGCACCAGTTTGATCTGAAGGGTTCCATGCGCCTGTCGCTGCTATTGGGCGTGATTCAAACGCTTTGTACTATTGGATTCGCCTACTGGGTCGCTCTGTTGATCGATCAGGTATTAACTCAGGGCAGCTTAGATCACAGCCCGCTTCTTTTGGTCGCTGCGGCCTTCCTCATTCTTGCCGTTAAAGCGGCTGCATCACTCTGGCAATCGACTATCAATCTGCGCAACTCAGTCACCATCCGCGATCGCTTGCGAGAGCAGATTCTTAGCCTCAGTTTTAAAACTGGGATTTCGCTCTTCCCTGCTTTCAAGCCGGCACAACTGGCCAACCTGCTGACCAGTGAAGTCGACAAGCTCAAAGAGTATTACGCAGAGTTTAAGATTCAAAAGCAGATGGCTGTATGGACTCCCGTTTTGATTCTAATTGCCGCTAGCTTTGTGAACTGGTTAGTGCCGCTGATTTTGTTGCTGACCACGCCTTTGATTCCGATCTTTATGATCATTGTCGGTAATAAAGCGGGGGAAGCGTCACGCAACAACTTAGAGCAGCTCAATCGGCTTGGCCATCTACTCGAAGATCGTCTTCGTAACGTCGATCTGCTTCAGCAAGAGAGAGCAGTCGATAGAGAGACCGAGGCGTTGCATCATCAATCGGATCAGTTCCGTATTAGCACGATGAAAGTTCTGCGTTTGGCGTTTCTGTCCGGGACGCTCTTGGAGTTTTTTGCCGCGATCAGCGTGGCACTGGTCGCAGTCTATTTAGGACTCTTCTTTTTGGACAAATACTCTCTCGGTGCATGGGGAACAGACATCAGTTTTGCTGAAGGTGCCTTTCTATTGATGCTAGCGCCCGAATACTACTTACCCCTGCGTAAGATGGGCGCGCTATACCACGCAAAATCGAATGCTCGGGCTGTCGCCGAGCAAATTGAGCAACTCAAACAGGCCGCTGAACAGTCAAGGGTAGTTAGTGAACCTTCAAAAGCAGGCTCTTTTAAAGCATCGATAAAAATCGAAGGCTTAGTATCAGGTAGTGATCAAGCCATTCACAAACCTGTCTCTGTTGAGCTTAAAGCGGGTGAATCACTACTGATTGAAGCGCCTTCTGGCACAGGAAAAACGAGCTTACTCGATACCCTAGCAGGGCTTCGTCCCCCACTATCTGGATCCCTGTCTGCTGACGAAACAACAATCGAACCTTACAGCAACCCTCACTGGCAGCAGACCATTGGATACATAACCCAGCACCCAGAACTGATCTATGGATCGTTAAGGGAGAACCTCTGCTTAGGTAAGAGTTACTCTGATGATGACATTTGGGCTGCCCTAGGATCGGCTCAATTAGAAACCGTCGTTAAGCAACTTCCGCAGGGTTTGGACTACTTCATCACGGACTCTGGGCACTTTCTATCGGGAGGTCAGACACAACGTCTTTCGATTGCGCGAGCGCTTCTGCATCGACCTAAACTACTGCTTCTTGATGAACCTGTAGCGAACTTAGATGTTGATACCGCCGAATTGTTTATGAATGCTCTAAACCAGTATGTTGAACAGGGTGGCATGATCATCATGGCCAGTCACCGCACCAATCGCTTCAACTTCACGCAACGACTCACTTTAGCTAAAGCGGAGGTAGATGCATGAATCGACACTACTGGTCTCTACTGCTAGCAGAGCGAGGCGTCTTTCTACTCGGCTTAACCCTATCCATTGTCACTGCATTTGCCGGCATCGCTCTACTGGCTGTATCAGGCTGGTTCATCAGTGCAGCGGCTTTAGCCGGTGTGACGGCAGCCGCCGCTCATGCATTTAACTTTTTCACCCCCGGCGCCATCGTTCGTGGTCTCTCCATTGCCCGCACAGCTGGTCGCTACGGGGAGCGATTGGCCAATCACGAAGCAACCTTTAGGCTCATATCGACACTAAGACGAGATATCTTCTCTCGATTAGCCAACAGCCAAAACATCAGCGCACGGATGAATCGACACGACAGTGCGAGTCAGATGCTGCAGGATATTCAAAACATTGAAGGGATCCATCTGCATTCGCTCGTGCCTGCCATTACCGCTCTCTTTTCAGCGCTTGGGTTTATTCTGGTTACGGCTCTGTTTCTACCCGGTCTAGCGATAGCTAGCCTGCCATTAATTCTATTAGCTTTGATCGGAATTCCTTGGCTCTATGCTAAAGCGGTTCTGGAGCCCGAGTCTGAGCTGCATCTGAGTCGAAATGCACTCTGGTCACGCGCCAGCGGTATCTTCTCAAGCTTGCGCCTGCTCACCCTGTCGCAGCAGCTTGAACATGAGGGCAATAGGTTGCGCCAGCAGAGCCGACAGTCGGATCTATTCGAACTCCAAGCCCTAAAGCGCCAGCAACTCATCAACCTTCTATCGCAATTGATTAATTTATCTTTGGTCGGCTTAACACTGCTCATGGCTCTGCAGGCCTATCTCACGGGTGAACTGGCCGGCGCATTAATCTTTATGTTGCTGCTGTTATCTCTCGGAACCATTGAGGTCTTTGCCGCTGCAAATGGAGCCATCTCGCACCTTCTGTTAGGCCAACGCGCTTTAAGTCGCTTAGGCAAAAGTAGTAAAAATAAGCAAAACTTCGAAGAAAAACGCACTATATGCATAGAAAAGCCCTATTTTGGTATCTCAATCAAAGAGCTCTCATACGCTTATGAGGGGAGTGCACAGAGCGTCTTCGAAGCGCGATCTGTTGAGTTTAATCAGCTAGGTTTAAACTGGATTGCCGGACAGAGTGGCCGCGGTAAAACCACACTACTTCGATTAATTGCTGGCGAACTTGAGCTACAGCAGGGCAGCCTGATCGTTGAAGGTACCGCCTTATCTCAAATCGCTTATCTACCTCAACGAGTACAGATTGTTCGCTCTACACTGCGTCACAACCTAGACTTCACTGGCCAACGAAGCGACGAAGAGATTATCAGTGCACTGCAAACAGTAGAGCTAGGCGAATGGGTCGAATCACTACCCAAGCAACTCGACACTTGGATTGGTCCTGGTGAATGGGAGCCATCTGGCGGTGAGTTAAAACGCATTGGTTTGGCGCGTCTGCTTCTGAAACAGGCTGACATCCTGCTGTTAGATGAGCCCTTCGCTGGAATGGATGCTGAGCTTCAATCCACCATCGTCAATTCGCTACGAGATCTTTGGCAACATAAGCTGGTTATTCTGGTGTCACATGATCTTGAGCAACGAGCTTCGCAGGACGCCTTACACCAGCTGTAGAGAGACATTGTTATGAAAACCCCTATTACACTCCTCACAGGCTTTTTAGGCAGTGGAAAAACCACACTACTGAATTACTTAATTAATCAGCCTGAACTATCAGATACTCTGGTTATCATTAATGAGTTTGGTGAAATCGCCTTGGATCATCTGTTGGTGGCTGAGAGCAACGAGAATGTCTTGATGGAGATGGACAGCGGGTGCATGTGTTGCACCGTGCGGGGTGATCTGGTCAACACGCTTCACGAAGTAACCGCACAAATTTCAGAGCCTGAGGGTCGACAATTCAAGCGCATCATCATTGAGACAACTGGGTTGGCAGACCCTGCTCCCATCATTCACACTCTGATGACCGATCGCTGGATTGCTGAAGCCTATCAATTAGATGGTGTTGTCACGACGGTCGATCTGGCTACGGGGTCACACACCTTAGATCAGCATAAAGAGTCCGTAAAACAGGCTGCTTTGGCAGACCTGCTGCTACTCACCAAAGGGGATATGACCGATAAAGTGGCAAAAGAGGCGTTAATCAGCCGACTTACCCAAATCAATCCCAGTGCGCGTAAGCTTGAGGTGGCCAGCGGTAAAGCAGACCCTAATCAGCTGCTCAACCTAGGATTGTTCACTACTGAGGGCAAACTAACCGATGTAGAGGCCTGGTTAAAAGAGGAGGCTTATTCTGAACAACATGATCACCACCATGACCATGATTGCCATCAGCATGGCTGCGATCATGATCATGCCAAACGTCATGGTGACAACATCGAATCCTTCTGCCTGACCGTTGAAAAGCCGATTAGCAAAGAAGCGCTTCAAGATTGGATGCAGTTATTAATGAGTCTAGTCGGCAGCAACATCCTACGTATCAAAGGCCTACTAAATATTGAAGGCGTTGCAGAACCCCTAGTCATTCATGGGGTACAGCAACTGTTTCACCCACCCGTTCCTCTACCAGCCTGGCCAAACGATGATCAGCGAACACGATTAGTGTTTATCACGCAAAACGTCAGCAAAGAGTTTATCGAGAACACGTTTAAGGAGCTGATTGATATTGCGGAGCCGTAAAGTAAAAACCCCATGAAATAACGACATTTCATGGGGTTTTTCAGTTAATCGCGACCTCTTCGAGATCGCTCCTACTGTTTATACTGCAGGTTCTACCACTAACTCTGGGTGGCGAAGCATGTTGTTTGTAAGGCGGACAATCGCATAAATCGTCGCGGCCTGAATCAAGAACATAACCCCGATACCCAACCAGTAGACTAAGCCAAACTTAGCGACAATGCCGTTGCCGACAATCGCAACGTGCCACCAGAAAAGGTTCAGCACAAAGAAGGCAACACCTGGGCAGACCAGACCAAAGGCAACTGGGCTGTGCTCACCTCCGTGCAGATACTTGTCTAGGTAACCATTCAACTTCATGACACGGTACCCAACCATCAAGATCACGGCTTGCAGGGCAACCATCAACGTCATCATTTGGAAGTTATCGCCAGCATCCAATGCACCACCGGTTAGGTGAGCAATGCCATGTTCCATACGTAACCACTCAATACCGAGCAGTGTCACAATCGGTACCAACATCCAAAGACTTGGCGTCGCTTGCTCTTGTAGACCATGCTGCATCATCGCATTGACGCCCGACACCAAAACGACCAGAACAACCAACACTGCGGCGATTAAGAACAGGTAAGAGAACACCGCGGCAATTGTAATAACAGCGGGAATGTGTGACATCGCTGCAGGCGCCGCAAAGCCGACCGATAGCATCGAAAAGGTAAAGGCCGCCATCAAAGGTGAAAGGTGGTTGTGCTCTTCACTGCGGTAACCCCCCTGCGTCAACATGCGACCCAAGTAACGTCCGTACATTTTTAGCGCGTAGTAACCGATGATCAAAAAGGCGATCAGCGCGCCGGGGAACATCCACTCAATAATCGTCCATAGACCCGGAACAAATAGCGCACCCGATACAAACATCACGTTCACTGTCATGGAGAAGGTCAGAGGCAAGGCCATCATTTGAACTTCAGCGGGTGAGTTCAAAATCCTCTCGTGGGCGTCAGTGCCTTTAACTGCGTTGTATTCGCGAATATTCCAAACCAACAGCGCAATGTGCAACAAGCCAAAAATAACGACACCGGCAATAGCAAAAACGATAATCAATGGCATTGGAATACCACTGGCAATGTCAGCACTCCAGGCACTCGTCCAGTGGTCCCAGGTTGGCATAGGGTAACCCTTATGCGGAACCATCCACATTAGGTACATAAAAAATGCCACTGACATACCGCCAGCGCCAAGTGCAGCTAAGAAAAAGCTAGGATGCCAAGGCTGAGTTGAGTCTCTTCTGAACATGGGAGATCTCCTAATTAGTTAAACCATAATGTATTAGACTTTTCTAATATATTAACAAATCATTAAATTAGCAATATCTAATATAGATATTAATCATCCCCTTTTGATTTATCGCAAAAACCATTAAATCCGGTTGCGGATTCTCAATGCGACGATCACTGCATGAATAGATACTGCTCGCCAAGCTGGTCGAGATGACTCGACCATTGAGCGGGGAGGCACTCCTCAAAACGTATCGTCTTCAAGGGGAATTATTCAATGGAGATGCTAGGACTCTATCCAGTCTGGTTTGAACCGACTCTTGGTTCAGGTTGGATCATCGGTATCATTGCGACCATACACGTTCTGTTTTCACACACATCGGTGGGTGCAGCACTGGTCTTCTCTTACCTTGCGGTGGTCGCTTACCGTAAGAACCGCCCAGAGCTTCTCGACTACATTCGTCGTTACGGCCTGTTTCTTTTGGTCTTCTCTTATGTCTTAGGTTCGATTACCGGGCCAGGCATCTGGTTCTCAACCACAGTCGGAAGTCCGCGAGGTATTTCGGCACTGATTCATAGCTTTGTCTGGAAGTGGGCAACTGAGTGGGTCTTCTTTGTCATCGAGGTCATCGGTGTCTACATGATCGTTTACTTGGTGAATAAGGTAGATCAGAAAACACACCTGCGCATCAGTATCATCTTTGGCCTAGCTTCTTACACAACCATGCTAATCATTATCGGTATTCTGTCGTTCATGCTGATGCCTGGTAATGAGAGTTGGTACACCGAAGGCGGTTACTTGAACGGTTTCTACGGCGCCAACACCTTTGCGCAATTGGCGATGCGAACGGCGTTTATGTTCACCATGACAGCGGTAGTCGGGGGCATTGTTGCCTCTTCAATTAAAGATATCGATTTCCGCAAAGAGATGGTTCGTCGTTTGGCGATTCTAGGTTTGGTAGCGACTGCAGCCGGCCTTGGTCTATTCAAATGGTACCTATCAACCATTCCAGCGACCGCTGAATTGGTCATGGAGAACCGTCTACCGGAATACTTCACACCCGCTCTAATCTCTGTAATGGGCGGCATCATGGCCTATTTCGCAGCGACGTTGGCAGCACCTAAACTGCTAAAACCAGCCATCGCAGGCGTAATGACGGTCGTCATTTTGGTGTTCGGTCTCTGGCCAGAGGAAGTGGCGCGCGAGTCGATCCGTAAGCCCTATGTTGCAGGTGGATACGTTTACTCTAACCAGGTTATTGGGCGTGATGTTCCGGGGCTTGGCATTCAAAGTGAAATCCCAACCATTGAAGAGCATGGCTTCACTAACGCTCTGATCTTCCTTCCCGAGGAGCTGCGCACGGTGACTGACTCTAATAAAGAGGCGGTTGGTCAAGCTCTAGCGTTGAACACCTGTTCAAACTGTCACTCACTGACCGATACAGGGATTCGCCCACTGGCAAATTACTTTGGTGACGACTCTAGCGAGTCGGATATTGCGGCCTACTTAAGAGCGGCACTGTCGAGTGGTACAACGCTCTATATGCCACAAATTCCACTTCAACAAGATGAAGCAGTGGCCTTGGCTAGCTTTATTCGTCAGTTGAAAGATCAATCTATTGCAGTCGCGGCTGATCAGGGTAATCCGATCACTGTGTCTCAGTCTCACTAAGGAGTATCACGATGAATGTAGACTCTTTATACGCACTTCGTGATGTGGCTGGGGTTCCCTCACATCCGATTCTATTTTTAGTGTTAGGTGTCGTCACCTTTGCTCTTCATATGTTTGCGGTTCACGTTATGTTGGGCGGTGCAGCGCTGACAATTCGTGGAGCATTGAGCCAAGATAGCTACTGGCGCCAGCTTGCAAATGCCATGCTATCGACCGCAAAGATTGCGGTGTCGGTTGCCGTAGTTATCGGCGTTGCGCCTCTGCTGTTTGTGCAGGTGATCTATGATCCTTTCTGGTACACCTCTAATGTACTGTCCGCTTGGTGGGTCATTGGATTCATCATCATACTGTCAGTCGCTTATCTATTGATCTACCTCTTCTACTTTAAAAATGAAGATCTGACTCAGAATAAGACAAAATGCCCTGGCAGCATGATTCTATCGCTTGCGCTATTCATTGTTGTGGGTCTAATCATGCACACCCTAACCAACCAGATGCTATCCCCTGATCAGTGGATGGAGTGGTACGCACCACAGGGTCAAATTGATGCCAGCGGCACTCAGTTACACTCCATCAACTGGGCGCGTTTCATATTTATGATCGCTCTCGCAGCACCTGTGACCGGCGCTTGGCTTTACGGCTACCGCCACTACATCAGCGTTCGTCCTGGTAGCGACTCGGGTTACCTTGAGTTTGTTCATACTCTGGCGCGCAAACTGCTTGCACAAGGCTCTGTGGTATCGCTTCTTATTGGTGCAATCTGGATGGTTAGCCTGCCAGAAAACCAAACTGAGTTTTTAACCAACCCGATGCTCTACATCACAGCAGTAGCATTGATCGCTTTAGCGATGGTGCCGACTCTATTTGGCAGCAAAATTAACAACGGCTACACCGCCTACTGGTTAGTAGCGATCGCCTTTGTAGTGATCGCACTGGTCGCGGTTGATCGTGAAATCATTCGCTGGTTTGCCCTAGTCGTTGAGTCTGGCTACAACCCAATGGACTACCCAATCAACATGGATTGGTACAGCACCATTCTGTTCTTCGCGACCTTTGCGGTTGTCGGTGGCATGGCCTGCACCTATCTAATCACGGTTGCATGGCAGGCAGGACAAACAGAAGGCACCTACACGCCCTCTGTGGCTATCTCTCGCCTCGGTAACTGGACCATTTACATCATCTTAATCTGGATCGTGCACTACTTTGCCGTCGGATTCTGGGTATGGGCACAGTAAGGAGCTGACGATGAAAAAAGTAATGATATTAAGCGCCCTACTCCTATCGTCCTCAGCTTTGGCCGATGAGCGAGCGGAAATTATGGCGAACAATTGTGCCGGCTGTCATGGCACAGACGGCATTGTTGAAAACTCTGCACTCATCAGTATCGCCGGGCTTAAGGCTGATGTGTTCATTCAGACCATGAAAGATTTCCGTAGTGACGAACGCTCATCGACAATTATGCGAAATGTTGCTTTAGCACTCACTGATGATGAGATATCAGCCATGGCTAAATACTTTGAAACACTGCCTACGGGAGAAGAGAAATGATCTCACGTCGCGAATTTCTATCATTAGCCGCTGCGTTCAGTGCAACGGCTGTTATACCCGCTGGTGCTTTTGCTGCAAGTAAAGCAAACATTGTTGTGATCGGAGGGGGTGTTGGCGGAGCGACATTTGCCAAGTACCTTCGACGCAAAGCACCCAATGTTAACGTTACGATCATCGAACAGAATCCAATCTATGTTCGCCCCTACGGTTCATCCGAGGTACTGACAGGTCACGTCGACATGTCTGACCTAGACGTAAACTATGATGTACTGCGCAATAAATATGGCGTGAATGTGGTGATTGATCGAGCGATCGGACTTGATGCTGACCGTCAAATCATTAAAACAGCCTCAGGTACTGACTATGCTTATGATCGGTTGGTTGTTTCACCGGGTATCGAGCTCAACTACGAAAAGGTCGAAGGCTACACAAAAGAGCTAGCCGAAACCAAAGCACCTTCTGGCTGGATTCCAGGATCACAGACTGCTCTGTTACGTGACCAGATCAAAAACATGCGCCAAGGTGGCACGATGCTGATTGTTGCTCCACCCAATCCATACCGCTGTCCTCCGGGACCTTATGAACGCGGTGCGCTGATTGCAGAGTGGATGCAGAAACACAATCCAACTGGCAAGGTGATTATCACCGATCCAAAGAACAAATTTACCGCGGGCAACAACTTCCTATTGGGTTGGAACCGTCTCTACGGCTACAACATTCCAATGGAATTCATGGATGGTATGCCAGAGGATGTCGTTGAACACTCAACACCTGGCATGATCGACTGGATAGCTGGCAAAGACGGCGGCACCCCTCTCTCTTTTGATGCGGCCAATATGAGCATTGAAACTGAAGGTGGCAACATCAAAGCCGATGTCATCAACATCGTTCCTCCTATGAAAGCCGGCAAAATTGCTCAACAGTTTGGCCTAACCAATGAACAGGGTTGGTGTCCGGTCAATCGAGTCACTTTTGAATCACAAAAGATCGCAAATGTTCATGTGCTTGGCGACGCCTCCATAGCAGACGCTATGCCCAAATCAGGCTTTGCCGCTAACACTCAAGCGAAAGTAGCAGCCTATGCCATTGCGCATCTATTGGCCGGCGAAGCACCGGAGCAGAGCCCTGCATTTGAAAACACCTGTTACGCATTAGCAGGTTCAGATTACGGCTTCTTTGTCTCTGCAGTCTATGAACTTAGAGATGGAAAAATCGCCAAAAAAGAGGCTCCAAGCCTACAAGACCTGAATGCATCAGAGGCTCAACGCCGTTTAAGTGCCGTCTATCAACAGGCTTGGATGAAGTCATTTACTGAGGATTGTTTCGCATGAAAAAGTTAATTCTCTCGGCAGTCGCTACCACCATGCTAGTAACCAACGTGATGGCGAGTGACGCAGTCATCGCAACAAAAGAGTGGACTTCTAGCACTCTTAGGCAGGCCGTATCCACGCGTCCCGCAGGCGATGCGACACGTGGTGCACAACTCAATGAGCATTTGATGTGCAGCTCCTGTCACGGTAAAGAGGGGCTACCACCGACTAACCGTTGGCCAGCTGTTGCAGGACAGCTGGAGAGCTACACTTACAAGATGCTATTGGACTATCAGTCAGGCGCGCGAAGCGAGGATAACCGAGCTAACATCATGACGGCCGTCGCTGACCTAATGTCAGAACAGGACATGTCTGATGTTGCAGCCTACTACGCATCGCTACCAGCACCGACCCTAGCGCAACAGTCAGCACCGGCACTGGTAACCGAGGGTGATAAAGATCGACTGATTACTGCCTGTGCCTCTTGTCATGGTCTAAGTGGCCAAGGTGGTATTAAGGGAACCCCTGCTATTGCGGGCCAAACTGCCGAGACTTTGAAGCGTGCGTTAGAGATGTATCGCAGCGGTGATCGTGACTCTGATCTCTATTCTGTCATGCGACAAGCAAGTCAAAGACTCACAACTAGTGAAATTGACTCATTAGCCAACTATTATAGTGGAACTAATTAACTATAAGAGCGTTGAGTATGGGAACACTGGTTGGTCAAGGGCACTGTTTAACCTGCCCGATTAGGCCGTCGAGTCTGTTTGGATGTCTAAAAGAGTCCGAGCTTTCGCTGATTGAAGATTTTCAGACGCGTGTCATTAAATTTGAGACGGGCGACATTATCTACAACGAGGGCGAGAGTCTCGGACTGATCTACACTCTTCGAGCCGGCCATATCAAACTGACTAAATTCAACAATGAGGGCAATGCTCAGATTGTTCGCTTAGTTCGTCCTGGCGATCTCTTTGGCTATGAAAAGCTGATCAGCAGTGGCACCTATATGCACACAGCCGAGGCGCTGGAACCGATCGAGCTCTGCCAGCTTTCGGTTGAGAAGTTGAACCACCTGCGTGATCAGAGTGGCGCCATCAACCAAGCCATTATTGAACGTGCACTGCAGCAGGTGATGAAAACAGAAGATCACCTAACCCAGGTAGGTCTACTCAAATCCAAACCTCGTTTGGCTTGGTTCCTGCTTCAATGGGTGGGTGAGACTGCAGAAGCGGTCAGCTTCCCGATCAGTCGAAGAGATCTCGCTCAGTATCTCGGCTTAACCATCGAGACCATTTCACGCCATACCGCGGAGTGGAAACGCCAAGGCATTATTAGCGAATCAAAGAACTTGTTAACGATATCTGACAGAGATGCTCTGCAGGAAATAGCGAACAGCTAAAGGAGTTCCAATGAAGACAGCACAAGATCTAGTCATGGCCGCAAAGGCGACCATTAAAGAGGTCAGCGTTGCAGATGCCGATGGTGCCATTCACGACGCTGAGATCGTTATTGATGTGCGTGAACCGGCCGAATATGAGCAGGGTCATCTGAGTGGCGCAATCAATATTCCGCGTGGCCTACTCGAGTTTAAAATCGGTGGAATGCCGGCTCTAGAGTCACGTGATACAAACATCGTGATCTACTGTAAGACCAGTGGTCGTGCTGCTCTTGCTGCTGCATCTCTTGCCGAGATGGGCTACCTGAATGTCACATCCATTGCCGGCGGTTACGACGGATGGGTAGAGGCAGGTAAGCCGGTTGTGACCCAGAACTTGCCTGAGTTCGGTTAATCACAAGAGCCACACCCTAAGAATCAAAAACGGCGCTCAAAAGCGCCGTTTTTATTTTTGATTTACTGACTAGGGTCTGTAGGCGGCGTTTTGTTGCCAGCCGATAAAGCCTGACTGGAGTACCACAACATTTTCTCGACCCGCGACACGCAGTGCAAAAGTGGCCTGTGCTGAGAGAGAACCTGTATTACAGAACAGAATCACCTTACCAGTCTCTGGAATTTCGTCGATGCGATCCAACACCTGGCGCCACTCAATGTTGATCGCACCCGGAATAGTCGCTTCTGCGAACTGCTCTGCATCACGAGTATCGATAAAGGTTGATGCTTCAAATACGACTTGATCAATCTGCTGAGGGACCATAATACCCGACTCATACTCTTGAAAAGCCATGTAGTCGTTCATCGCTTCAATCGCCTCTTCGTTGGCAACCGCAGCAGACATATTAAATGTGAATAAAATCGTAACCAACGAGGTCATTAAGGCACGCATCATTAAACCCTACTCTTAAAATTATCAATTGGCTGCATTGTAACGACACAACCTGTAAAACTCAGTGATTCATTTAGACTCTTTTGCCACAAATAAAAGTCTCTCTATAACGTTAGTGCATCAGGCTGATGGACAGAGCGTCTTGGCTGACAAATTAATCACCGCTTCACAACCTGGATCCTTGGCATGGAAACTAGCCCGCACTCGATAGTCACCTTCCGCAACCGTCCACATGCCTGTTTTGATATCAAAGTATGCAAAACGACGAAGAGGTAGATGAAATGTTAGATCAGCACTCTCCCCAGCATTCAGTTCAAGCTTTTCAAAGTCGGCCAACTGGAATTCTGGACGATCAATATCAGAGTTAACTTCACCACAGTAAATCTGAACAACGGTCTGACCCTGTCGCTGACCAATATTGTTAACACTCACCTTCAGTTCGACATGACCATTCGCCACCTTCCGACAACGTAGATTATCGAGTTGATAATCACTGTAACTGAGGCCAAATCCGAAGGGGAATAGCGGCTCAATCTTGTTGGCCTGATAGTGACGATAGCCGATAAACACGCCTTCACGATAAAGCACATGGCCGTCTCGTCCAGGGTAGACCAGTGGGTCATCGGTGCACGTAGGATTATCTTCCAGCTTGACTGGGAAGGTCTGTGGTAAACGGCCGGAGGGATCTTGTTTACCAAACAAAACATCGGCAATCGCATTGCCACACTCCTGTCCGGGGTACCAAGCCTGCAATATGCCAGACACTTGATCTACCCAAGGCATTTCAACCGGTCCACCCGTTTGCAATACCACTATGGTGTTAGGGTTAGCACTGGCCACGGCTGAGACCAACTCATCCTGACGACCAGGGAGTTTAATGCCTTCAAGGTCACTTCCTTCCGTATCCCATTGACCGGATCGACCAACAAACAGGATGGCCACTTCGGCACTTTTTGCTAGTTCTACCGCAGCTTGTATTGCCTCATCCCCCAAGGGTTTTGATAGACCAAAGCGCCATGCGGCAAGGTCGAGATTGTCCGTATCCTTAGTGGCAAACTCCATCTCAAGGGTATAGGTTTCACCTGCCTCGAATCGATAACTGGCAACGACCTCATCACACCCCTCCTCGAAGAAGGTTCGACCTTTCTGCCAGTGATCCCAAACATTGATCACCAAATCGCCATTCACATAGAACTTGGCAAGGCCTGCACTGTGAAGGCCAATATTAAAATCGCCCGTCTCCGTTGCTGTGTAATCAACACTCGCTCGCAGAGAAAATGCGTGTTGATCGACCAGTCCATTCGCCACTGGGGGCAGAATGAAACTCTGGCTCTCATCAACCTCTTCAGTGAAAACCACCTCACCCGAAAGATCTCGATTGGCGAAGTAATCGACTCGAATCTTTTGGTTAACCAGGGGCTCCCAACGATGGTTAGTACACCCCTGTGCATAATGAATAACCTCACCGCCCAGAAGGTTTGTTAATCCCTGCATAGGTGAAACGGAATAGTGAGGATTGAGCATCGAGGAGCCACCGCCCATGATCTGAGCCTCGATGGCATTAGGCCCAATTACCGCAACGCTCTTTAGGTCAGTAGAAAGGGGTAATAAGCCTGTGTTCTTAAGCAGCACACTAGCCTCAACACCGGCACGTCTGATCAGCTGCTGGTGTTCAGGGCGATTATCGGCAATCTCTTTGAACGGCGAAGCATCATTAATAGCACCGCAACGCTCCATCAACTGAACCATGTTAACGGCCAGCTGACGAACCTGTTCAACAGGCACTTCACCACGATCCACGGCGTTAAGCAATGTGTCACCGCGGTCTCGGGTTGGCCCTGGCATTTCTAGATCTAAGCCCGCATTAATGGTTGGTGCCGTTGTTCTAGAACCAAACCAATCGGACATCACAATGCCGTCATAGCCCCACTCGTTGCGAAGAATTTCGGTCAATAACCAGTGATTTTCGGCGGCATAGGTATCATTAATCTTGTTGTATGAGCCCATAATGGCCCAAGCACCCGCCTCTTTAATGGCGGCTTCAAAGGGGCGAAGGTAGATCTCGCGCAGTGTGCGCTCATCAATATCGGAACTGACCGTTGTGCGCTCAATTTCAGATTCATTTCCGATGAAATGCTTAGGTGTGGCAGCAACCCCTGCACTTTGAAGCCCTCTGATGTATGAGACAGCCAGTGCAGCGGTTAGCTCAGGATCTTCTGAATAGCACTCAAAGTTACGGCCGTTGGTCACAGATCGTTGAATGTTGATGGTAGGACCAAGCAGCACGTGTGCCGATTTAGATTTGACTTCGTCAGCAATAGCGCCACCCACCTTCGCAAGCAGAGCGCGGTTCCAGGTTGCGCCTAAGGCGATGCCAACGGGGAAACAGGCGGCCGTCACACCGCCAAATAGAGAACCACCACCACGTGCACCATTAGGTCCGTCAGTGACACGCAGCTTATGGATTCCTAGTCTAGGTATAGCATTAACTGACCAAACATCTTCACCCGACAGTAGAGAGATTTGCTCTCTCAAACTCATCGAATCAACCAGTAGCTCTGCCGTCTGTCGGTCAGCCATCACCTCTCCCTTTTATTTATTGGTTTAACCCTTTTAAACGTCGTGCAAAACGTTTCTCAATAGCGGTAATCATAGCGCCCGCAACATCCTTACCAGAAGCCCCCTCAATACCCTCTAGGCCTGGGGATGAGTTAACTTCCAATAGAAGAGGACCTTTGCGAGAACGGATGATATCAACACCCGCCACCTTCAGACCTAGAGTTTTAGCCGCTTTAATCGCTAGCTTACGCTCTTCTGCTGAAATGCGAACCGAAGAGGCCGAACCACCTTGATGTATGTTTGCACGGAACTCACCCGGTGCTGCTGTGCGCATAATCGAAGCCACTACTTTGCCGTCAATGACAAAACAGCGTAGATCCTTGCCATCCGCCTCTTTAACAAACTCTTGTACCAACAAGTTAGCTCGAAGCGCTTTAAACGCGTTGATTACCGACTCGGCTGCTTTGCCTGTTTCGGCCAACACAACTCCACGGCCTTGCGAGCCTTCGAGTAGCTTTACGATCAAAGGTGCACCGCCGACCATCTCAATCAGGTCATTGGTATCCATTGGCGAGTTGGCAAAGCCTGTTGTAGGTATATCCAAACCCGACTTCTGCAGCAGTTGCAGCGAGAAGAGTTTGTCACGCGAACTTGTGATCGCCTCTGCCGTATTCTGAACATAGACGCCAAGACTCTCAAAGTGACGAGCCAATGCACAGCCATAAAACGTCATTGAAGGTCTAATTCGAGGAATGATGGCATCAAAATCGTTCAGGATAGCGCCACCACGGTAGTGAACCTCTGGATTATCAGCATCCATCTTCATGTAACACTGTTTGATGTTCAAGAAGACCATCTCATGTCCGCGCGCCTCACCCGCCTCAATCAAACGACGGTTTGAGTAGAGATCCGGATTGCTAGCCAACACACCAATTTTCAGAGCAGTGCGTGCTGTTGGGTTCACACCGTACATCTGATTACACTCAGTAATGGTGCGCTCACCCTGCAGACAACTACCTTCAGGATCAACGATCATGCGACCTGACATCGCTTCACGGCCCAGCAGCATTCTATAACCCATAGAGTCACGGTTAGTGAGTGTTAGCTCAGCCTCAAACGTTTGATCTGCCAAGGTAATGTTGGTTTTTACAACGTAACGTCTCTCGGCTGTTCCGCTTGATGACTTTACAGTACGGCGATCAACCACCTGAGCTTCACAACGAACAACTAACTCATCATTTTTCTGCAGAGGGTGGATTTCGAAAGAGACCCAAGTGTCTCGATTACGAGTGAATTTACGAATGTTAAACGCATGCAGTGATGAGGTTTTTGCCCCCGAATCGACACGAGCTTTAACAGCGGGTAGGCCCAATAGAGGAAGGCCACACCACTCCTCAGAACCAACGATCAGTTTGTCCATAATGTTCTCCATTTAATGGGGCGAACCATAGCTCATAAATCCCCAATCACGTAGCTTTTTATAGCGACGATTGGTGAAAAATACTCAGCCTTTATCTGTATATTTTTTAGCCATATTTAATACCACTTTCAAAAAACAGGTCTATATTGAAGGAGATAGAGTTAAGTTACTGAATTCAGGAGTTGTAAATTGCGACGTAGGCAATTTATTAAAAACGCTGCGGGTATTGCACTGCCTGCTGCAATTGGGGGCTTCCCTGCGATTTTAAAAGCAGAGAATGCTCGCCCGACTATTCGTGTCATGGGAACTCACGTTACCCTGCAGGAAGAGCTACGTCTGCGTGCCGAAAAAGAGCTCGGGATTAATATTCAGTTCTACCCAGGCGGTAGTGCTGAAGTACTCATGCGTGCAACAACCAACCCCTCCTCATTTGATCTGTATGAGCAGTGGTCAAACTCCATAAGAGTTCTATGGAATGCCGGTGCGATTCAATCAATCGATACACAACGAATTCAGTACTGGAATGAGATCAATAACCTCTCGAAAACCGGTCAGATTTCGGAGGGCTCCAAGATCGGCCGCGGCGATGCACCACACCGTATTCTCTATGTACAGAAGGATAAAACTTTAGGCCGTGAGCCTAGCCAAAACGTTAGTTTCCTACCCTATGTGCACAACACCGACTCCTTTGGCTATGACTCACGCTACATTGATGTTGGCGAACCCTACATCACAGAGAGCTGGGGCTGGCTCTTAAACGATAACTACTCCGGTAAGGTCGCCATTGTGAACGAACCCACGATCGGCATATTTGATTTAGCCTTAGCCGCTCAAGCAAAAGGACTTATGACCTTTAATGACATAGGTAACATGAGTATCAGTGAGATCGATCAGCTGTTTGAGATCGCAATTGATTACAAAAAACGCGGCCACTTCAGGGGGGTATGGTCATCCGTCCCCCACTCCGTTGAGTTGATGGCGAACAACGAAGTCATCATTGAGAGCATGTTCAGTCCCGGTGCTTCTGCACTCCAAGGGCAAGGGATTCCTTGTATTTACGCTGCGCCGAAAGAGGGCTATCGAGCATGGCATGGGGTCATGTGCCTCTCCAGCCAAACGCGGGGCGAGCAAGAGGACGCAGCTTACCAATTTATGAATTGGTGGTTATCGGGTTACCCAGGAGCATTTATTGCAAGGCAGGGGTATTACATCTCCAACCCAGAACGCTCTAAACAGTTTATGAGTCCAGAGGAGTGGGACTATTGGTACGCGGGCAAACCCGCCGCTACATCGCTAAAAGGGACAGATGGCTCGATTTCAGTAGCAGAAGGTTCCATAAGAACGGGCGGATCCTACGAACAACGCTTCAGTAATGTTGCCGTTTGGAACAGTGTCATGGACACCTATGACTATACACTGCCCAAATGGAAAGAATTTGTGCTGAGTTAGGGGATTTGAATGCCTGCTCAAAGAGTTCCTTTTACCACTCGAATTTACACCGGTTATTTTTTAATGGGGCTGATTACCCTTGCGCTGGGGATTATTGCTTTTATCGGGCTCACAACCCTTAACAAACAGTTTGATCAACAAAACGATCTATCGAGCAATTTAAAACATGCAACGCAATTAGGTTTTCATGCAGCAGAGATGCAGAGCCGCGCTGAAACCTTTTTAAGAGTTGGCCAGACCCAAGCAGCCGACTCTGTCGACATTGCCTACCGATCCGCACTGTACGAGCTATCAACGCTCTCATCATTAGAGAGCGAAACAGCCAAACCGATCATAAAACGAGTGGATGAACATCTTCATACTTTTCAAGAAGCGTTTAAGAGAGCTAAAACTCAGCGATCGCGCCGACAAAAGCTAGTAAAGACAACACTTCCCAGTGTCACGAATAGTTGGAGCGCGCTAATCGAAGCCTATCAAAAGCAGACCATATCGGCCGGCTCTTTAGCGATTAGCAACAATATTTGGCGAGACCTATTAATCATCGAAAAACACATGGGGCAATATTTTGAGTCACTCAACCCAGCCGAGCTGGAACTGGTGGATGAGAACTATCAACACGTAATGGGGTTGATTGAAGATCTCTACATTCTAGAGAGCTACCCCCCACAAATCACCCGTTTAGATATCATCCGTGACTCATTGGCTCGCGGTTACTCAACATTCAATGAGGGTGTTCAAACCACCCGAAACTATCTCTTTTTAATTAATGTTGTCATGGCGGCCGAGAGTTATGAAATTAAATATCTTTCTGAGAAATTAACTCAAGAGTTCAGGCAGGCCCTAAGCAGCACACAAGAACAATCTTCAAGCATAGTCAGTTCTTTATCACAGCAGCTAATTGCACTCTGCATTCTCTTTATCTTGATGACGATCATTATCGGCATGGTCGTCGGCAGAAGCATAGAGAGACCCATTGCCAGACTGAGGGAGATTTTTGATCGACTATCCAATGGCGAGCGAAAAGTACCCATCCCAACTTACCACTCTAAAGATGAGATAGCGGCCCTGGCTGTTTCAGCAGAGGCATTTAGGGAAGCCAACGAAAACACACAGAAGCTGCTCGATAAATACCAAGAGCTCAGTTCGCAACTCGATGAGAAGGTCAAACAACGAACCAAAGAGCTCGAGAAAGCGAATCACCGATTAAAGGATCTATCGGTAAAAGATGGGCTTACACAGATCTATAACCGACGCTTCCTCGATGCAAGCTTGGTCGAAAACTTTAATCGTGCCCGACGCAGCGCTCTTCCACTATCGGTTATTATCCTAGATATCGATTATTTCAAAGCGTACAACGATACCTACGGCCATCAGGCGGGCGATACCTGTATTCAACATGTCACCCAAGCCATGAGCCATGTATTTCATCGCTCTACTGATACCGTCGCTCGTTACGGTGGCGAAGAGTTTGTTGCACTTCTATTCGACACGCCTGCACCAGCGGCGCAAGCGCTTGCTGAAAAGCTGCGTAAAGAGATTGAATCGAAAAACATTCCGCATCGTGCATCACCCATTGGCTGTGTCACGGTGAGTTTGGGCTGTTGCACCTGGACACCTGATACAGAATTAATGAGTGGCGAAGAGCTCTTAAATCAGGCAGACAAAGCGCTGTATCGATCTAAAGAGAGCGGGCGAAACCAATTAGGCATCTGTTCTACAAAACCGCCATCAGAAGAGAGTAGCTGAGTATTCCTGCTAACAATGAGTAGAGCAGGCTTCGCGTCCAAGCGCCAACCAACAGGGTTAAAAACGCTGCGATCAGTCGAGTCGGCTCTAACTCCCCGCTGCTGCTACTTAACACCATAGGCATAGCTATACCCGGCAAAATAGCCACCGATGTATAACCCAAAGCTCGCTCAACCGGTTTGGGAAGTTGACGATCACCAATTAGCCCTAAGAAAGAGAAACGAATCGCAAAGCTACCTAGACTTAAGCCCGCAATGATCATCCAAACATACAGATCAGAGTGAATCATACAGCCTCCTTAGAGCGGCGCTTTTCAAGCCAAACTTCCGTTAGATAGCCCACCGCCAATGCCATGACTCCGGCCACCAAAAGTCCCGAACTGAATGGGAAATCTGCAAATAACAAGGTAAACAGGACTGAGGTAAATGCTGCAAGTAGGTGTGGAATACTTCTTAAAAGTGGTGCAACCAAGGCTAAAAATGTGACGGGGACCGCAAATTCTAGCCCTAATTCGGACGGAATTTGATTGCCCACCACCGCGCCAAGGTAAGTACCGAGATACCATAGAGAGGAGACCGGAATCGCAACCCCAAAAAAGACACCTAACCGCTCATCCAACGAAAGCTTGGGGTTTTTATTGTGCTCTAGAACCGTCACGGCGTAGGACTGATCAAAAATCCAATAGCTTGCTAGTACTCTCTGCCAGAGTTTCGCTTTCCCAATCAGTGGCACTAGGGCAGCTGAGTACATCCCCATCCTCAGGTTCACCGCAAGCGAGGTGGCTAGAATAATGACGGTAGGGGCATTCTCCTCCATAAGTGTCACGGCTGTAATTTGCGCAGCGCCTGCTAATACCGCAAAGCTAAACCCCATCACTTGAAGCACATTTAAACCTGCTTCTGTGGCTAAAAGCCCAAACAGTGTGCCAAATGGAACCATGACCATATAAAAAGGGAGCGACGAGATAAAACCACGCCTAACGCCTTGCCAAAAGAGCTTATTACGACCAAACAACAGAGGTTTCCTTATGGGACGGAAAAAGTGAGAATAGCGTTTCAGTTAGGTCCACTATTGTGATCTTTAGCCAACGCGACAACAAGTAAAAAGAGGAGCTAAGTGCTCGACAAAATCCTGAATGCATTTCGCAATTCAAAATGGCGAGGCTCAAGCTTCATTATCGTGGGTATCGATTTTGTAGAACACCAACTCGCCCAAGCACTGCTTGAGAGAGGTGGAAAAATAATAGCCTTTATCGATGATGAGCCATGGAGCCATAAAACCGAGATGCTTGGAGCTCCTCTTCGATACCCAAGCGAAATAGAAGCACTGGCTCAACGACATGATGTTCAAGCTGTGGTTACATTCAACCAAAGAGCTGAGCTGCTGCCTGATGAATGCATTCAGCAACTTAGTTCAATGAACATACCCACTGTCCAAATGGACCCAAACCTGAGTTTGGAAGAACAACTTAATACGATCTCTTCAACGCTGGCCTCATATGAACAAAAGTAATGCGACACTGATTGGTTTTTCAGCCATAGCGCTCTGGGGTGCCTTGGCTCTGTTAACTCGATTAACGGACAACCAGGTCCCACCCTTTCAATTAATGTCGATGACCTTCGCCATTGCATTTCTACTGATGCTAACCAAATGGCGTAAAGAGGGTCACTGGGGTGTCCGCTATGCTAAGCAGAAAAAACGTGTTTGGCTGCTAGGCGTGAGTGGCTATTTTGGTTACCACTTCTGCTATTTTTTAGCGATGTCGAAAGCACCGGCTGTGCAGGTCAGTCTATTAGCCTACCTTTGGCCCCTACTGATTGTTCTATTCTCTACCCTACTTCCAGGCCACCGTTTTAGATGGGCGCATCTAGTCGGCGCTCTATCAGCTCTAGTGGGCTGTTGGTTATTGATTGGGGGTGGCAGTGACGCCTTCGAACCGCAATACACGTCAGGCTATTTAATCGCCCTAGCCTGCGCTCTAATCTGGTCTAGCTTTTCTGTCACCAGCCGTTTGGCCGCTAATGTACCGACCGATGCAGCCGGCTGGTTCTGTGGTGCCACAGCGGTATTGGCCTTTATCTGTCATCTTGCCTGGGAGACGACCGTCATGCCGGCCAACCTGATTCAATGGATAGGAGTGATAGGCCTTGGCCTGGGGCCAGTCGGCATCGCCTTTTTCACTTGGGATTACGGGGTAAAGCACGGCAACATCCAACTGCTGGGGGTACTAGCCTATTCAGCACCGTTGATCTCGGTCGTACTGTTGGTTCTGTTTGGATTAGCAGAACCGAGTTGGACTCTTGCCTGGGCCTGTCTGGCTATTGTCGGTGGGTCACTGATTGCAGGTTTTGAACGCAACAAAAAAGCCGCTCAATAGAGCGGCTCTTCAATCACTTAGCGGAACTTAAAACGCGGTACCCGCTTTACCGCCTAGCTTCTTCAGGATAATGGCCAGTGGGCAGAACCCAGTAAAGGCTGTTTGGAAAAGGTTCGCACCAACAAAGGCTGTGAACCACAACCAGTACTCACTGACAAACAGTGGGCTAGCCGTTACGCCGAGTGCCAAGCTCAACAAAACCATAAAGCCAGCAAAGGCAAATACCATACGTTCTACAGACATGTTCCGTCCCTCTCAAAGTTGAAATTAAGTGGTTCAACTAGAACCAATATCGATATATTAGTTTTTACTAATTAAACAAGCAACTAATTTATAAAATGCACAGCGACCTCTAACCAAACCGTGTAAAATATTCAGATCGAAAATTTTTAAGGAGTGGGCGATCCCATGAACGAAATCACCATCAAAACACCCGATGATTGGCACCTTCACTTTCGTGATGGCGATATCCTTGCTGAGACAGTAGCAGCTACCGCTCGCTGTTTTGATCGTGCGATTGTCATGCCTAATCTTGCACCACCGGTTCGTAACGCTGCTGACGCAGAGGCCTACAAACAGCGCATCCTTGCTGCACGACCAGCGGGTTCGAACTTTGAGCCTTTAATGACGTTGTACCTTACCGACAGAACCACCGCTGAAGATATCAATGAAGCGGCAAAAGCGGGTATTAAAGCCGTTAAGCTATACCCTGCCGGTGCGACCACAAACTCGGATGCTGCAGTAACAAACATCGATGGCTTAGCCGATGTGTTCGCTGCGCTGGAAGCGAACAACATGCTTTTACTGGTCCATGGTGAGGTCACCGATTCGCATATTGATATTTTTGATCGCGAAAAAGAGTTCATCGATCAACGCATGGGCCCTATCACTCAGAAGTACCCAACGCTTAAAGTTGTCTTTGAGCACATCACCACCAAAGACGCAGCTGAGTTTGTGCTTGCAGCGGGCGGTAACATTGGTGCCACCATTACACCGCAACATTTGATGTTGAACCGTAATGATCTTCTGGTCGGGGGTATTCGCCCACACAACTACTGCTTACCAGTCTTAAAGCGCAACATTCACCAGCAAGCGCTACGTGATGTCGTTGCATCAGGATCTGACAAATTTTTCTTAGGCACCGACTCAGCACCGCATGAACAGGCTAAAAAAGAGACCGCCTGTGGCTGTGCAGGCTGTTACAGCGCTTGGGCAGCCATTGAACTCTACACTCAAGTGTTTGATGAGTTAGGGGCACTGGATAAACTGGAAGGCTTTGCGAGTCTACACGGCCCTAAATTTTATGGCCTACCGGAAAACAACGGCACCATCACACTGGTGAAAGAGTCCTGGACACTCCCAGAGAGCATCACCCTACCGAATGGCCGCCCCATCATTCCATTCATGGCCGGAAGTGAAGTTCAGTGGAAACTGAAAGACTAGAACTCACTTGCAAAGCGAGGCGGTATCAGTAAGATTCACGCCTCAAGTTAAAGCACCCGCTCGAAGGGGCGTTGAATCGCTTAAGCGATTCAACGAGTCTATCCCGACAGTGGATAGCACTATACAATTTGGTTAGAAAAAATTACGCGCCCGTAGCTCACCGGAGCGCCGGCCGGCTGGATAAAGCAGCAGGTTCCGACCCCGTTGGTCGGGGGTTTAATTAAATTTAGTAGAAGTTTAGCGTCTATAGCTCAGCTGGATAGAGTAGCAGGTTCCGATCCTGTTGGTCGGGGGTTCGAATCCCTCTAGGCGCGCCATATAAACCAAAAGGCCCCGCATACTGCAGTATGAGGGGCCTTTTGGTTTATTGGAGAGTGTAGAGACTCTAAGAAGGGGGTTCGACAAAATTGTCTGGAACAATTTTGAACGCACGCCAGTGCGGGCCTGAAAGGCCGAGGTCAGGATTGACCGAGTAATCCCGGGCGCGCCATCTTTGTCCGATTGAGCGGGTAGTCTTTAATAACCGAGTATCCCAGAGCGGATAACTACTTCAACCTAGCCAGACCATTCTGTTTAGATATTTAACTCGATCTTAACGCAAAGCCCTCCAATGGGTGCGTCACTGAAGCTCATGCTACCTGAATAACTCTCTACCACCGCTTTACTAATCGCTATACCAAGACCTGAGCCAGTCGCTGCAGAATCTTCGTCTAAACGAACGCCTCGTTGAGTTAGTCGAATCATATTCTCTTGCGACACCCCTGTTCCATCATCCTCTATTAAAAGAATCCAACGGTGATTTTCACGTGAATAGGTTATCGATAACTCAGCTTTTGAAGTCGCATACCTTAGGGCGTTATCTAGCAAATTGCCAATAAGCTCGAGCATATCATCTCGATCATAGGGGAGTTCATATCGGGGCAGTTGTTTTAGGTGTAACTCCTTACTGGGGTAAATTCGTTTAAAGAGCTCAACCATAGGGGTCAAGTCAGCGTAAGGAGCAAACAGTTTGCCGGGCGTTGGTGTTCCTGAAATACGAGCTCGTCGAAGTTCGCGGTCCATCAAATGCTGAAACTCTTCACTTAGAGCTATTGCCTTGGCAGAGCTTCCATTTGAATCTAGTTCAGAGGAGAGCCAGCGCAACTTCTGAATAGGCCGCTTCAGTTCATGAGCTAGATTGCCTAAACCTGTGCGCGATCTCTCTATTTGCGCAGCTGAGCGAGCCAATAATCGATTGAGCGCAGAGGCTAAAGGCGCTATCTCTCGAGGAAGTTGATCCGGGAATTGAATCGATGAACTGATGTCACCAGCCTCAATCGCTTGCCGAACTGGCTCTAGACTAGCAAAAGCTGCTTTAACCATTCGCCTTTGTAGCCAAACGACCACCCCAAAAACAACCACCATGATTAGAATGAGCAACAGCTCTAATAGCCATTGATTGTTATATAGCTCCGTTACATCCTCAGCAACCGCAAGCGTAAAAGTGACATCTGATTTTTTGAATCCTTGGGTCAAAATCATCCAGCGCTGGTCATCATTAATAACCACCGCAATATCAACAATGCCAGGAGCCACTATTGAGACATTAAGCTCGTGATCCCAAAGAGAGCGGGAAAGTGACTGAAACTGATCTGACTGAAGCTTGAAGTAATGGCCCGATTCGACGCGCTGATAGATCGATGAAATTCGATCCTGTTGCAATTGCCACTGATTATTTTGATCTACACTCAACGCTGTGATTATTGTCTCAGCATCATGACCAAGGCGTTGTTCGATAATGTCATCAACAAACGAGCGAACAGTTAGATGTAAGGGCACTAACAGCAGAACAGCAAGAAGCAGCAGAAGTTTAGTTAAGCGAGATTGGAGCTGAAACTCTATAGAGTATCCCTGCTTTGACATATTAGTTGCTCTTATCCCGCTGAACGATGTAGCCCTGGCCTCGTTTAGTCTCAATAAAATCTTTACCAAAGTATTGGCGAAGACGGTTGATGTAGACCTCGATCACGTTGCTATCTTTGAGCATCTCCTCTTCATAGACATGCTCACTCAGTTCCGACTTGGATATGATTTTACCGGCATGAGTTATCAGATATCGCAGTAATCGAAACTCTTTACCAGTTAATGCAATATTATGACCTAAAGCATCCCTCGCTTGCTGGGTATCTATGTTTAAGGTGACGCCCTGACAAACCAATGTATTGTCCGCACGCCCTTGTTTGCGACGCATCACAGCTTCTATTCGTGCTTGAAGCTCTTCAAAGTAGAAAGGTTTGGTTAAGTAGTCATCGGCTCCGTGCTTTAGACCATCCACCTTCTCTTGCCAGGAGTCGCGAGCCGTAAGAATCACAATGGGGGTATCAATACCCGCACCTCTCAGGTTAGATAGCACCTCAATTCCTGGGCGTTTAGGCAACCCCAGGTCGAGAATAATGCCGTCGAATGACTCCTCTAGCGCAAGAAATTCGCCATCCACCCCATCTTGAGCTACTTCAACGGCAAAACCCGACTTTTGCAGTTGGGGTCTCAACTGGTTAATGAGTTCGATGTCATCTTCGATAAGCAGAAGGCGCATGCTTAATCCTCTAACTTCTCTTCAAGAAGCTCACCACTAGCTGCGTCGATATAGTACTCACGCACCTCCCCGTCACCACCAAGAACTTCAAATTCATAGATCAATTTGCCATCTTTGCGTTCTAGCTCAAGATCTAAGATTTTGCCGATAAATGTCTGTGCGTGTCTGTCCTGTAGTTCCGAAAGTGAGAGGATATGACCCGACTCCAACAACTCCCTCGCCTCCCGCTGTGAGAGGTTATCTCCCGCATTAGAAGGCAACGAAAGTGCTAGGAGATTAATGATCCCAGCGGCCGTGATTCGGAATATTAACCGAGTCGTCATCAAAGTAGCCCTGCTCTGCTCTATCCCCATGACAAGCCTGACACTGGCTAAAACTACCAACATCTGGATTACCGGTTACCATACGATCCGGTACCTCATCATGCTTCTTTTTAAAGTAACGTAACTCAGTAATACGCAGTGGTGTAGCGTTATCTGATACGCTGCGTAAAAACTTACGTGCCCTTCGATTTGAACTGTTTTCAGCCGCATTATCAACCAGATACTGAGTAATCGCTTGTTGTGATGTAGGGTCCAACTCGGCATTTTCACCAAAGTGATTGTCTAAATTACCCATCATCTTCTGCCAACTTCGCTCAGGTAGAAATCCTGTGGGATAGGCCATATGACAGGCTGCACACTCATCAATATAGAGCTGGCGTGCTGGCGAGTTATCTGTCTGTTTTAAAGCGCCATTTCGACGCTCACCGTACTCATCGTCGTCATCATGACCGAAGATTTTCCAGCCCTCATCAGCGGAGGCGACATTAACAACACCAACCATTCCAACCCCTAGAGCACTGGTAAGCAGTGTCGTACCCGCAATCCAACGGACCGTTTTAATGCCAAGTTTCATATTTCTATCTCGCTCTTATTGATTAGATAACCAGAGTAGGATGTCTCCTTTCTCTGCTGGGGTGCACTCGCGGCCAAGCGTCCATTTACAGTTCCTTAGGAACCACTTATTAATCTTATGATCCTGCGTAAGTCGCTCCGGATTTACGCTTGGCGCTAGAGGCTCAATCGCCTTTTTGGTTTTTGCATGCTGGCCTACCTGTTTCACATCAGACCCATGACAGGTTGTACAGCTCTTACCGTTAAAGTCTCGGTTCCAGAAAGCCTCGCCGGCTGCCGCATCAGCACTTTTGCCGCTGGCCGCTTCGAATGTCGTAATCATGCGTTCACTCACTGGGGTTGCATTTGCAACCACTACAAAGAGTGAACCGGTCAGTGCGATAGCTAATTTATTAATTCTCATCGCTCTTCTCCTCGATCTCTTTTTTCCCATTGATCATCGCCCGTACGAGGTTTTCCCCATGGACTAAACTACTCACCAAAACACCGGCTATATGGAACAACACAAAGGCTAGAACAAGATTAGCAACGGCCTCATGAACGTCTTCCATCCAGTGCCCTGAAATCGACTCTACCCAAGTGCCAGCAAGCGGCCCTATGCCATCTGGCGCTACAGAAGCCATGCCTGTAAATGTGAGCAATCCAAGAGAGAGAAGCAGGATAATCACCATTAAACCACCTGCAGGGTTATGCCCCACATAGTGTTTAGGACGCAATGCAGCCAGATCGATTAGATAGGTTTTAATAGTGCTCAGGCGGTAAACAAAGTCGCTGAAACGTGCATGGCGAGTTCCTATAACACCCCACACAATACGAAAGGCTACCAAAGCGGCAATGGTGTAACCGGCCCAGAAGTGCAAGGTATCAAACTCATCTGCACTGACCCAAGCAATCGCGAAGCTCAACACGAGGGTCCAGTGAAAAACACGGACTAATGGATCCCAAACCCTGATCTCTTTTTTCATTGAATCCTCCAAAGGTTCATTCAAACTTCTCAACTTGAAAGAGATCTTGCCGTGAGGAAGATAAAACCAAGCTTAAAAATTTATTAAGAGATTGGAGTTACAAGAAATTGAGGAGAAGCAGCTAATAGTGCTTCCTTATGCAGTGCGAATTTAGAATAACTTATTGGAGATATCCGTCTAATCGGTTATCGCCTTCTGACACGACCTCCCGTCGCATTATACGGCTTACCATTTTTAGAAGCGCCACCACGTTTTGGACCTCGATCAGGATGTTTAGTCGTTGGTTTACGCACGATCGGTTTGCCGGCCGCATTTCGTTTTGGTCCGTTGGAATTGGTTTTTTTACCTTCTCCGTGGCTATTACGATTTGCTTGCCCTTTTTTGTGTGAGGATTGGGAGGGCTTTGATCGGTTCGGGCTGCGTGATTTGCGTGTTCCGGGCTTCGCCTCTGACGAGGAGTGCTCTACTGATTTTAACAGTGTTGTTAACTCTTTTTGTGTCAGATCTCGCCAATCGCCAAGCGCTAGGCCCTTCAGGTCGACGTTCATAATGCGGGTACGCTCTAGCTTTACGACCTCATAGCCAAAGTGTTCACACATACGGCGAATCTGTCGGTTAAGCCCTTGAACAAGCGTTATGTTGAACACACGAGTATCTAGCTTTTTCACGGGGCACTTTTTGGTCATTGTGCCAAGAATGGGGACTCCGCCCGCCATCCCTTCTATGAACGCCGGAGTGATCGGTTTATTAACCGTGACCACATACTCTTTCTCGTGGTTATTACCCGCGCGCAGGACTTTGTTAACCAAATCGCCATTATTGGTCATAAAAATCAGACCCTGAGAGTCTTTATCTAGACGGCCGATTGGGAAGATACGCACACCGTGATTTACGAAATCAACGATATTGTTGGGGCGAGAGCTCTCTGTAGTCGATTCAATCCCTACAGGTTTATTTAGGGCTATAAAGACGAAGTCATCGGGCTCTGGTGGGTCGATCATCTGACCATTGACGCGAACCTGATCTCCAGGGTGTACTTGGTCTCCAATCTGAGCCCGTTTGCCGTTAATAAAGACATTACCCTGTTCAATAAAGCGGTCGGCTTCTCGTCGAGAGCAGATACCACTCTCACTGATAAATTTATTGAGTCGCTTTGCTGAACCGTTGAACATGGCTTAGAGTAATCCTGATTAATTGATCGTCTATTGTATCGATCGAACCAGGCTTCACCAACTTAGACCGCAGATTCATAAGTGAAAAAATGACAAACATAACCGCTTTGCTCTTGGCCCTGTCTGTAACAGCACCGGTATTAGCCGATACAGATAACTACACCTTCATATCGGGAAGTGACATTTATGAAGCTTTATCACAGGAGTCGATGGTCGTTCAGGGGTATGTGTTAGGCGTGGCCGATGCACTGAAGCACAGCACAAATTCTAGTCACTGTTTTGTGATTCCTATGCGTCCCGATGCGGATGCCGTTATCTATTCAGCCTATTTAGACTATTGGCAGAACCGCCAAATTCCCGACAGTGGGACCGAGGCAATTACTCAGATGATGCTAAACAACTTCCCTTGTTCGACCAACGTCGAAAATAACTGATATTTCTTAGTAACAGCGTTTAATTACTAATTAATCTACGATTTTTATCCTGAAACTTTGAAAATTGAGAAATATCAAATTAAGGTGTTAACAGAAATAAAAAAACTGACTAAAAGTTATAAGTCAGTTTTGTTTTTTCTACAAAATGGAGAAAGAAATGAATTTCAAATTTCTAGCCGCAATCCTTACTTCGTTGATGATGGCTTTCGCATTTGTATCACCAGTTCAGGCTGCTGATGAGGGTGAAGCAAAATCCATCTACTGCGATGACGGTTCACTGTGTGTACCAGAGGGTGAGCCAGAACCCGAGTGTGATTAAGTTCAACACTCAATAACTTATAAAAAAAGAAACATCACTGAGGAATCAAATATGATCCGTAAATCACTTGTAATGGGCCTAGTAGGCGTAGTTGCTTCAGGAATGGCGAGCCTTTCAATGGCTGGCTCTCACTCGGACGACAAACCAGTCGGCATCACTGGCGACCTAATGTCGATCGAAGTCATGCACAATGGCAGCAAAGTGACGGTTGAGCGTAACGCTGACAACCAGAACACTGTTAACCCATCATTCGCATTGACTTCACGTCCTTGTCCTCCTTTCTGTATTCAGCCAATGAAACTAGCACCTGGTGTTGAAACCATTGGTGAAGTAGAGATGATTGGCTACATGGAGAAAGCGTCTGCAGGTGACGACTCAATCCTAATCATCGACTCACGTACACCAGACTGGGCTGCGCGTGGCATGATTCCTGGTGCGATCAACCTACCATGGACAGCGCTATCAACTCGTAAAGGTGCTGACCCTATCTCTATTGGTGAGATCTTCACTGACACCTTCGGTGCTGAAGAGTTCGACGGTCTTTGGAAGTTCGGTAACGCTAAAACTCTAGTAATGTACTGTAACGGTATGTGGTGTGGCCAGTCGCCAACTAACATCAAAGCCCTTCTAGACTTCGGCTACCCAGCGCACAAAATCAAGTGGTACCGTGGTGGTATGCAGAACTGGGAAAACCTTGGCCTAACAACTGTTAAGCCTTAATTGGGGTTTTATACCTAGTTGAACAAAAAAGCGTAGTTGTTAACGACTGCGCTTTTTTTTGCCCAAAAATAAGGAAGATCCAATGAAAAAAATTCTAATCGCGTCACTGGCCGCACTTACACTGGCAGGCTGTAACTCTGCAGCAACTAAAAAAGAGTCGGCTGCAGCAACCAAACCTGTGGGTATCACTGGCAGCCTAATGTCGACTGAGGTCATGCATAACGGTCAAAAAGTCACTGTCATGCGTAACCAAGATACTAAAAACACCGTGAACCCTTCGTTCGCAATGACATCACGCCCTTGTCCGCCATTCTGTATTCAGCCAATCGTACTGGCACCCGGTGTTGAGACCATTGGTGAAGTTGAGATGGTCGGCTATATGGAAGCGGTCTCAGCAGGTGATGACTCAATCCTTATCATTGACTCACGCACCCCAGATTGGGCTGCTCGCGGTATGATTCCTGGAGCTGTAAACATTCCATGGACTAAGCTATCGACACGTAAAGGGGCAGACCCTATCTCTATCGGCGAGATCATCGTGGAAGATTTCGGTGGTGAAGAGTTTGATGGCCTATGGAAGTACGGTAAGGCTAAAACTCTAGTGATGTACTGTAACGGTATGTGGTGTGGCCAATCGCCAACCAACATCAAAGCGCTGCTTGATTTCGGTTACCCAGCTGACAAGATCAAGTGGTACCGCGGTGGTATGCAGGATTGGGAAACACTCGGTTTCACAACCGTTAAACCATAGTAGCTACCCCAAAAAAGAGAGCCTCGGCTCTCTTTTTTGTTTCTAGCGTGACAGCCTTTGTGCAATCCAGAGGTAGATAGGCTGCCTAAACAGCACCACTAATCCAACCACCGTTATTGTTCCTAGCAGATCGCCTATCAAGAAGTGGAGCCATATTCCCAGTGGCGCTGCAGTTCCATAAAGCACCGTTGAGAAAAATGCGTTAAGCATGGCTGCAATAACGGTCACGACCACGGCCGTTCTAAACAGACTCATTGATTCTTTAGTCGTATCCACCCCCTGACCTCCCCCTTTCAAGAAGCGGATCAAAAGGATTGGAATATAAAGAGAGACCGTCGATATGATTGCAAATTGCGAGCTAAAAAGAAGGTCATCAGTATGCAGCCACATACCGAAAATCGTTGAGAACAGGATAGCAGGTGCCGCCATCCAGCCCATAATAACGGCAATAATGACTTTAAACCCAGCCGGTAAGAATAGCGTGCTAGCGACCTCTACCCATGATGGATCCAATAACGTGCGCTCTATAGGATAGATAATTTGAGTTTGTAAAACCCATACAACTGCTATCAACAAAAACAGTTGAACATTGACAATTAAGGTGGCCACACAAAATCTCAAATAGTGAAGAATGGATTCATACTAACAAGCAAAACCCTGTCACAAAAGTCACCCCTTACATCTTTAAACGATAAGAACCAAAGATAGCGTTATTTCGAATAAAACTAATAATCGTTATAATGCGCGCAGAATTTTTAGCCTTCGGTCTAGGTTACCCACAAGGTAACAAGTAGAGCCGACTTCAATACAGAGAGGAGCAGCCAATGAAAGCAATCATTTCTAAGGCTTCAACAGCACTATGTACTCTAGGACTAACCTTTGCAGCTCTTTCAGCGCAAGCCGTTACTTCTGAAGATGTCATCGCAGAACGTCTAATGCCCGTTGGTAAAGTATGTCTACAAGGTGACGAAAGCTGTGGATCAGCATCTGCTGCACCAGCGGGTGGCGCACGAACTGCAGCGGATATCGTCGCGGTTTCATGTAACTCTTGTCATGGTGCAGGTGTATTAGGCGCTCCTAAGATCGGCTCTGGTGAATGGGCTGCACGCTTAGATGCTAAAGGTCTAGACACCTTGGTCAGCAATGCAATTAATGGCATAGGCGCTATGCCTCCCCGCGGTACATGTTCTGACTGTACTGATGATGAGATCAAAGCTTCAATTGAGTACATGATCGCTCAATAAGCGATACTCGATGAAAAACAGCGCCAATAGGCGCTGTTTTAATTTGTACTATCAGAAATCATCCAATAGATTTTTTAATCCAGCCAAGGTCTGTTTGCCTCTGACTCGGTTTCGTTCTGGATCGACTTCGCCATGCCCTTCACGCTCAATGTCCTCGTCAGGCAGTTCGTCTAAGAATCGACTCGGTTCACAACTCTGCCACTCTCCAAACTGCTTACGCTTCTTCGCTAAGGTCATCGCTAAGGTACGCTGCGCTCGTGTAATGCCCACATAAGCGAGACGTCGCTCCTCTTCGATGGTATCCGACTCGATGCTATTTCGGTGCGGTAACAGATCCTCCTCCATGCCCATTAGATAGACATGGGGGAACTCCAATCCTTTCGAGGCGTGCAGCGTCATTAACTGCACCCGATCGGAGTCATCCTCCTCCTCTTGGCGCTCGAGCAAGTCGAGCAGCACAAGTCGCGCAATCGCCTCTTCAATAACCGCATCTGGATCATCTTCTTGGATACGCTCCAATGAGGCTCGAAGGGAGTCGACTAGGAACCAGACATTCTGAATACGCTTTTCCGCGACAATATCGCTAGATGCGTTAGCAGTAATCCACTCTTCGTAGCCAATTTCGGCGATCAGTTCACGAATTGCGCCAATGGGATCTGACCCCAAACAGAGCGAGTGCAAACGCTCTATCATCTCAGTAAAGGCACGCAGCCTAGCCAGCGCGTTGGGCTTCATAACCTGTTCAATACCCAACTCATCAACCGCTGCAAACATACTAATATGTCGCTCGGTCGCATACTCACCTAGCTGCTGCAACGTGGTGGGCCCGATCTCTCGACGCGGCAAGTTGATGATGCGAAGAAAGGCGTTATCGTCATCGCGATTAATCAATACTTTGAAGTAGGCCATCAAATCTTTGATCTCGGCGCGAGCAAAGAACGAGGTGCCGCCGCTGAGCTTATAAGGCACCTTAAAGTTCTGCATTTTAATCTCGAGCAACCTGGCTTGGTGATTGCCACGATAGAGCACAGCAAAATCTTTAAAGGGTGCGCGCTCTCGCAGGTGTCGTTCCAGAATCTCGGTCGCGATGCGCTCACACTCCGCATCTTCACTGGGTAGGTGTATCAGACGCAGCGGATCACCCATGCCCATTTCGCTCCACAGCGTCTTATCAAACACGTGGGGGTTGTTCGCAATCAAGGTGTTAGCCGCCTTGAGTATGCGGCTTGTAGAGCGATAGTTCTGCTCTAGCTTTACTAGTTTTAAACTTGGAAAGTCGTGCTGCAGTTGGGCCAGATTCTCTGGACGAGCACCACGCCATGCGTAGATCGACTGATCATCATCACCTACGACGGTTAAACCTGTACGATGCCCCACCAGCTGTCGAACTAGACGGTACTGTGACAAGTTGGTGTCTTGGTACTCATCGACTAACAAGTAGCGAATGCGGTTTTGCCAACGCTCTAACACCTCTGGCTTTTGATCAAACAGCCGCACAGGCACCAAAATAAGATCATCAAAATCGACCGCGTTATAGGCACGAAGGTGGCGCTCATATGCCTCATAGGCTCTGGCGCAGAGAATGTCGATCGGCTCTGAGACAGTCTCCAGAGCCTGTTGAGGCGTGATCATCTCATTCTTCCAAGAGGAGATTTGGCTCTGAACGACATTGATCTTATCCGTGTCCTCATCGTGATGGACTAGAAGATCTCGAATTAAGATGCGACTGTCTTGGTCATCAAACAACGAAAAGCCTGGCTTCATTCCGAGCGCTTTATGCTCACGGCGCAAGATGGTTAGACCAAGGTTGTGGAAGGTTGAGACAATCAAACCGCGTGCCGCCTTGCCCTCCACCAGCGACATGACGCGCTCTTTCATCTCACGCGAGGCTTTGTTGGTAAAGGTGACCGCCGCAATGTGGCGCGCCTCAATGCCGCACTCTTCAATGAGGTAGGCAATTTTACGCGTGATGACACTGGTTTTCCCTGAGCCAGCGCCAGCCAATACCAGCAGTGGACCACTGATGTATTCGACGGCTTCTTTCTGACGGGGGTTAAGACGTGACATGTTTGATGAGCAGACTCGATATTAGGGCGCACAGTGTACACCCTGACATCAGCAAGCCCAAGATCTGCTCATCAGTTAAAGCTGTCGATAGCTGAGCGCCTCCATAATGTGGCTGTTTGCGATCGCCTGATCTGCATTCATATCCGCCAGTGTGCGAGCAACGCGAAGCGCTCTGTGACAAGCCCTAGCGGAGAGCTGTAAGCGTGTCGCTATCACCATAAACTCTTTTGATAATGTCTCTGAAGCATTCAGCTCTTTTTGGACTTCACTGCCTGTTAACTCAGAGTTGAGCTTGCCCTGCCGATCATACTGGCGCTGCTGACACTGACTAACTCGCTTGCGGACTCTATCAGAGCATTCCTCATGCGATTCGCCCAGTAATAGCTCCTCTGTGGGCACCGCACTCAAAGCCAACCGCATATCAAATCGATCCAACAATGGGCCAGAGACTCGACCCTGGTATCGATCGATCGCAGCCTGCGAACACTGACATCGCTCGGTCCCATCAGCGTAGTAACCGCAGGGGCAAGGATTCATCGCCGCCATCAAAGAGAATCGCGCAGGGTAGGTCAGTGTGCCCGCCACTCTAGAAATACTGACCTCACCGGTTTCAAGGGGCTCTCGCAGAACTTCCAGCACAGAGCGGGGAAATTCTGGCAGCTCATCCAGAAATAGAACCCCTTGATGCGCCAATGAGATCTCACCCGGCCTAGGGGAAGATCCACCCCCCACCATCGCCCGTGATGATGCACTGTGGTGCGGTGCTCTATAGGGCCGTTCACCCCGAAACAACCGCTCGACCGGCAAACCCGAGACCGAATAGATACTGGCCGTTTCGATACAACTGGATTGTGAAAGTGGCGGTAGGATCGATGGCAGTGCTTGAGCCAACATACTTTTACCACTGCCCGGAGGGCCGCTCAAAAGCAGGTTATGCATTCCACTGGCGGCCACTTCCAAGGCACGACGGGCCATCGGTTGTCCCCGAACTTCTGAAAGATCTACGGGGTAACTCGGCGGATGATGAACTGGGGGTTGAGGGTCAATTTCAGGTAGCTTTTCAGCACTCAACGCCTGACATAGATCGTACAGCGTCTTAGCTGAGAGTTGCTGCTTAGCTCCCGCAAGTGAGGCTTCTTGACTATTGTCGGGTGCTATAATTATCAGCGCGCCCGCTTCAGCACAGGCATAGGCGGCCGGGAACAGACCTCTAATAGGGTGCAGTTTGCCATCCAAGCCCAATTCTGAGTAGAGCTCTGCCTGTTGCAAGTGAGTTGTTTTGAGCTGATTGGATGCCAACAGAATGCCCAACGCAATGGCTAGGTCATAACGTCCGCCCTCTTTAGGGAGATCGGCCGGTGATAAATTAACGGTGATTCGTCGTTGCGGGTATTCAAAGCCGGCGTTTAACAGTGCACTGCGCACACGCTCGCGGCTTTCACGCACCGCGGTTTCTGCCAAACCCACAATTGCAAAGGAGGGTAAGCCTCCTGAAAGGTGCACCTCAACGCGAACGCGAGGTGCCTCGATACCGAGCTGAGCTCGGCTATATAGAGTTGCCAATGCCATGACGCCATCCTTGGGTCCTGCAGTTGGCCTAGCGTTGATTTAGGACTCTTTTGACTCCAACTCCGCAACCATCGCTTCCAACTGCTCTAATTTTTCTCGAGTTCGCTGAAGTACAGCGGCCTGAGCGTCAAACTCCTCCCGAGTGACTAAATCCAGTTTAGCAAAACTTGATTGAAGTACAGTTTTAATTTGCTGCTGCATCGCCTCCTGACCTGGAAGTGATGAGTTACCCTGAAGGAATTGGGTCATCGTCTGACTTAGGTTTTCAAACATCTTAGGATCAAGCATCTCAGCCCCCTTTAACATCGATATGCGTCTCAATAGATGCACTATACCAGAACCCTTTTAAGACAAGCGTCTATGATCACTATTTTAGCCTCAATATGGCGCACCAAAGTAGTGCATGCACTTTTGTGGTGCATACTGGCGTGCACTATAAAGGTTGATAAAACGGTAAAGAGACCCATGAAAAATTTATAAGTCAATGTTTTATAAGTTATTTTTAAAAGTTGGCACAAGTTTCGCAAATAGAGTTCACAGGAAAAAATTAATCCTCCCTTTTCACATTAAGGAGAAATCTGATGAAACTAGTGTCAGCCGTAATTAAGCCATTCAAGCTTGACGACGTGCGCGAAGCGCTATCAGAGATCGGTGTACAAGGTATCACCGTGACTGAAGTTAAAGGCTTTGGCCGTCAAAAAGGCCACACCGAACTCTACCGTGGTGCAGAGTATGTTGTGGACTTCCTACCTAAAGTTCGCCTAGACGCTGCTGTCTCTGATGAGATCGTAGATCAGGTTATCGAAGCGATCACCAATGCTGCGCAAACCGGCAAAATTGGCGACGGTAAGATTTTTGTTTCAGCGCTTGAACAAGTGGTTCGCATCCGTACCGGTGAGACCGGCGACGAAGCTCTATAACGTTTTGATTTTTGGCCTTATTGGAGGGCATAACAATGGAAGAACTTTTGAATACAACAGCTGGTGATGTTACCCAGCTGAAGTACGCACTCGATACCTTCTACTTCTTGGTGTGTGGTGCGCTGGTTATGTGGATGGCGGCA
This sequence comes from Marinobacterium sp. xm-d-564, assembly GCF_013283345.1. Lineage (NCBI taxonomy): Bacteria > Pseudomonadati > Pseudomonadota > Gammaproteobacteria > Oceanospirillales > Oceanospirillaceae > Marinobacterium > Marinobacterium sp. xm-d-564. The sequence continues at coordinate 88,704 of NZ_WBYO01000003.1, read as the reverse complement.
GGCTTCTCAATGCTAGAAGCAGGTCTTGTTCGTTCTAAGAACACCACTGAAATTCTAACTAAGAACATCGCGCTATTCGCGATCTCTTGCATCATGTACTTCGTTTGCGGTTACGCGATCATGTACGGCGGTGACTACTTCCTATCTAGCATCACGGGTGACGGTGTTGCCGATGAGTGGACCTACGCGCCATCAGCTGACTTCTTCTTCCAGGTGGTATTCGTTGCAACAGCAATGTCTATCGTATCGGGTGCAGTGGCTGAACGTATGAAACTATGGGCGTTCCTAGCGTTCGCGGTTGTGATGACAGGCTTCATCTACCCAATGGAAGGTTCTTGGACTTGGGGCGGCAACGCTGTATTCGGCATGTACACTCTAGGTGATCTTGGTTTCTCTGACTTCGCGGGTTCAGGTATCGTCCACATGGCAGGTGCTGCAGCAGCACTAGCAGGTGTCCTAATGCTTGGCGCACGTAAAGGCAAATACGGTAAGAACGGTGAGATCAATGCGATCCCTGGTGCTAACCTACCAATGGCAACACTGGGCACATTCATCCTTTGGATGGGTTGGTTCGGCTTCAACGGTGGTTCGGTTCTAGCAACGTCTGACGTTGAGAACTCAAACGCAGTTGCCGTTGTCTTCATGAACACTAACGCAGCTGCGGCTGGCGGTGTAGTAGCAGCACTAATCACAGCGCGTCTACTGTTCGGCAAAGCGGACCTTACAATGGCACTTAACGGTGCACTAGCAGGTCTAGTAGCGATCACAGCAGAGCCTTCAACCCCTTCTGCACTACAAGCTCACATCTTCGGTGCGATCGGTGGTGTTCTGGTTGTCTTCTCTATCCTAACGCTGGATAAACTAAAAATTGACGATCCTGTCGGTGCGATCTCTGTACACGGTGTTGTAGGTCTTCTTGGTCTACTACTAGTACCAGTAACAAACGACGGTTCTACTTTCTCTGGCCAGATCATCGGCGCCCTAACAATCTTCGTATGGGTATTCGTTGTCAGCCTAGTGGTTTGGGGCATCATCAAAGCTGTGATGGGCATCCGAGTGACTGAAGAGGAAGAGTACGAAGGTGTCGATATCTCTGAATGTGGTATGGAAGCGTACCCAGAGTTCGTCACTTCACGTAAGTAAAATGAAACTCAGTTTCTGTTGAAACCCGGGGTGTAGCGATACACCCCTCTTCTCAGCCCTACCCCCAGGTAGGGTTTTTTTTGTTTCTGGACAAACAGGTTGATCAGGAAACTTGAAGGTTCAACCATCCATGTACATAATGGATGAAAATTTACAGCGGATTGGGACAGGCCTCCTGCGCAATCCAACAAGGAGAAACTATGAAACTGGTATCGGCAGTTATCAAACCGTTCAAACTGGATGATGTGCGCGAAGCACTGTCTGACATTGGTATCCAAGGTGTTACTGTGACTGAAGTTAAAGGCTTCGGTCGCCAGAAAGGTCACACAGAACTTTACCGTGGTGCAGAGTACGTAGTGGACTTCCTTCCTAAGGTAAAAATTGAAGTCGCTATCGACGACGACATGCTAGATCAAGTCATTGAAGCGATCAGCTCGACTGCCAATACTGGTAAGATCGGTGATGGTAAGATCTTCGTTATGCCTGTTGAGCAGGTGGTACGTATTCGTACTGGCGAGACCGGTTCAGAAGCGCTATAAGCTTCGATATTTTTCAAAAATGCCGCTACCGATCATTTCGCTAGCGGCATTTTTATATCTACTTGAAGCCCCGTTGGCGAGAGGTTTTTGAACTGAACCTCTCCACCGACGCGTTCAGTCGCTCGAGTCACGATACTCAAACCCAAACCGTAACCACCTGAGTTAGCTCCACGTCTAAATGGCTGCCCAATCGAATCTAAAATCGACTCTGGTAATCCGGGCCCATTATCAACCACTCGAATCGTTAGCCTGCCGTTATCAGTCGCGACAGATACCTTAATCAACGTACCCTCTGGCGTATGATTGATGGCGTTATTCAACAGATTGCTGACGACTCGACTCAGTGGCTCACTTCGAATGGTTGCTCCATCGGCGACGGCAAGCGACAGGTCGAATTGATGCTCTGGACCGCTGACACGAGCGTCCTGAACCAGATCCCGACACAGCAGTGCCACATCCAGAATTGGTGCAGTTGCTTCGGCATCTCTAGCGCGAGCCAGTGTCAGTATTTCAGAGATCAAACCATCTAATTTCACGCACTCTTTATTGATGCGTTGCAGGGTACGATCATCCTCACCCCACTTCTGCTCTGCCAAACCAGCGGCCGCCTGAAGACGGGCTAAAGGTGCTCGTAACTCATGCGAGACATCCTGCAGAAGGTGCCGTTGGCTATCGAGCGTCTGCTCAACGTAATCAACCATCTGGTTAAACTCACGAGCCAGCTGGCCGAGCTCATCGCCACGCTTGACGAGCTTACCCTCTGCTCGACTGCTTAAATTACCCTGTTGATGAAGGCGGCGAACAAACCCCTTCAAGTCGTTAATCGGTCTGACGACTAACCACGTGACCAGAAGGCTGCTGCCAAAGGAGACCGCAATGACCCACAAAACTTGGAAGGAGAGTAAGAACCCCCACATCCGTTCAAACAGCTCTTCATTTCGTTCGGGTGGGAAGTAGACGAGGTATGGGGTGCCATCAGCAGCGATGATCTCTGTCACCATTGCATCCTTGGGTTGTGACCGTCTACCTGACGAGTAGATCAGTTGATTGGATCGCTTCTCATAGATCCAAAGCGGTAGACGTCGGCGCTGCTCTTTACGTTGCATCCCATACTGATAATCGGAGATTAACTGCTCTGCGATGATGGTCGCTTTCTGCTTTTGGCTCTCGGTGCGATCGGGAGTATCAGTGACAGAGATGAACAGGGTCAAGCTGATAAGAATACCAAGCGTGCTGACCAGCCAGACGGCGCCGAAGATGCGCCAGAATAGATGTTGATACCAGCGCATTAACCCTCCACCCCAACGACCATCTGGTAGCCTTCACCACGGACTGTTTTAATCATCTCGGCTAAGCCAGGCTTTGCCTGCTCAAGCTTCTGTCTAACACGGCTGACGTGGACATCGATCGATCGATCGTAAGCCGTTAATTTGCGGTGCAGTACCTGTTCGGTCAGCCACTCTTTTGACGCGACCTGCCCAGCACGCTCCATCAACAAAGCCAGCACATTAAATTCAGCTGCGGTTAGCTGTAACTCTATCTCATCAACACAAGCCACTCGACGAGCTGGGGTAAGATTCACTGCCCCAACCGAAAGCGTCTGTTTGTTAGTCTCCTCTTTAACGGGAACAGACCTGCGTAACACGGCACGAATACGCGCCAGCAGCTCGCGCGGGTTGGCCGGTTTAGACAGGTAGTCATCAGCCCCCATCTCTAGTCCCAGGATGCGATCAATATCATCCCCTTTACCGGTCAACATGATGACAGGTGTAGAGACCTTAGGACGAACCTGCTGCAGCAACTCAAGTCCAGATAGGCCAGGCATCATGATATCGAACACACAGAGATCAAACTGACGACCCGCATCAAACAGCTCCATAGCCTGCTCTGCTGACCCTGCTTGAGTCACTGAGAACCCCTCATTCTCAAGGTATTCACCCAGCATGTCCGTCAGATCAAGATCGTCATCAACTAACAGTATTTGTGTGCTCATATTCACTCCTATTTGGGCCCAGTTTACGCTTGGCTGCGTCAAACTCCCAAAACTTTACGCAACTTTACGAACTCGCAACCCAACTTAGCATTGCCATCATCAATAATGGATACATCGAAACGAACAACGAACGGAGAGTTCACATGAAAAAGACAATCATCGCTTCAATTACAGCTGTCACAATGACTTTTGGTGCGCTAGCCGGTATCGCCCACGCAGACGGTAAAGGTGGCCCAAAAAGCGCTGAAGATCGCGTAGAGAAACTGACTCAGCGTCTAGATCTATCCGCCGATCAACAATCACAGCTTTTGGCTATGTTCACAAAACGTGATGCGGATCGTGAACAGATGCAAGCGACCCTAACGGCAGAGCAGCGTGAAAACATGAAAGCCAATGCGCGTGATGGCATGCGTGACCAGATGCACAAAGATATAAAATCGCTGCTGACCGCAGAACAGATCGCTAAGTTCGAAAACATGCACTCTGGTGAGGGCAAAGGCGGCCATGGCAAAGGTGGTAAAGGCGGCAAACACTAAGAGACACCACTGCAGGCTCTGAATGAGTTTTTGAAACCAACAATAGGTTAGAACCTGTTGCAGTGTGGGGAGCTTCGGCTCCCTTTTTTGTTTCTCTTGACCTGACTCAGTCCTCATAGTTAATTAGACCTAAACAATAAGGAGCTCCTAATGAAATTGTTACGTGTCGGCGCAATAGGACAAGAGAGACCTGCCATTCTGGATAAGGATCAACAGATACGAGACCTCTCCTCTGTTGTTCCAGATATCAACGGCGATCTATTATCTGATCAAGCGCTCGAGAGATTAAGAGCGGTAGATCTCGATTCACTTCCCATAATCGACTCATCAGAAAGAGTCGGTCCCTGTATTGGTCAGGTTGGCAAAGTAGTCTGTATCGGTTTGAACTACTCAGATCATGCTGCAGAAGCGGGTATGGAGCTTCCTTCAGAACCCGTTCTCTTTATGAAAGCCACCAGCGCGATTTCAGGCCCAAATGACCCTATACAAATTCCACGTGGTGCCGATAAAACAGACTGGGAAGTCGAGCTGGCCATCGTCATTGGCAAAAAAACAAAATACATTTCAGAAGATCAATCGATGGATCATATTGCTGGCTTTTGTCTTGCCAACGACCTATCCGAACGAGCTTTTCAACTTGAGCGTTTAGGCAGCTGGGACAAAGGGAAATCCCATGACAGCTTTGCTCCTATCGGGCCCTACTTAGTGACCAAAGATGAAATCGTTGATCCGCAAAATCTAAGGATGTTTACAGAGATTAACGGTGAGCGTTTCCAAGACGGAAATACCAATACGATGGTGTTTGATGTCAAAACGATCGTCGCCTATTTGAGCCAATTTATGACCTTAGAAGCTGGCGACGTCATTATGACGGGGACTCCCCCTGGTGTCGGTATGGGTCAATCACCCCAAAAGTATCTTATGGCTGGTGATAGGGTGCGAATTGGCATCGAAGGGCTCGGTGAGCAGCACCAGCTCTGCATCGATGCTTAAAACGCGTAACTAATGACCGACTCACCTGAGTTACTAACCGCTAACACGGGGAAGCGCTCAGGGTGAGTTTTGGCCTCATTAAGCTCTGACTCACTGGTGGGTAGTAGATTCGCCTGCAAAAAGTAACCGATCAGCGCTTTACGAATCTCAAACGCTTCAAGCTGCTCCAGGTCAAAATCATCGATGACCAGTCGTTGTTGTGCCGCTGTAAGCGCGTCATTAACGACCAGTCGAACAGAGAGTGATTCATTCCACGCATTGTCGACCGGCAGCTCATCTCCACCCTCTTTAAGAGTCAGAGCACCGCGGAAGCGACTTAACACAAAGTCACGATAAGCTTGTCGCTCCCAACAATAGGCACGTACATGCAATCGATTGCTGGCACTGATGATGGCACAGGGTGTAATCGATCGAAGTGAACCCTCTGGATTCTGCATCGAAACATAGACCGCCTCTATACGGCTTCGATTCTCAATGCCTGCCAAAATAGTGGCTAACGCGCCGGGCGCAGTCGATCGATTCAATACGGGTACAGAGAAGAAGTCGGGGTTCGCCGGAGTCGATAGGCGGGAGATGGTGATCAACGAGTCAGCCGAATCTGGAATCAGCTTAGGTTTAAACCCTTGTGTGGGTTTGTAACTGCGATCAGATGGCGAATAAGGGCGAACATTTTCAGGCGCGAACTCACAGTAGGTATTAATCGCCTCTTGCGCCTCTGGGCGAGCAATACCAAAGGCCCCAACCAACATAGGCGCGGTGACTTCACGCTCCCACAACAGCTGACGCTCAATAAACCTTAAGCGCTGCAGCTGCGGCCAAGATGTCTCGTTAATTGTGACTGCCATCTTATCTATTCCATCCCATTTTAGGTAAAGTCTAGCGCATTCAGAATCAAAGTTGGGGATATTCTAATAGCCTCTCAGATCTCCTGTTAGCATGGTAATATGGAGTAAAAATTTTAGGAGTCAAAAATGTTAGGTACCGCTCTTTGTAACAGCGCAACACGCGTCATGATGTTGGGTTCTGGTGAACTCGGTAAAGAGGTTGTCATCGAACTTCAGCGCTTGGGTTTAGAGGTGATTGCCGTCGATCGTTACGCCAACGCACCTGCTATGCATGTCGCTCACCGAAGCCATGTCATCAATATGCTAGATGGTGATGCACTGCGTGCCGTTGTTCAGAGCGAAAAACCGGACTATATAGTGCCTGAGATTGAAGCCTTAGCAACCGAGACACTTCTAGAACTTGAGAGCGAAGGATTCAAAGTAGTCCCTACCGCACGTGCCGCGCGTCTGACAATGGATCGTGAAGGTATTCGTCGCCTAGCGGCTGAAACACTAGGAGTACCGACTTCAGCTTATCGCTTCGCAGATACTGAGGCTGACTATCAAGAGGCTATCAAAGAGATTGGTATTCCCTGTGTCGTGAAACCGATCATGAGCTCATCCGGCAAAGGGCAGTCGTTGGTTCGTTCTGAAGCGGATGTGGCACCGGCCTGGCAATATGCTCAAGAGGGAGGCCGTGCCGGGAAAGGCCGTGTCATCGTTGAAGGGTTTGTCGATTTTGATTACGAGATCACACTGTTGACGGTTAATGCCGTTGATGGCATCCACTTCTGTGCACCGATTGGTCACCGTCAGGAGGGAGGTGACTATCGCGAATCTTGGCAGCCACAAGCGATGTCGGAGCTTGCTCTACAACGCTCACAGGAGACTGCTCGCAAAGTGGTCGAGAACCTAGCGGGTTTTGGCATTTACGGTGTCGAGCTGTTTATCAAAGGCGATGAGGTCTACTTCAGCGAAGTGTCACCCCGACCACACGATACGGGATTGGTCACTCTGGTTTCCCAAAACCTCTCTGAATTTGCGTTGCATGCCCGTGCGATTCTTGGCTTCCCTATCGGTAACATTCGCCAGCTTGGCGCGTCGGCATCGGCGGTCATTTTGGGTGATGGGCACTCTACGAATATTCAGTTTGACGGGGTTAAAGAGGCTCTAAGTGATCACGACACTCAACTGCGTCTATTCGGAAAACCCGAAATCGCTGGAAGTCGCCGTTTAGGCGTGGCCCTCTGTCAGGCTGACAGTGTTGAAGCGGCTATCGAGAAGGCGGTAACTGCCGCTGGCAAAGTTAGCATCAACTACTGATCAGAGACTCAATATGTCACGACACGGCGGCGGCCGGCACTACAAGAGCGACTCCAATAGCAGCAACACTGTCGGCATGAGCGAGGCTTGGTCGGTCATTAAAATGATCTGGCCTTACTTATGGGAGTATCGCCGTCGCATGGCGGTCGCATTTATCTTGTTGATCTCCGCCAAGCTTGCCGTGGTTGCCATGCCGCTGGCTTTGAAACAGATCGTTGATGGTCTAGATGCTTCTCTGAATCCATTGATTACAGTACCCATTGCGATGGTCGTAGCTTATGGGATGCTCCGCTTTGGCTCGGTCTTCTTTGCAGAAGCTCGCGATGCGGTGTTTAGCCGAGTCACAGAGAGAGCGATGCGACGAATGGTGCTCAAAGTCTTTCGCCACCTCCATTCATTAGAGTTGGATTTCCATCTCTCTCGGCAGACCGGTGGTATCTCTCGCGACATTGACCGTGGCAGTAATGGCTTCAGCTTTTTGATGCGGATGATGGTCTTTAACATCGTACCAACGCTGATTGAGATCAGCCTCGTTGCGGCCATTTTGCTGTTCAACTTCAGTGTCTGGTACGCATTGGTGGTTGTGGTCTGCGTCGGCATCTACATCTACTTCACCATACTCACTACCGAATGGCGCAACCGCTACGTGCGCGAAACCAATCAACTCGACTCTCAAGCCAATACACGAGCCATTGATAGCCTGCTCAACTATGAGACCGTGAAATACTTTGGCAATGAGGAGTATGAGGCTAGCCAGTACGATAAAAACCTAGCCAGCTGGGAAACGGCTCGTTTAAAAACGCGCATGACGTTGATGATTCTGAACAGCGGTCAGGCATTCATCATCTCGCTAGGGATCATCTTAATGCTCTGGCTGGCCGCAGAGGATGTCGCGAGCGGAGCCATGACCCTGGGTTCGTTAGTCATGATTAATGCCTACATCTTACAGCTATTCATGCCGCTTAATTTCCTTGGCATGGTCTACCGTGAAGTGCGCAAAGCCCTGACCGACATTGAGAATATGTTTGGGTTGTTGAAGAAGCAGCCTAAGATTGTCGACCGCCCCGATGCAACCGACTTGAGAACTCAAGGGGGCGCCATTTGCTTTGACTCCGTCAATTTTGCTTACCACCCCGACCGTCAAATTTTGAAGAGTGTCAGCTTCAAAATAGAAGCAGGCAAAAAGGTCGCCATCGTCGGGCCAAGTGGATCGGGCAAATCGACCTTAGCGCGACTGCTGTTTCGATTCTATGATGTTCAGTCGGGGCAGATCAGCATTGATGGCCAGCCGATCGACCAAGTGACTCAGCACTCATTACGACAAGCGATTGGTGTGGTTCCGCAGGATACCGTCCTGTTTAACGATACGATCTACAACAACGTGGCTTATGGACGCCCAGGTTCAAGCAGAGAAGAGGTGCTCAAAGCGATTGAACTGGCCAACCTCAACGACTTCATTGCAGCACTCCCTGAGGGGGTGGATACCCTGGTTGGCGAACGTGGCCTAAAAGTCTCTGGCGGTGAAAAACAACGCATTGCGATTGCCCGCGTGATTCTGAAACGCCCACCCATTTTGCTCTTTGATGAAGCGACCTCAGCGTTGGATAGCGACAATGAGCAGGCGATCCTTCACGCCTTTGCATCACTCTCGAAAAACCATACGAGTTTGGTGATCGCGCACCGTCTGTCGACGATTATCGATGCCGATAACATCCTAGTGATGCGCAAAGGCGAAGTGGTGGAACAGGGTACTCACACAGAACTCCTTGCCCAACAGGGCGTTTATGCTGGTATGTGGTCTCTACAGCAACAATAGAGAGCAATCGCCTCATCTTCGATAAGGCTCCAACCCAGTGTTGGAGAACTATTGGCGCTCTGTTGGAGCGGTCTTAAAAAGGCCGCGATAAATGCACTCAGGCACCAAAACGAATCTTAAAGCTTTCCATCAAAGATTAATCTGAATCTATGTACTATGCTAAGTAAAACAGTATCAATTTGGAGTGATCAATGAACGGTGAATTCCTTAGTGGCGGCATGATCGTCACCTTAGCTTTTGCAATCTTCTTCCTCGTACTCGCCTGGTCTGCCGTTAAGGTTGTTCCACAGTCACAGGTATTTGTCGTTGAACGTTTTGGTAAGTTCTCCAAAACCCTGAACGCAGGGATCAACTTTATTGTCCCTATGATCGACCAAGTGCGTCACCGCATCTCTATACTTGAACGCCAGCTACCGGCCTTTGAGATCAGCGTCATTACCAAAGATAACGTTGAAGTGATCCTAGAGGCGACCAACTTCTACCGTATTACCGATGCGGCCCGCTCGGTCTACCGTATTCAGAACATCGATCAAGCCATTCAGACGACAGCCGAGTCGATTGTTCGCTCTGCAGCGGGCAAGCTGGACCTTGATGAGCTGCAATCATCACGCGCTCAGATGAACGAAGAGATCCTGACCAATCTGCAAAAAGCAGCTGAAGTCTGGGGAATTGAGATTACTCGTACTGAGATCACCGATGTTCAAGTGGATGAGCAGACCAAAGAGGCGCAACGTCAGCAACTCAATGCAGAACGTCAGCGTCGGGCACAGGTTGCGCAGGCAGAAGGCCAAAAACGCTCTGTGGAGCTGAATGCAGAGGCACAACTCTACGAAGCACAAAAGCAAGCTGAAGCGGTAAGAGTCGCGGCCGATGCAGATGCCTATGCGATAAAAGTGAAAGCCGAAGCGACCGCCGAGCAGACGCGCATGATAGCCGATGCTATTAATAACGGCGGGCAATCGGCGATCAACTTCGATATTCTACAGAAACAGGTTGCAGCACTGTCTGAGGTTGCAGCAGCTGATAACAGCAAAACAGTGATCATGCCGACAGACATCACTAAAGCAATTGGCTCATTAGAGCTATTAGCACAGACCGTTGGCGACGGATTAAAGAGTAAATGATGGATTTTTTTACAAACGGAAACGGCTGGCTGATTCTTGGATTGGGGCTCATCATCATTGAGATGGTGTTGAACCTCGCTTACATCTCTATCAGCTTCGGTATCGGGTCAATCCTAACGGGCCTATTGATTAAGTTGAATCTGATCCCGACCCTATTGGATTCTGGCGTAATCGATGAGCTACTGATCGTCGGTATTATCTCAGTGATCACGCTGATTGCTCTGCGCGCACTGTTCAATAAAAAGAGTGATCAGGATATCAACCAGTACTGATCTATCGCCTCATCCTCGATAAGGCTCCAACCCAGTGTTGGAGCTCTGTCGGCGCACTGTTGGAGCGGTCTTACAAAGGCCGCGAATAAGACTGATCAGAAATCATCTTCTGAGTGCGGTGTAATGTAATAATCGCCATACCCATCCACTGAGACAGAAAAGTGGATGGGGTGGCAACAGACCGTACAATCACAGACAAACATCTCAGCCTCATCGGGCTCGTAGACAATCTCGATCATCTCCCAACAATAGGGACACTGTACATTTTGACTGGGCAGCATGGGCGATCTCAGCTTAAAGAGTTAACTTCTATAAGTGAGCTTTAACCCGTTGGATCACCCAATGACTACTCGGAATCTTTACTGCGCTTTTTCGCAAAGCTGGCAGAGACGTAGTAGATCAGCAGCAGAAAGGCGCCAATACCGTACTGAAGCAGGGACACATCAAAGCGTGGCGGACCGCCGTTAGCAATGGCGTAACCCCCAGCAATTGAGGCCACCATCCAAGCTAATGGTAGCGATAAGAGCTCTTTTTGCGGCGAGCTCTTTTTCTTAAACAGCAGATTACCAATTAACCATACCAACACCCACACACCAATTAACGAAGAGAGTATTGAGAGGAGTATTGCTGTCATATCGGCTCCTTAATTAAGTTGAGAAGTGACTCGAGCGATCAGTCCGCTCTCTCTTCCGCTTTTTTTACACGAATCATATTACGGCCAACCAGTGTGTGGTTTAGATTTTTAACCGCCGCTTTCGCTTCACCTGGCTTAGGCATTTCAACAAACCCAAAGCCCTTCGATGAGCCCGTTTTCTCGTCCATCACCAAGGTGCAGTACTGAACGCTACCGTAACCTTCAAAGAGCTCTTTAATCTCAGCTTCTGTGGTTGAACGATCCAAATTACGGACTAACAATTTCATAATTAACTCTCTCTATTCAGCAGAAGGTATCAATGTAGAGCTGCTCTACCTTATCGCGAGCCCACTGCTGTTTGCGTAAAAATTTTAGGGATGACTTAACGGATGGATCGATCTGAAAGCAGTTAATATCGATCCGCTCGCCCAACTCATCCCAGCCGTAATGATCCACAAGACGCTCGACAACATCAGCCAACTTAACGCCGTGCAGTGGATTATTCGGTTGATTGTCCATCTTAGTTGACGCGCTCGAACATCAGATCCCAAACACCGTGACCTAGCTTTTCACCCCGTTTTTGGAACTTAGTCACAGGGCGGAAGTCTGGCTGTGGCGAAAACTGACCTTCGCCCATCTGGTTTTGATAGCCCTCTGCTGCACTCATCACTTCCATCATATGCTCTGAGTAGGGCTCCCAGTCAGTCGCCATATGGAAGACACCGCCAATCGCCAGCTTTTGACGAATGGTTTGAGCAAATTCAGGTTGTACAATGCGGCGTTTATTGTGCTTCTTCTTATGCCAAGGGTCTGGGAAGAAGAGCTGCACACCCGCCAAAGAGCCATCCGGTATGCACTGTGCCAGTACCTCGATCGCATCTTCACAATAGACGCGAATATTGTCGACCCCTTCGGCACGTGCATCAGCTAACAAACGACCAACACCGGGAGGATGCACTTCGATTCCAATAAAGCCCTTCTCAGGTGAGCGGCTCGCCATCTCTACCAGCGACGCGCCCATACCAAAACCGATCTCTAGAGTGACGGGGCGATCATCGCCAAACAGAGTTTTAAAGTCGACCATGCCATCTTCAAGTTCTAGCCCATACAGAGGCCAGTTCTCTTTCATTGCACGCTCTTGCCCTTCTGTCATGCGTCCAGCGCGTACGACAAAACTTCTAATCGTACGGTGTGGGCGCTGCTGTTCTGTGTCACTCATTGTTCTATCCGTAAGGTTCGTAACGACCAGGCAAACAGTGCCCAGCCAATAATCATTAATATACCACCGATGGGGGTGATCGATCCTAACCAACCGGTATCAGTTGCGATTAGCAGGTAGAGGCTGCCACTGAAGATCAACGTCCCTGCCAACAACGAATACCCAGCAAGGCGCCAGCTTTTACTATTGAGTTTAAAACCGGTAATACCGACCACCATCAAACCTAGAGCCTGCCAAAACTGGTAATCCACAGCGGTGCTGAAGGTTTCAAAGCGAGCAGCTGACAGGGTATTTTTCAGTAAATGGGCACCAAAAGCGCCAAAAATCACCGAAAACATCGCTAAAAGCACACCAATCATCAAAAAACGTTTCGCGTGCATCATCACCTCATTTGGGCCGCAAGCATACACAAAAAAAGCCGCTAATGCGGCTTTTTCACAACACTTTTATCCGTTAGATAACGACTAAAGCGTTTTTAATTTTCTTCATCGCGTTCTTTTCAAGCTGACGAATACGCTCTGCAGAGACCTCATACTTAGCGGCCAACTCATGCAAAGTCGCTTTTTCATCAAGCAACCAACGCTGTGCCAAGATGTCTCGACTGCGCTCGTCCAACTGGCCCATCGCTGCGGCCAACTGACGGTTGGAGTTATCTTCCCAATCCTGCTCTTCAAGTAGCTCGGCTGGATCGGCAGACTTGTCTTCCAAGAACAGTGCCGGAGCAACAGGCGCACTCTCTTCGGAATCATCAGCAGCAGGCGCATCAAAGGCCATGTCAGTGGCGGCCATGCGACCCTCCATCTGACGCACTACTGCAGCATCAACGCCTAGATCTTCTGCGATCGCTTCAACTTCATCGTTGTTCATCCATCCTAGGCTCTTCTTCTGTGAGCGTAGGTTAAAGAACAGCTTACGCTGAGCTTTGGTCGTCGCAACTTTAACAATACGCCAGTTGCGAAGAATGAATTCATGCATTTCGGCTTTGATCCAGTGAACGGCAAAGCTCACTAGACGAACACCGACGGTTGGATCAAAACGTTTAACCGCTTTCATCAAACCAACGTTACCCTCTTGGATCAAATCACCTAGAGGAAGGCCGTAGCCTTTGTAGCTGCGCGCAATGTGCACAACAAAGCGCAGATGTGACATAACCAACTGGCGAGCCGCATCAAGGTCTTGCTCAAAATGCAGACGCTCGGCAAGCTCCCGTTCTTCCTCTGGAGTGAGGATAGGGATAGTGCTGACATTCTGAACGTAAGCGTCAAGATCGCGCCCCGGTGTCAGATGTTCAACTAATTGCAAGCTAGTGCCCATTTCTCTTTAAACCTCAAAAACTGTCGTTTTTTACACTGTTTTAAATCGTTTTAACTGTCTAGTTAGACCCAGTTTTGGCAAAAAAGTTCATTAGGAATTACTAATATTTACCAACACTGGACCCAAAAAGATACCAGAGTGACAGATAAACGCAAATCCGGCTAAATCCGATCAATCAGAGCCTTGATTTAACTGCCCCATCTGTCTGGATACAGCAATGAATGCCCCTATCCATCCTAGTATAGTCCCGCCCACTAACAGCGCCATGATTAATGACAAATCAGGTCCCTGAAGATCAAAACGACCAATATAGAGCTCTGTTAACTCAGCCAATGGCGCTTCGACAAGTGCCAGTGAGAAGTAAACCAATACTAGGCTCAACAGTGCACCAAAGTGTCCGTACAGCAGTCCTGCATAGAGGAATGGGCGTCTCACCCAAGCAGCGGTAGCGCCTATCAACAAACTGACCTCAATCTCCTCTTGGCGACTGCTGATCATGGTACGAATGGTGTTAGCGATCACCAGAAGCACGGTCATACCCAATAACAGCGCCAGCACAAAACTGATGCTGGAGAATGAGCCTAAAATCACTTCGAGACGCTCTAACCACTCTACGTCTAACTCGGCGACATCCACCTCTGGCAAGGCTGCCATGCTTTCACGCAGTGCTTTCATGGTCGCAGGATCTTGATCACGCGGCGTCGCGAGCACAACCGCTGGGAGTGGATTCTCATCCAATAGGTTGATCAGCTCACCCAGTTCAGAGTGGCTTTTAAACTCGCTGGCACCTACATCGCTACTGATCAATTCAACCGAAAGTAGATCATCACGCAGCAGGAGTGAACGGCTGAATCGATCTAACTCGTCGGCTTTGAGTTCTGGGCTTAAATAGAGTGCAAGCTGAGGCTCAAAGTCAGTACCCGGTGTCAGCTGTTTCAAATTACCCAACAGCGAATACATAAAGGTTGGCACAGCGAGTACAACCGCCAATAGCAGCAGTGTCACCAGCGTCGACAGTCGATTATGTAGAAGACGCTTAACGGCATCGGCACTCTCTAGACGGTGCTGTACCGCCCAGTGTTTAACGCGTTGCCAACGGCTGACGCTGATATCAGAGGCGCCGCGTGATCGAGTCTCACTACTGGACATGACGCAGTCGCCCCTTATCTAAAATCAGCACTCTATGACGCATTCGCTTGATCAACGCCACATCATGGGTCGCGATCAAGACGGTCGTTCCAATGCGGTTGAACTGCTCGAATAGACTCATGATGTCGAGAGAGAGTCTAGGGTCGAGGTTACCGGTCGGCTCGTCGGCAATCAGCACCCTAGGCTTATGAACAATGGCACGCGCAATACCGATACGCTGCTGCTCGCCACTCGATAACGCCTGTGGGAGCTTCTGCTCTGACTCCAACAGTCCTACTCGATCGAGTGCCGCGCGTACGCGACGACCAATATCCTCTTCGTTATAGCCTGCGATACGCAGTGGAAGTGCAATGTTCTGGTAAACAGTGCGATCTTCTAACAGACGATGATTCTGGTAGACCACACCGAGGGTTCGGCGATATTGCGGAATCTCGCTGCGAGACAATTCAGATAGATTTTGATCACCGACCCACACATCACCACGGCTAGGTTGCTCAACGCGCGTCAGCAGTTTTAACAGGGTACTCTTCCCTGCTCCCGAGTGGCCTGTCAAAAAGGCCATCTCGCCCGACTCCAATGTAAAGTCGACAGACCTTAGGGCCTCTTGACCAGAGTCATAGCGCTTACTGACGTTAGTGAATTGAATAGCCGCCATAGGAGTTAGTCGAACAACGCCTCAACAAAAGCTTTCGCTTCAAAAGGACGTAGGTCATCAGCTTGCTCACCGACACCGATGAATCGAATAGGCAGACCAAACTGTTTGGCGATGGCAAAGATAATACCGCCCTTCGCTGTGCCATCGAGTTTCGTTAGGGTAATGCCCGTCACGCCCACCGCCTCTTTGAACTCTTTAGCCTGGCTGATGGCGTTCTGACCCGTACCCGCGTCGAGTACCAACATCACTTCATGTGGCGCCGAAGGATCTAACTTCTGCATCACACGAACAACCTTCTGTAACTCTTGCATCAGGTTATCTTTGTTCTGCAAACGACCCGCTGTATCTGCAATCAATACATCAACGTTTTTCGCTTTAGCTGACTCAAGCGCATCAAATAGAACAGAGGCTGAGTCTGCACCGGTATGTTGAGCAACCACTGGGACGTTATTTCGCTCACCCCAAACCTGAAGCTGTTCAACCGCCGCGGCACGGAAGGTATCACCCGCCGCTAACATCACCGACTTACCTTCACCCTGATACTTCTTGGCCAGTTTACCGATGGTCGTTGTTTTACCGACACCGTTAACACCCACCATCAGAATCACCATTGGGGATTTGTCACTCTGTAATTCAAGCGGTTGATCAACGGGTTCTAATAGCTCGGCCAGCTCCTGTTTCAGAGCCGCCTGCAGAGCGTCGCCATCCGAGAGCTGTTTACGCTCTACACGATCGGTTAAACGTTCGATAATCTCTGTCGTTGCCTCAACGCCAATATCGGCCATCAGCAACAAGGTCTCGATCTCTTCCATAAGATCTTCATCGATCTCAGGGTTACCGGCGAAGAGGGTTGTAATCTGCTCAGTCAGGCCGGCTTTCGTGCGACTTAGACCGGATTTAACACGATCGAAGAAGCTTTTTGTTGGCTCTGGCTCTGGCTCTGGCTCTGGCTCTGGCTCTGGCTCTGGCTCTGGCTCTGGCTCTGGCTCTGGCTCTGGCTCTGGCTCTGCAGGAGTCTGTTCAACCTCCACTTCGGTCTCAACAACTTCTGGCTCAACTATCTCTTCTGCAGCTACAGGCTCAACTACCTTTTCGACTGTGTCTTCAACAATAGGCGGCTCTTCAACGGGCGCTTCGTCAACCGATGGTGTTTCAACGGGGGCCTCTGTAACGCTCTCTTCTACGCTTTTTTCTGAATCAGAACCCTGAATAGCCTCAGTTTTATCCCCTTTCAGATAACGCATCATCACAATCAAAATGACGACGGCAAAAGCGGCCGCAACGTAAGGGATAATGGCTGGATCGTAGCCGTTATCAAGCATCCAGTTGTAGAGAGATTCCATAGTCTAAACAGTCCTAATCAGAGGGAACTAAACAGTCAAAATATAAGTCCAGAATTCTACCACATCAGACGCTGTGAAAGCCTATCTATTAGCCTAAGCTGAGGTTAAAATTTCTGTTTACCTAAAACTGCTTTGGCAGAGACCATTTTTCATGAGCCCTAGACGCAACAGAAACAGCAAACCCGCCCCTCACAATCGAGCAAATGAGTCGTTCGTTCGCATCATCGGCGGAGATTGGCGCTCACGAAAACTGAGCTTTCCAGAGAGCGAAGGACTTCGCCCAACACCAGATCGGGTTCGAGAAACGCTATTCAACTGGTTACAAGCTTACACACCAGCAGCCAAATGCCTGGATCTGTTTAGCGGCAGCGGTGCGCTGGCGTTTGAAGCGCTGTCGCGCGGTGCAGCTCACGCCACACTAATTGATGCATCGCGCTTGGTCTGCAATTCACTTAAACACAATCTGCAAGAGCTGAAGGCACAAAACGCTGAAGTGCTCGAAACAGACGCTACTCAATGGCTCCTGCAGCAAGCGAGCAGTGAATTTCGATACGACCTGGTCTTCTTAGACCCCCCCTTCAACAAAGACTTAGTTTCAGGCATCTGTCAGCTACTTGAGGAAAATCAAGTTCTTGCAGATGGATCGATGATATATATAGAGACTGAGAGATCGCTAAGTACCCTATTAGTTCCAGATAACTGGCAACTGTATCGCGACAAACAGGCAGGTGACGTCAGCTACCGCTTGTATAAAAGAAATTAATTTTAGTTATAGATAAATAATTTAATATATCTATTAATTATTAAAAGTTTCTCCTATAATTTGTCGCCTTGACGCAATTCCGTTACCATCCGCGGGAATATTACCGCTATTAGGAGTAGCTGGGATGAAAAGGGTAGCTTACCCAGGAACGTTTGATCCTATTACGAACGGCCATGTAGATTTGGTGGAGAGAGCCTCCAAACTGTTTGGTCAGATTGTAGTAGCTGTGGCAGAGAGCCCAAAAAAACGTCCCCTGCTGGATTTGGATGTTCGAGTAGAACTTGCACGCGAATCCTTGGCACACCTCGACAACGTAGAAGTGGTTGGCTTTAACAGCCTACTGATCGATCTTTTGAAAGATCATCAATGCGACGTCATTTTACGAGGTTTGCGAGCGGTTTCAGATTTTGAATATGAGTTTCAGCTTGCCAATATGAACCGAAAGTTGGCTCCACAAGCTGAGAGCCTGTTTTTAACACCGGCTGAACACTTGTCGTACATCTCATCGACGCTGATTCGCGAAATCGCGTCATTAGGTGGAGACGTGACAGAGTTTGTTCATCCGGCTGTCGATGCGGCATTGAAACGACATTTTTCTAACTAGTTTAGATTTGAGCCTAGAGTGAGGTAGACACGATGGCACTAATGATTACCGACGAATGCATCAACTGTGATGTGTGTGAACCAGAATGTCCTAACGAGGCGATCAGCCCAGGGGATGAGATCTACGAGATCGAGCCAAGTAAATGTACTGAGTGTGTAGGCCACTACGACACGCCACAGTGTGTTGAGGTTTGTCCGGTTGACTGTATTCCAAAAGATCCTGATCACGTTGAAACTGAAGAGCAACTGATGATCAAGTACGAGAAGCTGGTTGGCTAATCGAACTCAAAGACAAAAAAACGCGACCTTGGGTCGCGTTTTTTTGTGCCTGATTGACCTAAAACTCCGGCGCCAGCTCGTTCATCTGAAACTCTTGATCAAGACGCTGGCCAACCACATTGGGCTCCACCAAGTGGTAGGCGTAGTTCATGTGCAGACAACGAACTTTGTCCCAGTTAGCAATACCGCCAATGCCTACCTCGTTGAACATCTTAGTGAACCCAAGAGTTTCGATTCGCTGTCTGTCCTCCGGACGCATCAGTTCCCAGCGGCGCTCCATGTAGTGTTTCTGCTGCGCCATGTAGGTATCACGAAGCTCTGCATCCTCTTGCAGCTCCTCCTCAAAACGCTTAATCCAGCCCGTCATCTCGACACGACTGATCTCAACACTTAAATCCTTACTGCTCAGCCAATAGAGGGTTGGGAAAGGCTTATCATCGATCAGGCTTCGCATCTGTAACACCAATGGCACACCACTAGGGGTTTGTGCCGCTATCGCCTCGATACCGCGAGGCTCGCGACCGATCTGCTGGCGTACTATTTGAAGCTGTCTCTCTGTTGGTTGCATCTTAAACCTGTGCGTATTGATCAGCATTGAGGATCCATCGATCACACAGCTGACGGGTTAATTCTGTTGATGTCTCTATGCGCTCTGCTGTCTGCTGGACACTGTCGAGCATGTCAGCGTCACGTTGCAGATCGGCGATTCTGAAACTCATCATGCCTGTCTGGCGGGTGCCTAACACCTCACCCGCGCCTCGCAACTCAAGATCACGCTCTGCAATACGGAAACCGTCACTGGTCTCACGCATGATTGCCAAACGGTCGCGACCCTGCTGCGAAAGAGGCGCATGATACATCAAAACACAAAAACTCTCTCGCGACCCTCGACCTACACGGCCGCGTAACTGATGCAACTGTGATAATCCCAGTCGTTCGGGGTTCTCGATGATCATTAAACTCGAATTCGGAACGTCTACGCCGACCTCAATCACCGTCGTAGCCACCAAAAGATCCAACTCATGCGCTTTGAATTGCGCCATCACATCCGCTTTTTCGGCCGGTTTCAGACGACCATGCACCAGACCAATTCTAAGATCGGGCAGAGCCTCGCGCAGCTCTTCGGCAGTCGTTTCGGCTGCCTGACACTGCAGCGCTTCGGACTCCTCTACCAGCGTACAGACCCAATAGGCCTGCAGGCCCTGTTTGCAGTTCTGTTCAACGCGCTCAACCACTCGATCGCGACGACTGTCATCAATCACGACCGTTTGCACTGGCGTTCGGCCCGGTGGTAGCTCATCGATGATGGAGCAGTCCAGGTCAGCGTAAGCACTCATTGCTAGTGTACGAGGGATGGGGGTAGCGGTCATTATGAGCTGATGAGGTATTTTACCGTCATTTCGCCCCTTTTCACGCAAACTTAGCCTCTGATCGACGCCAAATCGATGCTGCTCATCAATCACAACCATCGCCAGATCATGGAAGGCGACCTCATCTTGAAACAGGGCGTGGGTTCCGACAACCACCTGAGCCTCACCACCACTGATCTCAGCTAATGCCGCTTCCCGTGCTTTACCTTTTACCTTACCCGCCAACCACGAGACCTTAATCCCAAGCGGCTCCAGCCAACTTTTAAAGTTGATTAGATGCTGTTCGGCCAGAATTTCTGTCGGAGCCATAACCGCCGCTTGTTTGCCGTTTTCAACCGCTTGTAACGCGGCCAATACAGCAATCATGGTCTTACCTGAGCCCACATCACCCTGCACCAACCGCAACATCGGCAAAGGGCGCCCCATATCACGGGCCACCTCTCGTGCCACACGAAGCTGAGCCTCTGTAAGTGAAAAAGGCAGCCGATCTAGAAACGGCAGCGTGAGTCGACCCGTCGATTTCAGCGCTGGCGCACCTTGCGTCTGCATCTGATGACGTACCACGCGAAGCGATAGGTTATGTGCCAATAACTCTTCGAAAGCTAAGCGTCTCTGCGCTGGATGCTGCCCTTCAAGTAGCGACTCCAAATCCACACCAACAGGAGGCTGGTGAAGAAAGCGCACGGCATCGGTTAGTGAGGGGTAATGGTTGCGCGCTAGCTCAGAATCCGGCAGCAACTCATCTAAGGGTTCAGAACCCAAAGCGGAGAGTGCCTGCCCTACCAGGCTTCTAAGGCGCGGTTGAGTCAAACCTTCAGTCAATGGATAGATTGGGGTCAGCGTCTCTTCCAACTGATCAAAGCCATCGCCCTTCATCAGCTTGTACTCGGGATGAATCAGTTCTAAACCATTTGCACCAGGGCGCACCTCGCCAAAACAGCGAATATCCGCATTGATCAAGCCGCTCTTTTGCGCAGCGCTGAAGTGGAAAAAACGCAGAGTTAGGGTACCAGTGCCATCCTGAATACGGCAGACCAGGCTTCGGCGGCGCCCCATCACGATGTCACACGCGATTACACGCGCCTCAACCACCACCTCATCACCGGGGCGCATCGCTCCTATCGCAGTGATGCGCGTTCGATCTTGGTAGCGCAACGGCAAGTGAAACAGCAGATCCTGAAAGTTATGAATACCTAGCTTGCCAAGTTTGGACGCTAGCGCAGCGCCAACACCCTTTAGCTCAGTGACCTTTCGATGGGCTACCTGAGAAGACACGGCCAGTTAACTATCCAACGCTCGGCACTTAGCGATGGCATCAACCAACACATCAATCGCCTGTGGACGAGGGAAGCTGGCACGCCAAGCAACAGCAACCGATCGCATCGGTTTGGGATCATTGAACGGCACAATATCAACCAACGAATTGGAGGGGTGATTCGCTAAAGCCGACTCTGGTAACACGCTGGTTCCTAAGCCAGAGGCGACCATCATACGAATGGTCTCTAGTGAACTGCCTTCAGTGACTCTGTGTTGATCATGGAACGACTGATTCAAGCTTGGGCAGGCCTCCAGTACCTGATCCCTGAAACAGTGCCCCTCACCCAGCAGCAGCATATCCAGCTCGTTCAACTTCTGAGAGTCCACTGAGCCCGCTTTGCTCAGCTCATGCCCTTTTGGAGTAATTAAACTGAAGGTCTCATCATAAACCGCCCGAGTCAGCACATCGGGCTCATGGAAAGGCAACGCGATGATGATCGCATCCAACTCACCAGTGCGTATTTTGCTTCGAAGAACTTCGGTCAAATTCTCCTCGATGTAGAGAGGCATTTGCGGTGCAATCTGCTGAACTTCGGGAATTAGACGAGGGAAAAGGTAGGGACCGATGGTGTAAATTGCACCCACACGTAACGGGGTAGCCAGCTGATCTTTACCTTCACGGGAGAGCTCTTTAATCGCTTCAGCCTGCTCTAATACGCGCTGTGCTTGACGCACTACTTTGTCACCTATGGGCGTCACGCGTACGGCGTTTTTACTGCGTTCAAACAACGCGACACCGAGCTCATCTTCCAGCTTTTTAACGGCGATAGAGAGCGTCGGCTGACTGACAAAGCATTTTTCGGCGGCATGGCCGAAGTGCTGTTCACGAGCTAGCGTGACGATGTAGCGAAGTTCTGTAAGCGTCATTTTCGATCCTCTGGTAATCTTTAACGACTAAAGGGAGAACACTACCGTGTCGAAACGTTTTCTAATCATTGGCTGTGGTGACTTGGGCAATACCATTGCAACCAAGCTCATCAGTCAACAACATAAGGTCTATGGTCTTAGACGTAATATAGACCAGCTATCGGAAGGCGTACAACCAATAGCGTGCGACTTTTATGAAATTGAAAATCTCCCGCCCCTTCCAGAAGTCGATTACGTCATCTTCTCGGCCGCCGCAAAATCACGCGATATTGAGCACTACCGACAGATATACGTCGATGCCCCGGCTGCCATATTAAAAGCACTGCCAACTGCACCGATACGCTCTTTTGTGGTTAGCTCAACCGGCGTCTATGCTCAAAACCGTGGTGAGTGGATTGATGAATTCAGCGCTGCTGAACCTAACACGGCGCACTCCGTTCTACTTTTGGAAGGCGAATCACAGTTTAAACAGCGATCAGCTTGCACCCTGATCCGCAGCAGCGGCATATACGGCCCTGGCCGTACCCACCTTCTAAAACGCATCCTCAGTGGAACCATTGCGTTAGAGACGCCGACTCATTTTAGCAATCGTATACACAGTGACGACTTGGCCGATTTTGTTGTGCACTTAATTGGCAAAGCGATCGACCAACAACCACTGAAAGAACTCTATTTAGCCAGCGACGGTCACCCAGCACCGATTCATGAGATTACCAAGTGGCTTGCAGAGCAACTGGGCGTGGCAGCCCATCATCAGGAGCCGATACAGCGTGGCGGGAATAAACGCATCGCTAACAGAGCGATGAGGGAGAGTGGCTTTGTCTGTCGATACCAGGACTACAAAGCCGGATTTGCGCCTCTGCTGGATGATTTCAAATCGCAACAGAGGCAGATCACTTAACAGCGGTTAAGCCTTCGATTTAAGCAGGCGTGCCGCTTTAACGGCAAAGTAGGTCAAGATGCCATCGGCACCTGCTCGTTTGAATGCCAGCAGTGACTCCATCATCACCGACTCCTCATCCAACCAGCCATTTTGAAACGCCGCCATGTGCATCGCATATTCGCCGCTCACTTGGTAAGCATAGGTAGGCACACGTAGCTCAGTTTTCACACGGCGCACGATATCAAGATAGGGCATACCCGGTTTTACCATCACCATATCAGCACCCTCAGCTAGATCGAGAGCAACCTCGTGCAGGGCTTCATCGCTGTTAGCAGGGTCCATCTGGTAGCTGTATTTATTGCCTTTGCCAAGATTACCGGCAGAGCCTACTGCGTCACGGAAAGGACCGTAGTAAGCACTTGCATACTTGGCAGAGTAGGCAAGGATGCGAGTATTGACATGACCACCGGCCTCTAGCGCTTCACGGATCGCCTGAATACGGCCATCCATCATATCACTCGGGGCCACCACATCAGCGCCCGCTTCAGCGTGTGAGAGCGCCTGCTTCACCAATACATCAACAGTGATGTCATTGAGTACGTAACCCTCTTCATCGATGATGCCGTCCTGTCCATGGGTAGTAAATGGATCCAACGCAACGTCAGTAATCACACCCAGTTCTGGTAATTTTGCTTTGATCGCTCGCACGGCACGCTGTGCCAAACCCTCTGGATTGAATGCCTCTTCGGCCATTTCAGACTTAGCGGATGCAGGTGTGACTGGGAATAGAGCCACGGCAGGAATACCTAGTTCATAAGCTTCCTGACAGGCATCAACAAGCAGATCAATACTGAGTCGCTCAACACCCGGCATAGAGGGGACCGTTTCACGCTCACCTTCGCCCTCAATCACAAACATTGGGTAGATCAGATCTTGGGCTGTCAGCTGGTTCTCACGCATCAAATCACGAGAGAAAGTGCTAGCACGCATACGACGCATGCGAGTGAGTGGAAAAATGCGTTGGCTAGGATCGAATGCCACGAGACACCTCATTAGTAGATGATTTTTAACAAGTATAACGCTCAAGATGGCGGCAAGACTAACCCGCCGACCAACAAATCGACACAAAAATGGCTTTGGTTATTTACATATAACTAAATAATATCTAAATAACCTCTTTTTAGCTGTTATGACTATATACAAACCCTATCTCAATCCCTAAAGTACGCACCACGGAATAACTGAGGTCATGGATTGACCCGGTGAGACCAAGGATTGGTTTCAATGGAAGTAAAGCAACACAGGGACATCGCAGGACGCGACTAGGTTGCAAGGAAAGTCTTCCAACAGGGCGTGCCATGGAGTGGCCGCCCTATTTTTTTGCCTGCTATTTGCCCAACAGCAATGCGATGCGATGCGCCAGATCCTCGGGATCATCCCAGGGCATCATATGCCCAGCCCCTTCAATGAACTCCAAATGCATCGGCTGCTTAATCCTATTAGCCACACGTAGCGCATACTCTTTGGATAACACCTCATCATGATCACCTTGCAGATTGATCAATGTAAATGGGAACACCGAATCAGCAATCCCAGCTTGATGGGTAAACAGTGAAGCAAGCGTTGCCAGAGGGTAGTCAAAGATAATCAATGGATCGTCATTGATGTAGGGCCCTGCGGGGTGATCACCCAGAAGCGACTCAAAATCGATAAAGCTCTTAAGTGGCAGGCGCATATTGGGAAACCACAGAGCGCTGAAGCGAGTCCAGCTCCAACCCAAGGCATACATCATATCGGGAGGCTCTTGCCCTAACAGCAGCGTGGTACAGAGCACCGATTGAATGCGCTGATCTAGCTCAGCCAACGCAACCGCCGTGACAGCCCCTATCGAGTAACCATAGACGGACCATGGACCGGTAAAGCGGGATTCAAGGGCATTCAGCACATGGGAAAGGTGATGCTGGAACTGTTCAACAGTATATCGACCGCGATTACCTGCAGAGTAGCCGTGTCCCGGAGGATCGACCGCAATCACATTAAAACCCTGCTGATTAAGGGCTACAGCTAATTCAGCATAGAGCTCGACATAGGTGCCGATCCCTGCGAGAAACAGAATATTGGGGGCGCTGTGCGAGACAGGGTAGATCTCGACATTAATGCTGGCATCCAATCGCCACACTTCACGATGTGTCAGCGCATCCGAAATACCCAACCCCTGACGACGAGCCTTCTGCTCTACCGTCTCAACGGGGAACGCCTGCCTAAAGCTCATTAACGCTGACACCTAGGACAAAATACCGTCGCCCGTTGACCCTGACGAATCTCTTTAAGCGTCGAGACACAGGATTTACAGGCCTCACCGCCTCGACCGTAGACCGAGAGCTCTTGCGCAAAATAACCTGGCTTGCCGTCACTGGAGAGGAAATCCCTTAAGGTAGTACCACCGCGCGTGATGGCGTACTCAAGCACGCTCTTAATCTCGCCGACCAAACGCTCATAACGCTGTTTTGACACCTTACCCGCCGGCTTACGCGGATCGATACCCGCTCTAAAGAGAGACTCATTAGCATAAATGTTGCCAACACCGACGACGACTTCAGAGGTCATGATGAACTGCTTGATGGCTAGAGAGCGATTACGTGACGCCTTAAACAGATAATCCACGTTAAATGCATCGGACAGAGGCTCTGGGCCTAGCTTCTCCAATAACTTGTGCGTCTCACCTTTGGGTTGCCAGAGCACAGAACCGAAACGGCGAGGATCGGTTAGGCGCACCAACAAGCCATTTTCCATCACGAGATCCACATGATCATGTTTGGCCGGTTCTGTTCCTTTGGGAAGAACTCTCAAGCTACCTGACATACCCAAGTGCACCATGAGATCGCCCTCATCAAAACGTATCAGGATATATTTTCCTCGACGTTCGACGCTATTAACCTTTTTTTCAACGATGTTTTTAGGAATTTCACTAGGCACAGACCAACGCAAACGAGGCTCACGCACCACAAAATCGGCCACACGCTGCTGATCAATGTGCGGCTCTATGCCTCGTCGTGTTGTCTCTACTTCGGGTAACTCTGGCACTTAACTCACCTTAGCCGCACGTTGGGTTAAAAAGACACCTAGCACCGTCACAGCCACACCCACCAAGGTTAGCATCGACAGACGCTCATCAAACAGATACCAAGCTTCTAGCGCTGTTGCGGGCGGAACAAGATAGAAATAGCTGGCTACTTTGGCTGACTCACCTTCACGAATCATCAACATCAATAGCAAAATAGCAGAGAGCGACAGACCAAGCACCAACCAGGTCAACGCGCCAATTAACTCAATGTGCCAAACCACCTCTTGAGTCTCAAAAGCGAAGGTTAAAGCGCCCATGATAATCGCCGTCATCACGTATTGAATGAACGATCCAGTAAGAAGATCCGCCCCCCCACCAAAACGTTTCTGATAGAGGGTGCCAATAGAGATCGCAAAGAGTGCCACCAAGGCGGCCGTGATCGCTCCCGCCGTAAGGGTAATCTCCTCATCCGCCACACCTGACCAGAGCACTGTCACGACGCCGATCAAGCCAAGCCACAACCCAACCCAACCCATAGGGCTCAACTTCGACTTGAGCCATATCTGTGAGATAAAGGCGGTCAGTAGCGGCTGCAGACCGACAATAATCGCCGTTACACCGGCCGGCATATCCAACTTGATGGCTGCAAATACGCCACCCAAATAGCCTGCATGAATCAACGATCCCGTAACCAACTGATGTTTAGCGACATCCCAGCTCGGCCAACGTCCACGGAAGATCTGAATCAATAAAAAGAAGACCGCCAACGTGAACAGCATACGGATAAATAGGTAGTTAAACGGTTCAATATAGGGCAAACCGTATCGAGCACCGATAAAGCCGGTGCTCCAAAGCAGAACAAATGCAAAAGGTACAACACTCATCCATGATCTTGTCATCTATTAATCCCAATCCAACAAATTGCACTCTGATAGTAGCTTGGGTGACTGGCTTCAGCCTGTCATCCTCTTTTGTTTTACACTACTAAGACTGGAATACGCTGATATAGCGGATGACAGGCTGAAGCCAGTCACCGGCGCTGCGTAGCCAGTTTATAGCAGGCAAAAAAATACCCGCATCAGTGTAACCGAATGCGGGTATCTTTGGGATGCTGTATCAATTACTTGATTTTAGCTTCCTTGTAGATAACGTGCTTACGAACAACCGGATCGTATTTCTTGAATTCGAATTTGTCCGGAGTGTTACGCTTGTTCTTATCTGTAGTGTAGAAGTGACCAGTACCTGCAGAAGAGACTAGTCGGATCTTTTCGCGTGCGCCTTTAGCCATGACTTAGCTCCTTATGCTTAGACTTTGTTGCCATTTTTACGAACGTCAACAAGAACAGCGTCGATGCCTTTCTTGTCGATGATGCGCATACCTTTAGAAGATACGCGTAGACGAACGAATTTGTTTTCGCTCTCTACCCAAAAACGGTGCCAGTGCAGGTTTGGTAGGAAGCGACGACGTGTTTTACGTTGTGAGTGGGAAACGTTGTTTCCTGTTACTGGGGATTTGCCAGTAACCATACATACTCGAGACATTTTAAAACCTCAGTTAATAGTGTTTTCTTTTACTCTGTCAGATATTTATTGAATGCCACTTTCATAACGAAAACCTTGGCAATCTCAGGCGGAGCGTCCGAAAACGAGACAGAAATCCCGTACCAATGAGACAGAGGCGCGTGATATTACAGAAGAACCACCCCAAACGCCACCTTTTTGTCTGTTTTTTGTTCAATCTTAGGAGTGATGTGAGATCGTGGTTTTGCGGTTTTGTTCGCGGTTTTTAGATTTCGCGGTTTTTCGCTTCGCTCAAATTCGCTCCTACAACGCCACCCCGTAAGAACGAATTACCGTAGGCAAACCGTGACCTATAGCAGCCCCCGCTCTGCAAAGCTCATCGATTGGCTGCCCGCTATGATCAGATGATCGAGCACTTTGATGTCGATCAGAGCTAGCGCTTCTGAGATTCTTTGGGTAATGGTTTGATCGGCCATCGAGGGCTCGCAGACGCCTGAGGGGTGGTTATGGGCGAGGATAATGGCTGAGGCGTTGAGCGACAGCGCCGCTTCAACAATAACTCTGGGGTAGACCGCAGCCGCATTTAACGTACCAGAAAAGAGCACCTGCCATTTAATCACTCGATGCTGTGCATCCAGAAACAGACAGCCGAAGTGCTCTCGGCTGGCGCCGGCCAGCTCATGGCTAAGATAGGCCTTAACCGATTCCGGACTCTCGATCACCGAACGTTGTGCTATTTCACTGGCTAGGTAGCGTTTCCCCAGCTCCAGAGCTGCCTGAAGCAGAACGTACCGAGCAAGGCCGGCGCCGGCCAAATCGATAAAGCTTTCACACTCTCTATTGAGCAGTGCATTTAAGCTACCCGCTTGATCCAACCATTGACGGCCAAGATCGACGGCATTGCAGCCCGGTAACCCCTGCCCTACAAAAACGGCCAGGAGTTCAGCATCACTCAGCGCCGATGCGCCCTGTTGTAATAGCCTCTCACGCGGCCTCTCTGAACTTGGCCAATCCAAAATTTTCATATCACCTCCCTGTGATGAACGATATTTCGCTATACTCTGATCCCAGTATAGAAGATAATTCAATTTAAACATTGTCACTGTTTATAAGGCTTTCGAGGTATGCATAGACTTACTAACCGCCACATTTTGATCGGTATCACTGGCGGTATTGCAGCGTATAAAGCAGCTGAATTGACGCGTCTATTCAAAGGAGTCGGCGCGGATGTACGCGTTGTTCTAACGGACGCTGGTGCCGAGTTCATCACCCCGCTGACCCTGCAAGCGCTATCAGGCAACCCTGTGCATCAATCCCTGCTCGATCCGGAAGCTGAACAGGGCATGGGGCATATTGAACTGGCCCGTTGGGCGGATCTCATCATCGTAGCGCCAGCGACGGCTGACTTTATGGCTCGATTTGCAGGCGGCATGGCAAACGACTTGCTGACCACTCTCTGTCTGGCGACGGATGCCCCTATCGCGTTAGCGCCAGCCATGAACCAGGCTATGTGGCGTGACCCTCGCACCCAGCAGAACTTAGAGACGTTACTATCTCAAGGCGTCAATATATTTGGCCCAGGTTCGGGTGAGCAAGCTTGTGGTGATACGGGGCCTGGTCGCATGATTGAGCCCACTGAAATCCTAGCCAGTTGCGCCAATCTCATCGCGAACGGTCCGCTCAATGAGAAGAGCGTCGTGATCACCGCCGGTCCTACCCGTGAAGCGATCGACCCAGTTCGTTTCATCTCGAATCACAGCTCAGGCAAAATGGGATTCGAGCTGGCTGCTGCAGCTGCTAAAGCGGGCGCCAAAGTCACCTTGATCGCGGGACCTGTATCACTACCAACGCCAAAAGGGGTTCGACGCGTTGATGTCGAGTCAGCAGAGCAGATGCTTGAAGCCGCTTTGATTGCGTCAGAACAGGCGGACATCTTCATTGGCGCCGCCGCTGTGGCCGATTACCGTCCGCAACTGGTCGCAGAGCAGAAGATCAAGAAAGGGGCCGAAGAGGTGATGGAGATTCTATTAACCAAGAATCCAGACATCATCGCTACCATTGCCGCGCAACCTGAGCGCCCACTGATGATTGGCTTCGCTGCTGAGACTGAAAATCTTGTTGAGTACGCTCGCAGCAAACTGGTTCGCAAAGGGCTGGATCTGGTGATTGCTAACGATGTTTCGCAAGCCGATATTGGTTTTAATGCTGATCAGAATGAAGTCATTCTGGTCGGACCTAACGGCGAGCTTCCTCTACCCAAAGCCGGTAAGAGCGAATTGGCCGAACAACTCATTTCACACATTTCACAATTGATGGATTGATATGCAAAAGCTACAAGTAAAAATCCTAGATAAGCGCCTAGGTGACTCGATTCCCATGCCAACTTACGCCACCACTGGATCAGCGGGGCTGGATCTTCGTGCCTGTGTTGAAGCACCGCTGACTCTAGAGCCAGGCCAAACTGAACTGATCCCAACCGGTATGTCGATCTTTATTGAGGACCCTAGCCTCTGTGCGATGATTCTTCCACGTTCTGGCTTGGGACATAAACACGGCATCGTGCTTGGCAACCTGGTTGGTTTGATCGATTCTGACTACCAGGGCCAGCTATTTGTATCGTGCTGGAACCGTGGTCAAACCACTTTCACAGTTGAGCCAGGCGAGCGCATCGCACAGTTAGTTTTGGTTCCTGTGGTTCAAGCTGATTTTGAATTTGTTGAAGAATTTACTGAAACGGATCGCGGCGAAGGCGGCTTTGGCTCTTCGGGTCGTCACTAATTTTTATATTTGATTTAGAGGTTTTTTCACCATGCCATTAACACGCCAACAAGCGATCTCGACCGCCACCGTCCTTTCTGAAGCGCTTCCCTATATTCAACGCTTCGTCGGTAAAACCATCGTCGTTAAATACGGCGGCAACGCCATGACCGATGAGAAGCTAAAAGCCAGCTTTGCACGCGACATCGTTATGCTGAAACTGATTGGCCTGAACCCCATTGTTGTGCACGGTGGTGGCCCGCAGATTGGTGATCTACTCGACAAATTGAAGATCGAATCTCACTTCATTAATGGCATGCGTGTCACCGATACGGCAACCATGGATGTGGTTGAAATGGTTCTCGGCGGCATGGTCAACAAAGAGATTGTCGGCCTCATCAACTCCGCCGGCGGTAAAGCGATCGGCCTGACCGGTAAAGATGGCGACCTGCTTCGTGCACGTAAGCTGAAAGTGAAACACAAGACGCCTGAGATGGAAGCACCTGAGATCATCGATATCGGTCACGTCGGTGAAGTTGAGCGTGTTAACGTCAGCGTTCTAGAGATGCTGGTGGATTCGGACATCATTCCAGTCATCGCCCCAATCGGCGTAGGTGCTGACGGTGCCTCATACAACATCAATGCGGACCTAGTCGCGGGTAAAATTGCAGAGGTTCTTCAGGCAGAGAAACTGATCCTACTGACCAACATTGCAGGTTTGATGGACAAAGAGGGCGAAGTGTTAACAGGCCTCTCAACCCAACAGGTCGATGCTCTAATTGCCGACGGCACGATCTACGGCGGTATGTTGCCTAAAATCGACTGTGCATTGAGTGCGGTAAAATCAGGCGTGACTTCAGCGCACATCATCGACGGTCGTGTCGAGCACTCCTGCATGCTGGAGATCTTCACTGATGAAGGTGTCGGCACTCTGATCTCTAACAAATCGTTGAAGGTGGAAGCATGAGCGAGGCCAAAATTTCACGACGCGACCAGATTCTCCAGGCACTCGCCCAGATGCTGGAGGTCAATCCAGGACAACGTATTACAACGGCGGCCCTTGCAAAAGATGTTGGGGTATCAGAAGCGGCTCTCTACCGCCACTTCCCAAGTAAAGCGCGCATGTTTGAAGGGCTAATCGAATTTATCGAACAGACCCTATTCACACGCATTAAGACCATCACACAATCCGATGTCAGCGCCGTTCGTCAAGTTGAGCAGATCATTACCCTGCTACTCGCCTTTTCAGAGCGCAACCCAGGAATGTGCCGACTGCTCGGTGGTGATGCGCTTTCGGGCGAAAATGAGCGTCTGCGCGGTCAAATTAATCAACTGTTCGAGCGTATCGAGACGCAAATTAAACAGACCTTACGCGAAGCCGAGTTGAAAGAGGGTATTCGCACCCAACTTCCAGCCGGCTCTACCGCCAACCTAATTTTGGCAACGGCTGAAGGTCGCATTCGCCAGTACGTTAGAACGGACTTCAAGAAACGCCCCACTGAGTTCTGGCCAGAACAGTGGTCCCGCATGTCGATCGGTCTCTTCAGAAGCCCATCGAACTGATGGGCAACAACTACTTCAAAGATCGCCTCAGCTTTTTTGCGGCGATCTTTGCCTTGATGCTGGCCGCGGCCAACCTTCGCGGCGGCCTAGTCGTTATCGGCCCACTAGTCGAAGATATTCGGACTGACCTTGGGATTTCAGCTGCCGCGTTCGGCTTCTTGATGACACTGCCACTGCTCTGTTTTGCCTCATTCTCTCTGGTCGTGCCCTGGGTTGCTAACCGTTTAGCACCGATGAAAGTGGTGGCTCTGGCGCTGCTGACTCTTGGCATAGGCGCAGCGGCACGCCTCTTTGGCGACTACGGGATGATGGTCTCTGGCACGCTAGCACTGGGGGCCGGCATCGCCATTTTGAATGTACTGATTCCATCATTGGTTAAGGGACTCTTCCCAGAGAACGCGAGCTCACTGACCGGTGTCTATACACTGGTGCTAACCACAGGGGCCGCGTTTAGCTTCTACTCCTCGATCCCGATGCGAGATGCCTTTAATGATTGGCATGTGCCTATGATCGTTTGGGCCATCTTGCCGATCATTGCTCTATTGGTCTGGCTGCCGATGTTGCGGGTTAAGTTTAAACCGGCTGCACCGACCAGTGTCAGCAGCAGCGTTTGGCGTTTACCACGAGCTTGGTCTTTGGCCTCTTTCATGGGACTGCAGTCTATTCAGTTCTATGTATTAGCGACTTGGCTTCCACGCATCTTTATGGATGCAGGGTTAAGTGATGCAGAAGCAGGGCTGATGACCGCCATCTTCACCATGATCGGTATACCGGCGGCACTCCTAACCCCGATGATAGCGGCTAAGTTGCCAACGCAACGCAGCATTGTCGCGATCATCACCTTAATCGGCTTGGTGGGCGTTTTTGGAATATGGCTAGCGCCCATTGAAGGTCGCTACTTGTGGGTCGCTTGTTTAGGTACCTATGGTGGGGCTTCGCTCTCACTTGCGTTGGCTCTGATCGCGATGAAGTCGCATGATATGCGCCAAGCAACCGCTCTGTCAGCCATGGTCCAAGGGGTCGGTTATCTGCTCGCAAGCATCGCACCGAGTCTGATCGGCGCTCTTTACGACTGGCAACAAACTTGGACACTGCCGATGCTCACGCTTGTCTTGCTGCTGATTGCACAAGCGGTGGCCGGTTGGCCAATCAGTGGCACCGGCAAGGTCGATGCAACGCGTTAAATATTGAAGGTTTCGATCTCCTGGCAGAGATCGAAGCTATGAGGCAGTGATTTAGACTGGTCAGAAAACTCTGCAATGATTTGATCTTCAACACCCGGTTTTAGGTGCATGATGTGCACCTTGCTGGGCTCGTCTAACTTGGCCAAATCCTCAGCCAAAGTAACCGATGTATAGTGCTTACTGATTCCAGCCAGTTCGGCAGAGTCATTTCGGTAGGAGAGCTCTATGAAGATATCTGAGACCGGCTGCTGATTCAGGGTTTGCCACACTAACTCGGTCGGTCCGGTATCACCAAAAAAGCAGAAAGCACCCTCTCCTTTGCTGATCCGGTAGGCAAAACTCGGCACTGTATGCGACAGAGGAATCGGCATCACCTGATAGCCGTTTAACTCCAATCTTTGTAAGGGCTCTAGCTCAAGATATTCAAGAACCGGGGTCTGCTCGTTGGGTATTTTTGAAAAGTCTGGCCAGATCACCCAGTTCAATATATGCGCCTTAACCGCCTCTAACACCTCTTTAGGTGCCGCTAAGATAATTGGCTTGTGACGATGCTCAGAAAGAGAAGCGAGCATCATGGCGACGCCCGCTATGTGATCCATGTGGGCATGGGTCAGCAGCACCGTTTCGATTTGGTTCATCTGCGCTAAGCTAAGGAGACCAACCCCAGTGCCCCCATCTAAGAGTGTGCGCTCATCCAATAAAAAGCTGGTGGTGAACAGCCCCTCTGCCAAGCCTCCTGAACAACCTAAATTTCGAACCTTCATCACTGATCAATCATCGATTAAGGATGTTCAACGCTTTGAGCATAGTCAGCGCTTGATAGAGCTGGAAGTCATCACCGGCTAAATCGGACTGCACTGAGGATTGAACTGTCTCTTCTGACTCGTTCTCAAGGTGACCTGCCAAATCCACTTCGCGTACCTGATCTAGATTAGGGGCTTTGCGATCCAGCTGTAGGTCTTCGACCACCACATCAGGACTGATACCCTGCGCCTGAATGGATCGTCCATTGGGTGTAAAGTAGCGTGCCGTCGTAATTTTAACAGCACGATCTTCTGACAGCGGAACAACCGTTTGTACCGAGCCTTTACCAAAACTCTGGGTTCCCATAATTACGGCACGTTTTTGATCCTGCAGAGCCCCTGCGACGATCTCTGATGCTGAAGCGGACCCGCCATTAATCAGCACGATTAACGGCACATTACCGATCGCCACATCATCCGTGGCATTAAACTCCAACTCAGATCGAGCAATACGCCCCTCTGTATAGACAATCAGACCTTCATCCAAAAATGCATCCGACACCGCAACAGCCGCCTGAAGCACGCCACCAGGGTTATTTCGCAGATCCAAGACAAGCCCTTTAAGCGCCTCATCTTTTTGCAGCTTAGCCAGAGCATCTAACAGATCCTGACCTGTATTGGCTTGAAACTCGCTGATACGCACATACCCAAAGCCAGGCTCTAACAGGCGGCTTCTGACGCTTCGAATCTTGATTGCTGCACGAACCAACTCAACTTCAAAAGGAGCATCGACGCCTTCACGCATGATGGTGATGCGAATCGACTCACCAATTTTGCCGCGCATCAATTTCACAGCGTCACTGAGAGACATACCTTGAACCGGCGTATCACCCAATTTAGTAATTAGGTCACCCGCTTTGATACCGGCCTCTTGAGCAGGGGTATCGTCCAGCGGCGTAATGACATGAACAAAGCCATCCTTCATGCCAACTTCGATGCCCAATCCACCGAACTCACCGTTCGTGTGTTCTTGCAGGTTATCGAACGCCTCTTTAATTAAGTAGTCCGAGTGCGGATCTAAGCCACGTACCATGCCAGCAATGGCATCTTCTAATAACTGCTGATCGGTAACAGGCTCGACGTAACTCTTTTTGATACTGCTAAACACCTCCGCAAAACGGCGCAACTCATCAAGAGGCAACTGATTCTCGGAGGACTCTTCACTGGTCTGTTCTGTCGGGTAGGCAAAGACGTTCAATGATAAGAGGCTTGAAAGGAGTAGAAAGCTAACGGAACGGAACAACATAAAACCACCTATCACTGATTCGAATTATCTCTTTTTATTTAGCCAGGGAACCGGGTTAAAACTCTTACCATTATGACGTAATGAGAAGTAGAGACCCGTCTGATCATAGCCACCACTGCTACCGGTGAGTGATATGGTCTCGCCTGCTTGCACCCAATCACCTGTGTTACGCAATAGACTCTGATTGTGACCATAGAGGCTGAGGTAGTCATCCCCATGATCCACAATAATCAACAGCCCATAGCCTCTTAACCATTCAGAAAAGACAACACGACCTGGATGAACCACTCTAACAGCCTTACCTGAATCGGAACTGATGAAGATACCATCGGTCGAGAGCGTGCTCTTTTTACTGCCGTATTTAAGTGCCAACTTACCCGACACCGGCCAATCTAACTTCCCTTTGCGCTTGGAAATTTGCGGCGTGTCGATATCGACGAAGTTATCTTTGAGCGACTGCTCTATCTCAACGAGTAGAGACTCAAGCTGTTTGCGATCTTGCTCGAGTTTGGCCAACTGATTTTTCTCACTACCGATGTCTCGCTTGATCTCATCCAAGGTTTTTAAGCGCTGCTGGTAGGCTTGTTTTAAGCGATTTTCCTGCTGAACCAGAGCCTGCTTTTCAGACACTAGTTGCGACTCTGTCGCACTGAGGTCGGCGCGATTCTGATCAAAGTCACCTAATAGCCTTTGGTAGTTAGTCACTCGCGTTTTTAAAACATCGCTGAGATGATCGTAGTAGCGCAGCATGCGATCAACCGTCTGTGGCTCTGTACCACTCAAAATCATTTTCAGTCTTGGCTGACGACCTTTACGGTACTGCTCTTGTAGCAGTGAGATTAACAATGCGCGCTCTTTTTCGACCGCCTGTTTTAAACGAGTCTGATCACTGGTTAGCGTATTCGCTCGACCGGTTAGTTTATTGATAGATAGCGACACTTCGCGTTTTTTCGAGGATATTTCAGCAATTTTACGCTCATCTTCACGAAGTTTTTTCTGAAGCGCTTGCTGGTCGCACTGTTTTTTAGCGACACTTTTTTGCAGTGACTGCATCTGTGCAGTCAGCTGTTTGATTTTCTTCTCTGTCTCTTCCGCTGTTCCCGCCAATACGGGGGAACTACAGAAGAGGCAAAGTAACAGCCAGTGGCGCAACACGGATTAGAGTGACGCCAAGCTAGAACCGGTCATTTCAGACGGCTTATCAATATCCATTAGATCCAGCAGCGTCGGTGCCAGATCACATAGCGCGCCATCCGCTAGGGTTAGCGACGCTTTACGAGGACCATCGTAGATCAAAGCGACTGGCCAGTTGGTATGAGATGTATGAGGCTGTCCTGAGTTTGGATCGACCATCAACTCAACGTTACCGTGATCGGCTGTGATCAGTGTCTCACCGTCCACTTCTGCCATCGCCGCCAGCACCTTAGCAAGCGCTTCGTCGACCGCTTCACAGGCTTTAACCGCTGCATCAAATTTACCGGTATGACCGACCATATCACCATTGGCGAAGTTGCAGACAATCAGATCGTATTGACGGCTTCGTATAGCCTCACAGAGTTTCTCACTCACCTCTGGTAAGCTCATTTCAGGTTTCAAATCGTAAGTAGCCACATCGGGAGAGGGCACCAAGATGCGCTCTTCACCTGGGTAGACCTCTTCCTGACCACCGTTAAAGAAGAAGGTGACGTGTGCATACTTCTCGGTTTCAGAGATACGCAACTGAGTTTTACCCATACCCGAAAGGTACTCACCCAAATCATTACTGATCTTTTGAGGAGGGTAGGCACAAGAGGCCGGGATATCCGCTGCATATTCGGTCAGCATGACAAAGTCAGCAAGTGCTGGGCGTTTAGCGCGTTCAAAACCATCGAATGAATCATCCAGAACAAAGGCACGCGTAATTTCACGAGCACGGTCCGGGCGGAAATTAGCACAGATTAGAGTATCACCATCATTGATCGTACCCACTGGCGCACCCGATGCGTCAGTAATCACGGTGGCCGCGACAAACTCATCGTTCTCATCACGAGCGTAAGCAGCAGAGAGCGCCTCTTGAGCGGACGCAGCCGTTTGAACACCTTTACCCATTGTCATGGCATCGTATGCCGTCTGCACACGATCCCAACGGTTATCACGATCCATTGCGTAGTAACGACCGACAACGGTAGCGATGGCGCCTACGCCCAGATCTGCAAACGCCTTCTCAGCAGCGGCAATAGACGGCTCTGCAGAGCGAGGCGGCATATCACGACCATCCAAAATAGCGTGTAGGTAAACCTGCTTCGCACCGCGTTGAACGGCCATTTTAGCCAACGCAACAATATGATCTTCGTGGCTGTGAACACCGCCAGGGGATAACAAGCCAGTAATATGCACCGCATTACCCTTTGCAATCGCGGCATCCATCGCGTTAACCAGCGCGCTGTTCTCGAAGAAGTCACCATCGGCAATCGCTTTGGAAATACGTGTCAGGTTTTGGTAAACCGTTCGGCCTGCACCGATATTCATGTGCCCTACTTCGGAGTTGCCCATCTGACCATCTGGAAGGCCCACGGCCATGCCCGATGTTTGAATACGTGAGTTTGGATTATTGGCCAATAGACCATCCCAAACAGGCGTATTAGCAGCGGCTACAGCTGATGATTCAGTGGCTTCGACTCCGTACCCATCTAGGATAAGAAGCGCTCTTGGGGTGCGCATATCACTCATAGTTATGAATATTCCGGTTATAAGACTTTAGATTGATAGAGATTTTAACCGTTGAGGCCCGTTAAAACCATTAAACATTGGTGATTTTTCAGTCAGCCCCCTTATCCCTTGAGGCTCTGCAATGTATACTTTCGCGCATTAATTTTTATTGCATACACAGGTCTGAAATGGAAAACGTAATCGAATTTATCGGCAATCACACCATGATGGTTGTTGCTTGGGCATTTACCCTAGCCATGCTGATCTTTACTGAGCGTATGAAAGGCGGTAAATCAGTGACGGCGGCTGAAGCAACGCGCCTAATCAATAAAGAAGATGCTGTTGTTCTTGATATCCGAGCGCACAAAGATTTCAGCACTGGCCACCTGACTAACTCGATCAACATTCCACTGGCTGATTTCGATCGCCGCATGACTGAGTTGGATCAGTACAAAGAGAAGCCGATCATTGTAGTGTGTAACATGGGTCAGACAGCGGGCACCGCGTGTCGCAAAATGAAATCGGCTGGATTCACACAGGCGATGCGTCTTACCGGAGGCATCTCTGAGTGGCGCCACCAAAGCATGCCAGTGGTAACAAAATGACAGTAGAAATTTACAGCTCAGCTCTATGCGGTTTTTGCACTCGTGCAAAGATGTTACTTGATCACAAAGGTGTTTCATTTAACGAGATCAGCGTAGATCAGGATCCAACAAAACGCGCTGAAATGATGGAACGCAGTGGTCGACGTACCGTTCCTCAAATCTTTATCGGCGAGCACCACGTTGGCGGATGCGACGATCTGTTCGCACTTGAGCGCAATGGTGAACTGGACGGACTGCTGGCAAACAACGCCGGCGAATAATTAGAACGATTAAAAGTAAGGAAGCAACATGTCTGAAGAGAATCAGCAACCAGCACCACAGTTTGGTATGAAACGTGTCTACCTAAAAGACGCATCACTTGAAACACCTGCTGGCCCAGAAATTTTCAACAAAGCTTGGCAGCCACAGGTTGGTCTAGATGTTAATTCGGCTAGCCGTGTACTGGGCGATGATCACTACGAAGTGAACCTAACACTGACTGTGACCGTTAAGACAGAAGATGAAACAGCCTTTCTGATCGAAGTACAGCAAGCAGCTATCTTCCAGATCAGCGGCTTTGAGCCAGCACAGCTGCACCACACTCTAGGTGCATACTGCCCAACGCTTCTATTCCCATACGCACGTGAAGCAGTAGACAACCTAGCGACTAAAGCTAGCTTCCCTGCACTGATGCTTGCACAGGTGAACTTCGATGCTTTGTACGCACAGAAAGTTCAGCAAGTAATGGAACAGCAGAAAGCAGAGCAAGGCGAAGCTGAAGCGGCTGAATAAGCACGCACTGCACACAATATAAAAAGGAGGCGAATGCCTCCTTTTTTGTTGTCTAAAGATCGGTGTTTTACGATCGATGCTCCACCCAATACTCGAACATATCATTCATCGTTTCAGAGAGTGGACGATACTCAATACCTAATACCTCCCGACTCTTACTGTTGTCCGCTCGCCATTCGATGTTGACGTTGTTAGCAATAAACTTTCGATCCAATTTAATGAACGGAGCAAGCAACCAAACCAACCATTTAGGTGCAGCTCTCTTGGGAAGTTTGTAGTCCTTTCCGAATCGCGCTTGCAGTGTCAGTAGTGCGGTTAGTAGGTCGCTACAGTGTCCAGAAAGAATAAAGCGCCCTACTGCCTCAGGGGTGAAGGCTGCACGTAGATGAGCTTCTGCGACCTCTCGAACATCAACAAAACCAATACCTAAACGTGGCGCACCCTGTTTGAACTCACCCGAACCCACACGTTCGATGATCGAGAAACTCTCTGACGTTGGAATGCCACCTATCGCTGGCCCCATCACTAAACAGGGATTGATCGTCACCAAGTCAAACGATGCATCCTCAGCGATGCGCCAGGCTTCACGTTCGGCCAGAGTTTTTGAATACGAATAGGGCTGATAGTCTATGGATGCGGTTTCATTCCAGTTTGCTTCCGTTAGCACGCCGCCCTCGACCGAGTCACACTCTGTCGCATCAGTATAGATTGCAGCACAAGAACTGGTGACCACCACCCGCTTAACGGTTTCGAAGGATTTAGCCGTCTCGAGCACATTGCGGGTACCGATCAACGCAGGATCAATAAGTTCCCGCTGCGGGTCTTTAAAATTTGAGGTAAAAGGCGATGCGGTATGAAATACAACACCACACCCCTCGATCGCATCGGCAAACCCCTCTTTGGAGAGCAGATCGGTTTTGAAGAATTTAAGCGTACCCGGGCTTCCATCAGCTAAGGCGTTCAACGCTTTAAGTTTATCGGTGGCCTCGGGATCACGCACCGTGGCATGTATAGTTAACCCCTCTTCCAATAAGCGCTTAATAATCCAACCAGCAACATAGCCTGTAGCACCCGTCACTGCGACGGAAAGAGAACGATCTATGTTCATATAAAGGACTCTTCTAAATTTTAATTAATGTATCACGTACGCTAGTGTTTTAGACCTAGACCGCTTTAATCCTATTAACTGCCATCAATCATTGATAAGCTGTTTCTAATATAAACTAAACATTAGGAGAGCAACATGGCGGTTATTGAGCTAAACCAAGAGAATTTTGAATCGACCATTACGCAAAACAACTTTGTGATTGTCGATTACTGGGCGCCTTGGTGTGGTCCTTGTAAAGCCTTTGGCCCAACCTTTGATACCGTCTCTGAAGAGTTCCCAGACGTTGTCTTTGGTAAGGTGAATACTGAGGTTGAACAGCAAATTGCAGCAGAGTTCCGCATTCGCTCGATTCCAACACTGATGATCTTCCGCGACAACATTCTGATCTACAACGAAGGCGGTGCACTGCAAGCGGGACAGCTTCGCGAACTGCTGACCAAAGCGGCTGAACTTGATATGGATACCGTTCGTGCAGAGATTGAGCAACAAGCCGCAGCTAAAGCTGAATAGTCTTCAGACTCAACAGGCGTCCAATTTGGGCGCCTGTTCTTTCTAAATTTTCAGCGCCATTAGCAAGCGCCTCTTCCAAGCTACAAACACCTGGAACCACTGAGAAAAGTGCATCTATCCCAACTTCATGCACGCCCTCTGCCCCCTCACCAATTGAGCCACAGAGTGCAATCACAGGCAGGTCGTGCTGTTTAGCCCAACGTGCAACGCCAACCGGGGTTTTACCACTTAGACTTTGACCGTCCATTCGTCCTTCACCGGTAATCACCAGATCGGCACCCTTAAGTGTTTTATGGAAATCGACCGCCTCCAGAACCAGATCGATACCTGGTGCTAAGCGAGCATCTAAGAACTGAACCAGCGCATAGCCAAGACCACCGGCTGCGCCCGCGCCCGCACGATCTCGTAAATCCTTACCCAACAGGTCAGCACTCACGTCGGCCAATCGAGCTAGGGCGTCATCCAACTGTTGAACCTGTTCAGGTGTCGCTCCCTTTTGCGGGCCAAAAATAGCAGAAGCCCCCCGCTCACCTAACAGCGGATTATCAACATCACAGGCGACTAGAAACTCTGTCTCGGCTAGACGTGGATCAAAACCGGTTAGATCTACACAATCCAGATGAGCCAGTGCCGCCCCCCCTTCAGCAAGCTCTTGACCTGCCGCATCAAGAAACTTAGCGCCCAGGGCCCTTAAAAGCCCCGTTCCACCATCATTAGTGGCACTGCCTCCTAAGCCCATAATGATGCGACGCGCCCCTTGATCCAGAGCTTTTAGAATCAGCTCACCCGTACCATAGGTTGAAGCCGTTAGGGCATCTCGCTGTTCAGGCAGTATCTTATCCAACCCCGAGGCAGCAGCTGTTTCGACCACCGCTGTCAGTGGCACACCCTCTTGGTGACCCAGTACGCCCCAGATAGCATTGAGGGGCTGCCCTAATGGACTGGTCACTTCGGCCGTGTGTTGTTGCCCATAGGTTGCTGCAATCAGCGCTTCCGTCGTACCTTCGCCACCGTCAGCTACAGGTACGCAGTGAATATCGACATCCGCTAGCGTTGACTCAATGCCTTTGGCAATCGCATGCGCGACACCCTCTGCATCTAGGCTCTCTTTAAACGAATCGGGGGCAATGACTAGCTTCATCAACAAGGCTCCAGAAGTTGGGACTCACCCAACTATCGCATTGTGCACTGCATCAAGCAATAAAAAACCCAGCACATGGCTGGGTCTTATTACAGAACCGGTCTTAAGAGGGCTGCTTAGTGGTGCGTAGGTAAGGCAGCTTGATGTCTACATCGCCAAAACGCTCTTTAGCCTCTTCATCGTTAAGTGATAGAGCTACGATTACGTCCTCACCAGGCACCCAGTTAGCTGGCATCGCAATTGGCACACCGTAAGAAGCTTGAAGTGCGTCAAGCGCACGCAGTACTTCAGCAAAATTGCGACCAACAGACATCGGATATGTCATCGAAAGCTGAAGCTTTTTATCTGGGCTAAAAATGAATACAACTCGAACACTAGCAGAATCAGCTGCTGTTCTGCCATCAGGAAGGTATGCTTCCGCTGGCAACATATCGAGTGCTTTAGAAACCTCTAGCGACTCATCAGCAATGATTGGGAAATTAGCCTTTGCATTGGCAAAGCTCTCGATATCGCACTTCCACTCTTTGTGCTCATCAACACCGTCAACCGATAGACCGATCACTTTGGTATTGCGCTTCGCCCATTCATCGGCCAGTTGAGCAACTGCGCCAAATTCAGTTGTACATACTGGAGTAAAGTCTTTCGGATGGCTGAAAAGGATTGTCCAGCTATCACCAATGAAATCATGAAGCTTGAATTCACCCTGATCAGTGACAAGATCAAGATTTGGGACAGTATCATTAATACGTAAAGCCATGGTTTATCTCCATTGTTAATTTAATTTCGACTTATCTTCAGTCGATATGGTTATAGTTACATAACAAAAATACATAATAAATTTTATTATGTTTATGGCCTTGATAAATTATATCTATGTTGGTCATCGAAGAGCTTGGCGAAAAAAGAACTTAAACTAGTTCGCCTGTGTCACGATCACGCTTGGCTAATCGACCACGACTAGCGACGTAGTGCTGATTAAAGCGTTTGAAATAGGCATTGAGGTGGTTCGAGGCAGGTTCATCGCCTAACTGTTCAAGCAGTGCGATGGCAACTTCGGCGGTGCAGAGTTGTCCTTCATGAATCGCTTTGCGCAATCCATAACTCGACTCGCGCACTTCATCCAGACTGATCACTGGTAGATGTTGTAGGTAGTCAGAGTGGCGGAAGATCCTGCGCGCTTGTCGCCAGGTACCATCCAGCAGAATTAAAAGTGGCTTACCCGAACGTTGTTGGACCTCAACGGGCGTTGTCATTCGCTCGAGGTAGTCCTCTGCGGGTGGGAAGACAATGATAGGCTGATAAGAGGGATCGTTCAGTAAAGCTGTTAACTCGTCACCTGGCTCTTTGCGACCTTGCCACTCTATGACGCGGGTTTTAGCGATACTGTCGGCGATTAGCCTACCGGTATTGGTGGGTTTATAGGTTTCGTAGCGATGCATCAGCACCACA
The DNA here is from genome assembly GCF_013283345.1 of Marinobacterium sp. xm-d-564. Classification (NCBI taxonomy): domain Bacteria; kingdom Pseudomonadati; phylum Pseudomonadota; class Gammaproteobacteria; order Oceanospirillales; family Oceanospirillaceae; genus Marinobacterium; species Marinobacterium sp. xm-d-564. Next base: position 45,335 of record NZ_WBYO01000003.1, on the reverse strand, counting down.
AACTCAACCTGTGATTCAACCTCAGATCGGTACTCACAGATACAGGCGGTGATTGGCAGACGGCAATGTTCACAGCGCTTTACATTAGCACCACGCGTAACAAAGGGTTTACGAGGGGGGTTGTCGATCTGAGGCATTGAGCAGCGTTAAAACTTAGCTTTTAGCGCTGCTATCAGTCTCTTCTGAGTCTGAACGGTTTGCATCGTCTTCGGCTTCGGCCGCGGCGAACTCATCTTCAAACTCCTCTTCATCCGTGTTGCGAACAAAGATACGGCCCATGATCAGACCTACTTCGAACAGCAGCCACATTGGCAGCGCGAGTAGTGATTGAGAGATGATATCTGGCGGTGTCAGCAGCATGCCGACAACAAAACAGCCAACGATCACATAGGCACGTTTTTCACCCAGTGACTGTGCAGTTGTCGCGCCTGACCAGATCAGTAACAGCGTTGCGATAGGGATCTCGAAGACCACACCGAAAGCGAAGAACAGTTTTAGAACGAAGTTCAAATAGCTGCTGATGTCCGTCATCACCGCAACGTTCTCTGGACCTACGCTGGTAAAGAAGCCAAATACCAGTGGGAAGACCACAAAGTAGGCAAAGGCAATACCGGCGTAGAAGAGGAAGATCGATGAGATCAGAAGAGGCACGGCAAGGTGCTTCTCATTTTCGTATAGACCCGGTGCGATGAAGCTCCAGATCTGATGCAGAATGTAAGGGATACCGATGAATACCGCTAACACCAATGCCAATTTAAAGGGCGCAAAGAACGGCGACGTAACGTCCGTCGCGATCATGCTGGTCCCTTCAGGCAGCAGCGCCGTCAGCGGTGCCGATAGGTAGGCATAAAGATCATTCGCGAAGTAGAAAAGCCCCGCAAAAATCACCAACACGAACAACACGATGCGCATGACGCGCTGGCGTAACTCGATTAGGTGGGCAATTAATGGCTGCTCTTTATCAGCTGTGTTTGTTTGGCTCATTCTGCTCTGTATTGTCCGCTAGCTGCTCAGCTGGTTCAGCAGTTACCGGCTCGGCAACATCTGATTCAGCGACTTGGGCAGCGCTCTCTTCTTGAGCGTTCTCTTCGGCTACGGCGGTTGGCTTGTAAGCTTCGTGAACGGAAGGGTCACTGGTAAATGAAGTTGGGTCAAAGTCGGTTTTGGGGGCGTCAGGTGCTGCTTTTTCTGCAGGCGAATCCTCACCAAAAGGACGCTGGAAAGATTCGGTAACATCACCAAGCTCTTTCTCTAGCTGATCTTTGCTCATCGCCGTGGTGCGTTTTAGCTCGTCAACGCGCAACTCTTCATTGATCTCGCGTTGAATCGAGCCAATAGAGCGGCGAATACGACCTACCCATAGGCCAACCGTGCGAGCTGCTGTCGGCAGTTTCTCTGGACCAAGTACGACCAGACCTACTACACCAACGATGAGCAGCTCGGCAAAACCGATATCAAACATCTTAAATTAAGACTTAGATTCGGTTTTATCTTCAGTTTTTTCAGCGTCTGCAGCTTTGAACTCTGCATCACTCTCTTGAGCGATTGATTTAGGCTCTTCTTTTGCGCCTTCATCAGACATTGCTTTTTTGAAGCCTTTTACAGCTGAACCTACGTCACCACCCAGGTTACGAAGTTTCTTAGTACCGAACAGCAGAATGATAATGCCGAGTACGATAACCAATTGCCAAATGCTGATACCACCAAAACCCATTACAGTTCTCCTAACGCGTTGTTGTTCTGTTTTAGTTTGTTATACACCTATTATTTGGTGCGATTAGCTTTTTCTTCAAGGCCTGACAGACCAAAACGTCGTGCCAGCTCCTCTAAAACCTGTTCCGGTGACACATCTAAGTGCTTTAACGCCACCATGGTATGAAACCAAAGATCAGCAGTTTCGTAGATTAGGTCCGAATTGTCACCACTCTTTTCTGCATCTTTAGCCGCAAGGATGGTTTCAGTCGCCTCTTCACCCACTTTCTCTAAGATTTTATTTAACCCTTTAGAGTAAAGACTGGCTACATAACTCGAGTCAGCTGACGCACCTTTACGTTCTTCAAGAATAGCGGACAGTTCGCCAATAACGTTATTCACCTTTGGTATCCTCTTTCGCATACAGCAGCGCTGGATCCTTCAGCACGTCCGTTTCAACTTGCCATTCGCCGGTCTCACTGTTGAGCTTACGGTAAAAACAGCTGCGGCGACCTGTGTGACAAGCCACTTCGCCAATTTGTTCAACACTCAACTGAATGACATCTGCATCACAATCCAAACGGATCGCGTGCAGCTGCTGAACATTACCCGACTCTTCACCTTTACGCCAAAGCTTTTGACGCGAACGCGACCAATAAATGGCACGCCCTTCGGCCACACTCAACTCTAATGACTCGCGGTTCATCCAAGCAACCATTAGGTTTTCACCGGTTTTGTAATCTTGAGCAATCGCCGGTACTAAGCCGCGATCATCCCACTTAATTTCATCTAACCAAGACATCTCTCTTTCCTATGCCCGCCACACAAGCAGCCAAGCCAAACCGGCTGGCAGCCAAGCATAACCGGGTAGGGATTCTACCCAAGCCAATACGGCCGGTTCTGCCAATGCTGTCGCAGCTGCTAAAGTGGCTGCCAGCAGCAGAGTACGGCGAGTATTGCGTGATCGCTGCTCTTGCGCTTGCTGCAAAGCCAGCATGCGTTGGAACTCTAACTCACCCGCTTGACGGTTTTGTTGCAAGTTATCAAAGACCAGTTGTGGAATTTGCGGTAACTTCTCAATCCAATCCGGTGCCTGCTGCTTGATATTCTTAATCATCGCTTTGACACCCATACGCTCTTTCATCCAGTTTTCTAGATAGGGTTTACCCGTTTTCCAAAGATCCAATTCTGGATAGAGCTGACGACCCAGCCCTTCAATATTGAGCAAGGTTTTTTGCAGAAGAATCAGTTGAGGCTGAACAACCATATTAAAGCGACGCGCCGTCTGGAATAGTCCTAACAGCACCATTCCAAAGGATATGTCCTTCAATGGCTTTTCAAAAATCGGCTCACAAACACTGCGAATCGCGGTTTCAAAAGCGTGAACATTGGTATCAGCAGGCACCCAACCGGAGTCGATGTGTAGCTGTGCCACCAAACGGTAGTCGCGCTGGAAGAAGGCCAAAATATTACGGGCCAGGTAGCTCTGATCTTCAGGTGAAAGCGATCCCACAATACCAAAATCAACGGCAATGTATTGTGGGTCGTCAGGATTTTCACGCGACACAAAGATATTGCCTGGGTGCATATCAGCATGGAAAAAGCTGTCACGGAAGACTTGGGTAAAGAAGATCTCTACGCCACGTTCAGCCAGCTTCTCCATATTGGTACCCTGAGCTTGCAAAGCGTCGACATCCGCTACAGGAATACCGGATATACGCTCCATCACCATGACGCTTTGACGCGTGAAGTCCCAATAAACTTCGGGCACGTAAAGAATATCTGAGTCGGCAAAGTTACGTCTTAGCTGAGTCGCATTGGCCGCCTCTTTACGCAGATCGAGCTCATCAAAGATGGTCTGCTCGTACTCTTCAACCACCTCAACGGGGCGCAGGCGCTTACCCTCGGACCAAAGATTCTGCACCATACGAGCCATGACATAGAGCAGCGCAACATCTTGGCGGATCACACGCTCAATACCAGGGCGAATCACCTTAACAACGACAGCACGGCCATCTTTCAGTCGGGCTGGATGAACTTGGGCAACGGATGCCGAGGCTAGGGGTTCGGCATCGAACTCTGCAAAAAGCTCATCGACACTGGCACCCAGTTGTTTCTCTATCAACTGACGCGCTTGTGCGCCTTCGAACGGAGGCACTCGATCCTGCAGAAGTGCCAACTCATTGGCGAGATCTGGCGGCAGCAAGTCACGTCGGGTTGATAGGGTCTGTCCAAACTTAATAAATACAGGACCTAAAGCGATCAATGCGCCGCGTAAACGCGCCTCAGAGCTGCCGTTGGCACGGAAGAAGAGACGCCAAGGCAAAAGCGTAACCACAAGGCGAAGGTACCAAGGCAAGCGGGTCGTGTTGATGAAGGTATCAAGACGAAAACGGGCGATAACCCAATAAATTTTGATGATTCTAAGAATGCTTTGCACGAAACGGCCGCCAGCACTGATCGATAATGAAGCGGCTATTATGCCACCTTAGAGGAGTATAAAAAAACAACTGCTCCAAAAGGAGCAGTTGTTAGAAGGTTATTGTGCCTTTATTGAGCGTTGCGCTCTTTCTCGATTAGGTGTTCTGCCACTTTCAACATGTTGGCGTGTGAGCCCGTTAGAGTAGAGGTAACTAAGTATTTACCGTTAACGATGATGCTGGGTACACCCTGAATCTGGTATCCACGGACACGCGCATCACTCTGCTTCAACTGCATGCCAACCGCAAAGGAGTTGTAGGTCTTAAGGAAGTCCTGTTTCGACACGCCATGCTCTTCAAATACTTCAGCGATATCTTCTGGGCTGCGGAAACGACGACGTTCAACATGAATCGCATCAAACATCGCTTGGTGAACCTTATCTTTAACGCCCAATAGCTTACCTACGTAATATGCACGAGCGAGCGGCTCCCAACTGCGGCCAAACACAACCGGCATATTTTCAAACGTCACATCGTCTGCAAGCTTCTGGCTCCAAGCGTGAAGCATCGGCTCAAAGGCATTACAGTGCGGACAAGAGTAACCAAAGGCCTCAACCACCTCGATTTTGCTCGCATCCGCTGTCGGTACAGGCTGCTTAAGAACGGTGTAGTGCTCACCCGCTTTCCACTCTGTCGCATGAGCAAGTGTGGCGCCAAGCGACAAAACGGCAACAGCAAACAGATTGAATGAACGTCTTAACATGATTTAGTTCCTTGGAATTTATCTTTAATAACTAAAGTAATGGTCATGGCTGAATTGAAGCTGAAATCAAAAAAGGCAGCCGAAGCTGCCTCTTTATAGAAGTCTACGATTACTCGTATAGACCCTGGATGTAAGCGGCTACCGCTTTCATTTCGTTCTCTTTCATCTTCGCAGCGATCGTACGCATCATCGCGTTTGGATCGTTGTTACGCTCACCTGAGTAGAACTTCTTAAGCGTGCTCTCAGTGTATTGAGCGTGCTGACCCGCTAGAGCTGGGTAGCCTGCAGAGGTAATGCCTTTACCTGCAGGACCGTGACAGGCAGTACACGCTGCAACGCCACTCTCTGGGTTACCTGCGCGGTAGATCTTCTGACCAAGCTCAACCAGTGCTGGATCTGCCTGACCACCAACCATCGTTTTACCCGCGTAGTGAGCGGCAATCGCAGCAAGCTCATCATCGCTCATCGCATCAAGAAGACCGGTCATTTCAGGAATAGCACGTGCACCTGACTTGATCTCTTTAAGCTGCTTTAGCAGGTATGGCTGGCCTTGGCCGGCAATCTTAGGAAAGTTACCCACCATACTGTTACCATCAGCACCGTGACAGCCAGCACATACAGCCGTTAATTGAGCGACATCTGCCGCATTCGATCCGCTAACCAGACCAACGCTGATCAACATTCCGAGTAATACTTTTTTCATGGCTCTCTACCCACATTTCATCTTTGAAAAGTTTGAAACCAGTGGTGCTGGCTTCGTCGAATCCGTTCAACGCGCTCGTTTTTTTCACTTTTGGTGGTTACGAGTTGACGACAGCGCTAAAATTGCGGTGCATTATAAACCTAATCATCTATAACGAAAACCGATAAACCCCGTACTTATATAGTACTAAAGGCCAGATATGACTGAAGAGTTAGAACAAATTCATTACAACACAGCACGTTTTCTTATAAGCGCGGCAAAACTCAGTCAATGTCCAGAAGATGTCGGTGCAGAAGTTGCCTTTGCTGGACGTTCCAATGCGGGCAAGTCGAGTGCCATTAACTCGCTAACCAATCAAAACAGTTTAGCGCGCACTTCTAAAACGCCAGGTCGCACACAGCTGATCAACTTTTTCGATCTGAATGTCGAAGGTGTGCGAATTGTCGACCTTCCAGGGTATGGCTATGCGAAAGTGCCCATCGCGATGAAAGAGCACTGGCAAAAGCATCTCGATGACTACCTACAGCGCCGTCAATGTCTGCGCGGGGTGGTATTGGTGATGGATATCCGCCATCCGATGAAAGAGTTCGATGAGATGATGATCGACTGGTGTGAATCTACGGGCGTGCCACTGCACATCCTTCTCACCAAAGCCGACAAGCTAAAACGCGGCCCAGCTCAGGCAACACTGTTGAAGATTAAGAAAGAGACCAAAGAGCGTCTGGCCGACAAAGTCAGTGTCCAGGTCTTTTCAGCACTAAAGAAAACGGGCGTCGATCAGCTACGTAACCGTCTAGACAGCTGGCTACTGCCTGAGCAGTTCGACGCAGAATAGAGCTATTTGTGTCAACGGGAGCACGCTTAGTGCGCTTGCTCCCAGTTATCACCGACACCCACTTCGACCAACAGCGGCACACTCAATTCAGCGGCCGACTCCATCAGACGTTTAATCTCTGCATTAAATGCATCAACCTGATCTTCAGCCACTTCAAAGACCAATTCATCGTGCACTTGCATGATCATTCTGGCATCAAAGCCGCTTTCTGTTAGCCAAGCATCCACCGCCAACATCGCGCGCTTAATGATATCGGCGGCGGTACCCTGCATCGGAGCATTGATCGCAGTTCGTTCAGCCCCCTGGCGCAACATTGGGTTACGGGCGTTGATCTCTGGCAAGTAGAGACGGCGACCAAAGATGGTCTCAACGTACCCCTGCTCGCGCGCCATGTCGCGGGTGCTCTCCATGTAGTTTTGGACACCTGGGTAGGTTTCGAAATAGTGCTCAATGTAGGTCTGCGCCTCTTTACGCGACGTACCCAACTGCTTGGCCAAACCAAACGCAGACATACCGTAGATCAAGCCGAAGTTGATCGCTTTGGCACTGCGGCGCTGATCGGTGCTGACCTCATCCGGTGAGACCTTAAAGACCTCGGCAGCCGTCGCTTTGTGAATGTCATCGCCATTGGCAAAGGCATTGACCAATCCCGCATCGCCAGAGAGGTGCGCCATAATGCGCAGTTCGATCTGTGAATAGTCGGCCGCCACCATGCGGTAGCCCTCTGGAGCGACAAAGGCGTGTCGGATGCGTCGACCTTCGGCCGTTCTAACCGGAATGTTCTGCAGGTTCGGGTCGGTCGAAGAGAGACGTCCGGTAGCCGTCACCGCTTGATGGTATGAGGTATGCAGACGACCCGTATTGGGATCAACCATCGTCGGCAGCTTGTCCGTGTAGGTCGATTTCAATTTGGTTAGACCGCGGTGCTCAATAATCAGCTTGGGCAGTGGGTACTCCAGCGCCAACTCTTGCAGCACCTCTTCTGCCGTCGACGGGGCGCCTTTCGGAGTCTTCTTAATCACCGGCAGCCCCTGCTTTTCAAACAGAATGGTCTGCAGTTGTTTAGGTGAGGATAGATTGAAGGGCTCGCCCGCCGCTTCAAACGCGTCGTTCTCTAACACCTTAAGGCGCTGCTCGATCTCAGCACTCTGTTGCGCCAGCAGTACCGATTTAATCAGCGCACCGTTGCGTTCAATGCGTGACAGAACCGGAATCAGTGGAATCTCGATCTCGTCTAGAATCGGTTTCACCGAAGGCACATCATTTAGAGCTTGCTGCAAAGTCTCATGCAGACGCCAAGTGATATCGGCATCTTCAGCGGCATAAGGGGCGGCCTGCTCTATCTCGATCTGATTAAAGGTCAGTTGCTTCTTGCCTTTACCGGCCAAGGATTCAAAGCTGATGGTACTCTCATCTAGATAGAACTTAGCCAAACTGTCCATATCATGGCGTGTCGCGGTACTGTTCAGCACATAGGATTCCAGCATGGTATCCGCTGATACGCCCTGAACATTGATGCCATATCGCGCCAGCACATTCATGTCGTACTTAATGTGCTGACCCACTTTCTTAAGGGAGGCATCCTCGAGCAGCGTTTTAAGCTCAGCTAACGCCCAATCAAAATTAACTTGCTCCGGCACGCCGACGTAATCATGGCCCAGTGGCAAGTACGCCGCTTTGCCCGCTTCACAACAGAATGAGACACCGACCAACTGCGCTTGCATGTAGTTTAGGCTGGTCGTCTCGGCATCAAAGGCAAAGGTGCCCGCAGCACGCAGTTTGGCAAACCATGTAGAGGCTGTCGCCTGATCCAAAATGGTTTCGTAGTGGCGTTCAACACTAGGCTTAGGAGCATCGGGCTCGCTTGAAGGCGCAGAGTCTTGCGTCGCTTGCCCATCGGGGCCCTCTAATAGTGCCACCCAAGAGCGGAACTCGTAATCCTTAAACAGCTCAATCAAGGAGGCGTTATCCGGTTGCGGAAGGTGCACATCCGACAGAGAGATCGACAGCTCAACATCGGTTTTAATCGTGGCCAACAGATAGGAGAGCTCAGCCGCTTCGCGATGCTCTTCAAGCTTCTTGGCCATGGTTTTAGAGCCGCGGAAGGTTAGATCGGCAATCTTATCGAGATTTTGGTAGAGGTCACTGATACCGCCAATACCTTGCAGAAGCGCCAGTGCCGTCTTCTCGCCCACACCTGGCACACCTGGAATGTTGTCGACCTTATCACCCATCAACGCCAGATAATCGATGATCAATTCTGGGGGAATACCAAACTTTTCGACCACCCCGTCGCGATCCATCTTAGTGTCCGTCATGGTGTTGATTAGGGTGACCTTATCATCGACCAACTGCGCCATATCTTTATCGCCCGTTGAGATCACAACCTCTAAGTTGTGCGCTTCGGCCTGACGCGCCAGTGTACCGATCACATCATCCGCTTCGACGCCCTCTTCCACCAACAGTGGCAATCCCATTGCCTTAATAATGTTGTGAACCGGCTCAATTTGCTCACGCAGATCATCGGGCATCGGGGGGCGCTGTGCTTTGTATTCAGGATAGATCTCATCACGGAAGGTTTTACCCTTAGCATCGAAGATGACCGCCACAGGAGAGTTTGGATAACTCTTTAGCAGACTGCGCATCATTGAGGTGACCAGTCGCACCGCACCGCTTGGACGTCCGTCGGATGTTCTTAAATCAGCCTGTTGTGACGCAAAGAAGGCGCGGAACAGATAAGAGGAGCCATCAACGAGAACTACGGGGGCTTTTGTGTCGGTCATAATAAGATATCTATTGTATTTTTAAGCAAGGCACACAATCATAGACAAAAGCGCTGCTGCACCCAAGCTTTAGCAGCAGATAGCCCCAGATCATTGAGAACCAACCATGGCTGTATACACTCAGGTGTCTAACACCGACCTCGACAAACTGCTCGCTGATTTTGATATTGGCCAGGCCGTGGCACTTAAAGGCATTGACGGTGGTATTGAAAACACCAACTTTTTCTTAACGACAGAAAAGAGCGGCCAGCAGGCGGAGTATGTACTCACTCTCTTTGAAGAGCTTGACAGAGATGAGGCACCTTTCTTTGTTGAACTGGGCAGTTGGCTAGCGAAACGTAATGTTCCCGTCTCTTATGCCATCGAAGATCGCAACGGCATGGGTCTGAAACAGATATCAAAAAAACCGGCCATTATTCAGCCGCGTTACCCCGGTGCACACCTAAAACGTGAGTTATTGACGGCCAGTCACTGTGCTCAAATCGGCACAGCCCTTGCACACTACCACCAAGCCTCTAAGGATTTTTATCTAAAGCGTCAGGCACACCGTGGGGTATTTTGGTGGCGCAGAGAGAGTGAACGACTCGCGCCTTTTATCGATTCAGAGTCTCGTGATCTGCTATCCGAAGAGGTCGCTCGGTTTGATGAGCTACGCGACACCTACACCAACCTGCCGATGGGCATTACCCATGGGGATCTTTTCCATGACAACGCGCTGTTCCATGAGGATAAGCTGACGGCAATTCTGGATATCTACAATGCGGCAACCGCCTACTGGCTCTATGACCTTGCGATTGTCGCCAATGATTGGTGTCTGGATGAGAATCTGCAGATTGATCCGGTGAGAGAGCAAGCGCTGTTAAAAGCCTATTCAGCGATTCGCCCCTTTAGTGCAGAAGAGCATGAGGTTTGGCCGCAGCTGACTCGTACGGCCGCGATGCGTTTTTGGCTATCACGCCTTGAGCCTTGGGTTGATGCCCAGCAAGGCAAAGGCAGCGATAAGACACTGAAAGACCCTGATGAGTTTAAACAGGTGCTGATGCACCGAATTAAATCGCCGAGTCAGCTGTAGGAACGAATTTCTACATTTAAAAGATAGTGGTGTCAGACCGGAGGTCAGACACCTGTGAGGAACCGGTGGGTCTGACCTCTGGTCTGACCCATCTATCTATGCCAGTGATAATAAAGCTTCCGCCAACTTAATCTCGTCGTAGCGATCTGTGCGTTCAGGATTAGCCAGATCAACATCCAAAAGCTGAATGCCACGCTTATCAAGCCAGTTTAAAAACTCTGCATCAATGCCACTCAACAGTGTGGAATCGGTCAACAGAATATCGATACAGCGCTCCACTCCACTCTGAAAAACACCGCCTGCATCTCGGGCAACAAATCGTTCCAACTGCTCAATCTGCTCCTGCAACGTCATACCAAATTGTTCAGGATCCATACCTAAATTGGGGACATACACTTTGCTGGCAGGGTTATCCATGATCGCTTTACCAACCCCTTTGGGGAGTAGGTTAGCCAAAATACTGCTATAGAAACTGCCAGGTGGGAAGACGACCAAATCTGCTGAATGGATCCAACCTCTCTCTTGATCGGCCAGATGCGATTCAGAGCCCTGCGGCAAATGCAGATCAAGCGAGGCGATACGCTCATTTAATGGCTGGGACTCTTTTCCTGTCATCAAGTGCTGCCCGATGATCTCTCGCCCACTCTCTGTCGTCACTTTCAGTTCACCGCACTCGTCCGTAACAGTGCGTACTTGGCCTCTAACATGAACCAGACGACTGAACAACAGAGCAATAGGATCTAATGATCGATTATGGCTCAGGTAGCCCCCCGCCAATATCAGATTACCAATACTGGCTCGCCTGAAGTCAAAATCATTGGGTGCTGACTCAAGAAAGTAGTTTAAAAAATCACAAATAATGCTCTGCACTGGCTCGGGGATGGACTGGACACGCTTGTCGTTGCCTTGTTGCATCGCCTCTACCCTTGCACGCAGCTCCGACTGCGATTCATTCGTCGGCAGACGATAAGCAAATAACTCTGTCACTTCAGGGTGACCGGCCAGTGAAGCGTCAGCTAACGCCATCATTCGAGAACGCAAATCGCCCACTGCAGGCATATCAAATGCGTTTCGCAACACAGCGGAGCTGCCGCCAGAGTCATAGGGAGTCACTAAATGAATAGAGTTATGGGTATAGCGTTTGAGAATCTGCGAAAAGCCATTCAACGCAGTGCCACCGCTAAAAAAAAGCAACTTAGGCCCGGTATCAGGGTTGGCTTGATACTCAGCCAAACGGGCAGTCGTATGGTCAGCAGATAAGGGCATTCACTACTCAATAAAGGTGGATATGTCATCCCAGTGTAAGTTTGCTGCGTAGGAATGCCAAGACTCCCATAATAATTATGCGTATACTGTACGCCCATTCAGTAATTTCTCTTTTTGAGCAGTGCGGCACTATGGATGTAACTCACATTATCGACTCCCTCAACGATGCGCAGCGTGAAGCGGTTACCGCGGATATCAGCAACCTTCTGGTGCTGGCCGGTGCAGGATCAGGCAAGACGCGTGTCTTGGTTCACCGAATCGCTTGGTTGATAGAAGCCGAGCAGATTTCACCCTATTCGATATTGGCGGTTACCTTTACCAATAAAGCGGCTAAAGAGATGCGTGGGCGTATCGAGAGCCTGCTCAACGTCAATGTGCATGGCATGTGGGTCGGTACTTTCCACGGCTTGGCGCACCGACTGCTTCGCTCGCACTGGCAAGAGGCCGGGCTGCGTGAGAACTTCCAGATCATGGACTCCGATGACCAGTTACGTTTGGTTAAACGCATCTCTAAGGAGATGGGATTAGACGATTCACGCTGGCCGCCGAAACAGATTCAGTGGTACATCAATGCACAGAAAGATGAAGGGCTACGCAGTAAACATCTAGAGCGCACCGGTGACCTGGTACAAGACACCTTAATACGTGTCTATGAGGCGTATGAACAAGCCTGTGATCGCGGCGGCATGATCGATTTTGGTGAACTCCTGCTGCGCTGCCTTGAACTGCTGCGTGATAAGAACCCACAACTGCTGCAGCACTACAAAGAGCGCTTCCGTTACGTCTTAGTAGACGAGTTCCAAGACACCAACGCCATTCAGTACGCTTGGTTGCGCCTGCTCTGTCAGGGTGAACACAAACTGATGGCCGTGGGCGATGACGATCAGTCGATTTACGGCTGGCGTGGCGCACGTATTGAGAACATTCAAAACCTTGAGGCACACTTTGGTGGGCTTAAGACCATCAAGTTAGAGCAGAACTACCGCTCGACAGACAACATTCTGTCTGCGGCCAATGCCGTCATTCGCAACAACTTTGGACGACTGGGTAAGGAGCTGTGGACCGAGGGCAATCAAGGCGATCCTATCAGCCTCTACGCAGCCTTTAATGAACAGGATGAAGCGCGATTCATTGTCGATCGCATCGCACAGTGGGTATCGGATGGTAATCGTCGTGACGAGAGCGCCATTCTCTACCGTTCCAACGCACAATCCCGTGTGCTTGAGGAGATGCTGATCCGTGCCGCAATTCCCTATCGCATCTATGGCGGCCAACGATTCTATGAGCGTTTAGAGATTAAAAATGCCCTCGCCTACCTGCGCCTAATAGCCAACCGCGATGACGATACGGCGATGGAGCGCGTCATTAACGTGCCAACCCGAGGCATCGGCACCCGCACCATTGAAGAGGTACGCGATTACGCGCGAAGCCAAGGCATATCAATGTGGCGAGCCTCGAACGAGATTATCGAGCATAAGAAACTACCTGCACGTGCCGGCAATGCACTGCAGGCCTTCTTAGATCTGGTCAATCAGTTGACGGTTGATACAGAAGAGGCATCCCTGCAGGAGCGGACAGAACATACCATTCGCTTCTCTGGACTGATTGCTCACCATGAAAAAGAGAAAGGTGAAAAAGCTCAATCACGCATCGAAAACTTAGAAGAGCTAGTGACCGCAGCGCGCCAGTTTGAGCAGCAGTGGTCCCAGGAGGAGAACCCTGAGTTCCCTTCCGTGCTGGCAGCCTTTCTTGATCAAGCTGCACTGGATGCCGGTGAATCACAGGCGGATCCCAATACCGACAGCGTTCAACTGATGACACTGCACTCAGCGAAAGGCTTGGAGTTCCCGCTGGTCTTCCTATGCGGTATGGAAGAAGGCTTGTTCCCACACAGCATGTCGGCCGAAGAGCCCGGACGTTTAGAAGAGGAGCGCCGCCTCTGTTATGTAGGCATTACGCGTGCCATGCAGAAACTCTACATGACCTATGCTGAGTCCCGCCGACTTCATGGCCAAGACAACTACAACCGCCCTTCACGCTTCATTCAGGAGATTCCATTGGAGTTGATAGAAGAGGTGCGCCTGAATGCTAGCGTTCGCCGACCGCTTTCGAGTGGCTCGGATATGGAGGTCAGCTTCACACCACAATCCGCTTTTGCCAGCGAAGTACCCGATACTCAGCTCAGTTTAGGCCAGAGAGTCAATCACCCTAAATTTGGTGACGGCATGGTCATAAACTTTGAGGGGTCCGGCCCGAAGGCCCGAGTACAAGTGAACTTCGACTATGAAGGCACCAAATGGCTAGTCGTTGGTTTTGCTAATCTAACAACGCTGTGAATAAAACATTTCAGTTTGTTTAAAGAAAAATTACACCTGTGTAACATTCTTGTAACAAAAGTGTATTTAAATGGCGTCAACTTAAATTAGCGACTACTTTAAGTAGTGGTAAATCAATGAACCAAGCAAGAGGAGCTTCTCTTGGAAATTAAAGACATGAATAAGCTGGATAAAGCGACAGCATCTAACCGTGGCGATGTTATGCGCATCGGTTACGCCCTGCTCTTCCTAGTAGGTATTGTTCTCTTTATCTCAGCACAAGTTGGGGATATCCCAGGAAGTTACATCCTTGTCATTGCCGCAATGATCGGTGGTTACATGGCAATGAACATTGGTGCTAACGACGTAGCCAATAACGTGGGCCCAGCAGTAGGTTCAAAGGCGCTTACCCTAACAGGCGCTATCATTATCGCGGCTATCTTTGAAGCATCGGGTGCTTTAATCGCCGGCGGTGACGTTGTCAGCACAATCAAAAAAGGGATCATCAACCCAGAAGTGATTGGTGATGCTGATACCTTTATTTGGTTGATGTTAGCCGCACTTCTAGCGGGTGCGTTATGGCTTAACCTAGCAACAGCTGTTGGTGCTCCTGTCTCTACTACTCACTCTATTGTTGGTGGTGTATTGGGTGCTGGTATCGCTGCAGGCGGTTTTGGTATTGCTAACTGGGACAAGATGGGCGCGATCGCAGCAAGCTGGGTGATCTCACCTGTACTTGGCGGCCTGATTGCAGCTGGTTTCCTATACCTAATCAAACGCACCATTACTTATAAGTCGGACATGCGTGTTGCAGCTAAGAAGATGGTACCTCTGCTGATCATGTTGATGGCTTGGGCATTCTCGACCTACCTAGCACTTAAAGGCGTTAAGAAGCTGATCAAACTCGATTTTGTGACAGCTCTACTGATCGGTCTAGCCATTGCGGTAGTTATTTACTTCATTGTTAAAGGTCTGGTAGCTAAAGCAGCTGACCGCCTGGATAACGATAAAGCGGGTGTTAACCAACTGTTCACCATTCCTCTAATCTTCGCTGCAGCACTACTAAGTTTCGCACACGGTGCAAACGACGTTGCAAACGCCATTGGTCCACTAGCGGCGATCAACGATGCGATCGTTAACCACGGCATTTCAACGAAAGCAGCGATCCCACTTTGGGTCATGATGATCGGTGCTCTAGGTATCGCGTTGGGTCTAGCACTATTTGGTCCAAAACTGATCAAAACCGTTGGTTCTGAAATTACTGAGTTGGATCAGACACGTGCATTCTCTATCGCTATGGCGGCAGCGATCACGGTTATCATCGCTTCTCAGCTAGGTCTTCCAGTATCTTCAACTCACATTGCTGTGGGCGGTGTATTCGGTGTGGGCTTCCTTCGTGAGTACTTGAAATCAAGCCACGCTCGCATGATCAACGAGATCAAATCGCACCACCAAGGTGCTGATCAAGAGGAAGTGGAAGAGTTTCTTGCTAAGTTTGAAAGTGCATCAATCGATGACAAAGCTAAAATGCTTAAGCAACTTAAGAAGAAAACAGCCTCTGCAGAACTAAGCAAAAAAGAGCGCAAGCAGCTTAAGAAAGCGTACAAACAGGAGCTGGTTAAGCGTTCAGCTGTTTACAAAATTGCCGCTGCATGGGTTATTACAGTTCCAGCATCAGGTACATTGGCGGCGATTCTGTTCTACGTAATCCGTGGAATCATGGTCTAATAAACGCCAAACTATCCATCAAAAAGCCCCTTCGTGGGGCTTTTTTGCGTCTTATATTTATCATTAAATTGTCATAAACGCTTCACAGAGTTGTAACAAAGCAAGCGCCTAATAGTTATCAAAGAGGTAAGCGACAGCCTACCGACTGATTTAGAAACTAAGGAGTTTGAAATGTTCCTACGACTCGCAACAACAGCTGCTACTTTAACCGCTCTAATGAGCACTCCAGCAATGGCCCGAGATAACGTGAGCATCGCTGGTTCATCTACCGTTCTTCCATTCGCAACAATCGTTGCTGAGCGTCTAGGTCGTAACCCAGCGTTCAACACACCTGTTGTTGAATCAGGCGGTTCTTCTGTTGGTAAAAAAGGCGTTTGTGACGGCATCGGTACTGAGTTCATCGATATCGGTAACGCTTCTTCACGCATGAAGAGTGGCGAACTAGAGTACTGTGATGCAAACGGCGTGAAGATCACTGAGATCAAAGTCGGCTACGACGGTATCGTATTTGCTAACTCTAAAGACGCTGCTCAACTAGAGATCTCTCGCTCAGACCTTGGTAAAGCCTTAACAGCTAAAGTGGCCGTTAACGGTGAGCTAGTTGATAACCCATTCAAAACTTGGAAAGACGTTAACCCAGCGCTTCCAAATGTTGCAATCCGTGTCTACGGTCCACCAACGACTTCTGGTACTCGTGCATCATTCGCTGAAATCATCAACGAAAAAGCGTTCTGTAAAAAAGACGACGAGATGAAAGCAGCACTAAAAGCAGCAGGCAAAAAAGCAAAGTCTTGTCGTGCGATGCGTACTGACGGTGCGTACATCGAAGCTGGCGAGCAGGACAACCTGATCGTTCAAAAGCTGCAAGAAGACTCAGAAACTTTCGGTATTTTCGGTTTCTCTTACCTTGATCAGAACTCTGACACTCTACAGGGTGCGAAACTGGATGGCGTAGCACCAACATTCGAAGCGATTGCTGACGGTTCTTACAAAGCATCACGCGCACTGTTCATGTACGTTAAACACCAGCACGTTGGTGTTGTACCAGGCATTGCTGAGTACATGACTGAGTGGACTAAACACTGGGACGAAGATGGCATCCTAGCGGACGCAGGCATGATCCCAATGCCAACTGCAGAACGTGAAGAGATGGCTGCTCGCATGACAGCACTGCCAGTTCTTACTGCTGATGCTCTTAAGTAACCCAATCCTAGATTGAAATTAATCCGGCCTGTATTACAGGCCGGATTTTGCAGCATTTGAGATACTGAAATGACACTGACTTCGTTGCTAATTATTTTAACAGTCATCAGTCTCGCCTTTTACTTCATAGCTAAAAGGACGGTTCTTATCGCTCGATCAAATGGGCAGGTATTCCACTCACTTCCGAACTACTATGGCCTTTGGGCTGGCTCTTTAGCCTTCTTCCCAGCGGTTGTTGTATTGATTCTCTGGTCTATCATCGATATTCAGCTGTTCCAGAGCTGGGTGCGTGATTTCTATCCTCCTGAAATCCTTGCTGCCGGTGGCTCACAAGCCATTGTGGCGCTCGCCAAGGTAGAAAACATAGTCGCAGGCATCCGTTTTGGTGAACCTGAAGCATGGGTTCTGCAAGCAGGAGATGCTTGGATTGGCTGGGCTGCAACCTCTACGATGCTGAAATCAGCCGTGGTATTAGGCCTAGCAACTGTGTGTGGTCTAATCGCTTACCGTCAGATCGATTCCGATTTTCGTGCACGTAACGGTGTAGAAAAGCTGATCTCATACGGTCTGATTGCAGCATCGACTATCGCGATACTAACAACCATTGGTATCGTACTGTCTGTACTGTTTGAAACCATTCGATTCTTCCAACTGGTACCGCCAACTGATTTCATCTTTGGTACCGAGTGGAACCCTCAATTCGAAGGCGCAGAGCGCGCTGGATCGGGTGGAGGTGAAGCTAAATACGGTATGCTTCCGATGTTTGCCGGCACCTTATTAATCTCATCTATCGCGATCATCGTTGCAGTGCCTGTCGGTCTAGCCAGTGCGGTCTATCTAGCAGAGTATGCATCACCCAAAGTACGCTCTACTGTTAAACCGCTTCTTGAGATTCTTGCCGGCGTACCCACTGTGGTTTATGGCTTCTTCGCAGCCTTAACTGTTGCACCTGCTATCAAAGGGTTGGGGGAATCATTAGGTCTTACTGTTGCGTCTGAATCAGCACTCGCGGCAGGTCTCGTCATGGGCGTTATGATCATTCCATTCGTCTCATCACTTTCAGATGACGTGATTAACGCTGTACCTCAATCACTTCGTGATGCAGCTTACGGACTGGGCTCAACAAAAAGCGAGACGACTCGCCAAGTAGTTCTTCCTGCGGCCCTACCGGGTATTGTTGCGGCCGTCATTCTTGCGGTGTCTCGTGCAGTCGGTGAGACCATGATCGTAGTAATGGCTGCGGGCCTAGCGGCTAACCTTTCGTTCAACCCTCTCGATGCTGTCACAACGGTGACATCTCAGATCGTTACAATTCTGGTCGGTGACCAAGAGTTTGAGTCGGCGAAAACACTATCAGCATTTGCGCTATCTACGATGCTGATTATTTTGACCTTGGGTCTAAACTTCTTCGCCCTTCAAATTGTTAAGAAGTACAGGGAACAATATGACTAACAAGGCATTCAAAGGCCTCTCACCTCAAGAGGCGACTGCGCGCGTTGAAGCGTCACTTAAACAACGTCGCAAGAAAGAGAAGCGCTTTCGTCTGATGGGCTTATCGGCTGTTGGCTTAGCGTTAACATTCCTAGTCATTCTGTTCTCGGGCATCTTAACGAAAGGCTTGCCAGGTATGTTCCAGCACTACGTTCAGCTGGATGTGGTATTGGACAAAGCGCGTCTTGACCCACAAGGTGATATGTCAGATGCCTCGCTTTTCTCGGGCGATGCCGACAAAATTATTTTGGAAGCCTCACTGGCCTCTATTGGTGAAGAGGGAGGCCGAAAAACCAAGAAGGCCCTTCGTAAGATGGTCTCTTCGGGTGGCTCACAGCGCCTGATCGATTTCGTAAAGGCGAACCCTGAACTGATGGGGACAACCCAAACGATTAAGTTTGCTGTGGATGATGATATCGACTCGTTCCTGCGTGGATTCATTAAACGTGAGACCCCAGAAAAGGATCGTCGAATCAACGACTTCACCATTGAGATCGTAGATAAGTGGCAAGAAGCCGGTTTAATCAGCTACGAGTTAAGTGACTACCTGTTCTTCGGTTCTGCATCGCGTGATGCAGAGATGGCAGGCATCAAAGGAGCGCTTTTTGGATCGCTCCTGACCCTGGCTATCTGTGTCAGCATCGCCTTCCCTCTTGGGGTTGCAGCAGCCGTCTATCTTGAAGAGATTGCTCCGAAAAACCGCTGGACTGAGATCATTGAGATCAATATCAACAACCTAGCGGCAGTGCCTTCAGTGGTGTTCGGTATCATGGGCTTGGCGATCTTCATCGTCACCTTTGGTATGCCACGATCTATTCCGCTAGTGGGCGGTATCGTACTGGCACTGATGACTCTGCCGACGATTATCATCTCCTCGCGCGCGGCGATTCGTGCAGTACCGCCGAGTATTCGTGATGCCGCACTGGGTATTGGCGCGTCGAAAATGCAGACCATTTTCCACCATGTCATCCCATTGGCGATGCCGGGTATGCTGACGGGTACCATCATTGGTATGGCGCAAGCTCTAGGTGAGACCGCACCACTGTTAATGATTGGTATGGTCGCCTTCATTGTTGATATTCCTGGTGGCTTTACCGACCCTGCGACAGTATTACCGGTTCAAATCTTTATGTGGGCTGACTTTGCAGAGCGAATGTTTATTCAGAAAACCAGTGCTGCAATCATCGTACTACTGGCCTTCCTTATCACGATGAATGCTGCTGCAATCTTGCTTCGTAAGAAGCTAGAGCGTCGTTGGTAAGCGAAAAAATGAACGAATCTAAAGACTTAAACAATTCAACGGACAAGAAGATGGAAAACAGTAATATCAAAACGACGGGTAATGTGTTTGTTGAAAACCCGCGCATGACTGCTCGTAATGTTGACGTTTACTACGGCGACAAACATGCCATCAATGATGTCACCATCGATATTGGTGAGCAGGAAGTCATTGCTTTCATCGGCCCATCCGGCTGTGGTAAATCAACCTTCCTTCGTACCTTGAACCGTATGAACGATACCATAGATATCTGTCGAGTAGAGGGTACTATCGCATTGGATGGCCAGGATATTTACGCGCCATCCGTGGACGTTGTACCACTTCGTGCGCGTGTCGGCATGGTTTTCCAGAAGCCAAACCCATTCCCTAAATCGATCTACGACAACATTGCTTACGGTCCTCGTATTCATGGCTTAACGAAAAGCAAAAGTGAATTGGACGACATCGTAGAGTCAGCACTAGAGAAAGCGGGCCTTTGGAACGAAGTTAAAGATCGTCTAGATCAACCGGGTACAGGCCTATCGGGCGGTCAACAGCAGCGTCTATGCATCGCACGCGCTATTGCGGTAAGCCCAGAGGTTATTCTTATGGATGAGCCTTGTTCAGCACTGGACCCGATTGCGACAGCAAAAGTTGAAGAGTTGATCGAAGAGCTTAAAAGTCAGTACACCATCGTTATCGTCACGCACTCAATGCAACAGGCAGCGCGTGTCTCTGATCGTACAGCCTACTTCCACCTGGGTGATCTGATTGAGGTGGGTAATACTGAACAGATCTTCACCAACCCATCACACCAGCTAACGCAGGATTACATTACAGGCCGTTTTGGTTAGAGCAGAAATTCAATTCGCATATCGATGCCGTACTGTTTACAGAAAGACTCTTCCCGCTCCAGATCCGCAATCAGGAGTGGATATTCATCACTGACCTCTGCATCTAATGAGAGGGTGAGTCGTTCGCCATCGAATTCAATTTTAGGTACTTCAGGGTACTCGCTGCTTCGACTTAGGTGCCAGATAACAGAGATACGTAAAATCAGAATCAACGCGATGGCATGTTTTTTGGATAGCATGCCAAGGTTGGTCACTAGGGACTTTTTAATCTTTTTACGATGCAATCGAACCATTAGCGCGACCAGCTTTTGCTGGTCGAAACTAAAACCGGCTAGGTTTGAATGCTCTAAAATATAGGCTGAATGCTTCTGCAAACCACTTGAATTTAGGTTGAGTCCTACCTCATGTGTCAGTGCCGCATATTGCAGGTAACGACGAGTAAAAACCGGAAGTCGTAACTCGGGCGCTAGCTGTCGCCAAAGTTTTGTTGCTGTATCACTGACACGTTCAGCGTGTTTAACATCAACATGGTAACGCGCCATCAAGGAGCGAATCGCACGCGTTCTAGTATCCTGTTGGTCTCCTGAAGACGCAGTAAATTCACCCAATAAACCTTCTCTTAAAGCACCTGAAGAGAATTTAGCTTGCTCAATTTCGAGACTAGAGAAAACCGCATCTAAAATCGCCAATCCACCGGCAAATATCTGCAACCGCTGCTCACTAATACCCTTTACAACCTTACTAGATAACTCATTTTTGACGACTAATTTACGCAAGGCTTTTATCGATTTGGCCGAGATCTCTTTCGGATCATAGCCCAAGTTTTCACTAGCAGTTGCTATCGCTTGAGCTGAACCTGAAGTACACCGGACTTGATTCCAACCGATGGAGGCAAAGAGGGCTGAAAAGCGTTCCAACTGCTGTTGCGCATAAAGCTTCGCTTTTTTATAAGAGGCCTTATCAACGCCTTTACTGAAGAAGGCCTCAGTAAAACTCACCGAACCCATGGTATGAGAGCGACCTAACTCCAAGCTATTCTCACGACCGAGAGCAACCTCTGTGGACCCGCCTCCAATGTCTATAACCAGGGTATTACCCGCTAGGTGTTCTGAGCTTGAAACACCCAAATGAACCAGACGAGCCTCTTCTTGACCACTGATAATCTCGATGGGGTATGGAAAGACTTGTCTAGCAGAGGCAAGAAATTCACTGCGATTCTTAGCAATTCGCAAGGTGTGTGTACCGACCACGCGCACAGTACAGTTTGGAAAGGGCGTTAGTTGTTCAGCAAATGTCTTGAGTACTGCGACTCCTCGTTCGATAGCCTCTTCAGAGAGGTTATTTTTAGCGTCTAAACCCTCAGCCAAGCGAACACGCTCTTTGTGTTTAAAAAGGGGCTGCACATCATCGTGAAGTTGACGCACGACCAACATGTGAAAACTATTAGAACCTAGATCAATCGCTGCAAAGTGTCGTGATTCAGATTCGGAGTTATGCTTGTCGTTCACGAGAGCGCTCCAGCTGTTTTAAGTAGTCGTAAATCGCCATCTGTGAGCGTATTTTCTTACGATTGCCACGAGTTACATAATGATTGGCCTGCTCCGGGTCTAAGGCTCTAGCCTTAGTGTTATCTCGCCATTGTAGGTCGAGCTGGTCCTTAATGAGCTTACGAACATTTTTATCCAAAATTGGGCAACCGACTTCAATTCGGTGGTCGATGTTGCGAGTCATCCAGTCAGCAGAAGTTAAAAACATCTTTCGTTTACCACCAGCATAAAACAGTGACACACGAGCATGCTCAAGATAGCGATCGACAATACTGATGATTTTGATATTGTCACTCACGCCTGGTATACCGGCTAAAATGTTACACATTCCGCGAACAATTAGACGTATTTTGACTCCCGCCTGGCTCGCTTCATAAAGTTTATTAGAGAGTCCTTCGTCGACTAGATTATTCACTTTCAAAAAGATCTCGGCACGGTTGCCATTGCGTGCCGCTTCAATCTCATCATCAATCAATTGATTGATTGGGTCACGGCTGTAATTTGGACTAACTTGAAGATGTTTGAACTTGAAATTTTTGTAAGGATTGATAATAAAATCAAAGACTTTATCGAGCTCTTCTGTAATCTCAGGTCGTTTAGTAAACAGACCAAAATCAGTGTAAATTCGAGCAGTTTTCTCGTTCAAGTTACCGGTACTGATGTAACCATAAGCAACCTCTTCACCCTCCTCTTCTCGGACGACGTGAATTATTTTTGCATGACACTTAAGTGAGGCAACACCAAACTCAACAACAACCCCTGCCTCAGTAAGTTCACGTGCCCATTCAATATTCGCCTCTTCATCAAATCGTGCACTGAGCTCGACAATGACAATCACTTTTTTACCGTTCTTAACAGCCTCGATCAGTGATTTGAGAATCTGACTATTGTTCGCTACTCGATAAACCGTTACCTGTATCTGCTTAACAGCGGGATCGAACGACGCCGCACGCACAAAATCAGTCAAATAACGAAATTTATAGTAGGGGTAGTGGAGCAGAATGTCCTCTTTAGAGATCGCTTCGAATACATTCGATGCACTATCAAATTGATGACTATTCAGAGCCGAGAGCTTTTCGTTCTCTAGATAGCGAGGACCAACATTTGGAAAATTAATAAAGTCTTTAAAGTTTCGATAACGTCCGCTCGCAGTGGTTTCCGCATCGGGTTGTAGCCCCAAATTCTCACACATGAAGTCAAACATGTAATCAGGCATCATTTCGTCATAGACCAGTCGCACAGGCCTATTCGTATCACGCTGTTTGATGCCTTGAGACATTTTCTCTAGTAGGGATAACTCAACATCACGCTCTAAGTCATAATCCGCATCTCGCGTCACCTTAACGGCAAACATTTCGGTCGAGTCAAAATCGATAAAACCATCAAAGATATCGTCAACGCAATAGCGAATGGCGTTATCGAGCACGATGATTGGCTTTCGCCGCTGACCTTTGATTCGAGGCAGTTGGATAAATCGGTTGGTTTTATCAGAAGGAATTTCAAGAAGTGCATACTGAACTGAAGTCCCTTTTTTTAGGGCACACATCAGGTACGCATCTTCGTCATTCATGACGCTAGCAAGCTTGGTGTTCTCATTCACTAAGATGGGTGTGATGTGGTGCAGGACCTCATCTCGGAAGTATTTCCGTAACCAGCCACCCTCTTTCTCGTTCAACTGATCGTTATTGATCAGAAAGATATTGCGACGGGCGAGTCCCTTGATGACATCAATGTGGATGTCATTAAAACGATCTGCGAGAGTTTGTACCTTCTCATTCACTAGATGTAACAGGTTTTCAGCCGACATCCCTTTGGGTTCGACCTTGCCTAGTTGCTCAAGACGTAGGCGACGGTGCAAGTCTGCAACCCGAACTCTGAAAAACTCATCTAAATTGCTGGAGTAAATACCCAAAAAACGGACACGCTCAATGATGGGTACGTTTACATCCGCAGCTTCCTGCAGTACGCGTTCATTGAACGATAACCAACTTAACTCTTTTTCAATTAACTGCATTGCGTGTCCATTGGGCTTATCTCAACAGCCTAAAAAGCTTATTTCTTTGATAATCATAAGTTTTATCGCAAGGTAAGCCTACCCTTTAGAGATATATTTTCCTTTAACCAAATCGACACGAAACTGTCACAAATCTCTAACATTCTTTTGAAATACTAAAGGTAATTAGACCTAGTTGACCTAAAAAGAGGGTTTGTAATGCGCGACAGTGGCGAGATCTATTCGCAACACACATCAAATAAGTTCAACGAAGAGCTTGAGAGGCTTCGTTCCGAATTTTTAGAGATGGGCAGAACCGTTAAGCAGCAAGTCACTGACTCTTTGCATGCACTGCTCAATCAAGATATCTCACTGGCTGAATCAACTCGTGAGCTGGATCGAGAGACCAATCGCTTCGAAAATCAGATAGATAAAGCGTGTGAACAGATCATTGCGCTTCGCCAGCCAGCAGCCGTTGATTTAAGGCTGGTTCTGTCAATCAACCGTGCCATTGTTGATCTGGAGCGTATCGGAGATGAAGCCTCTCGCGTTGCCAAACAGGCCATCGATCTGTCAAATAATGAATCGAGTAGCAAAAGTCTTCATGAGGTCAGCCACATTGGTGAGATGGTCACAGACATGCTCAACTCAGTATTAATCGCTTTTGAAAATCGTGACATCGAATTAGCGTACAAAGTGGTCAAGAGTGATAAACATGTTGATCGTGAATACCAGTCGACCATGCGAGCTTTAATCACTTTCATGATGGAAGACTCACGCTCTATCAGTGGTGTGCTAAATATAATCTGGATCCTTCGTGCACTAGAACGAATCGGTGACCATGCCTGCAATTTGGCTGAGCAAGTCATCTACCAAGTCAGCGGTACCGATGTTCGTCACATGAAGACTAAAGAGATCAAAAAGATCGTTCGAGAGTAAGCTTGCGACTCTGCTTCTAACAAAGCCACCTTCAGGTGGCTTTGTTGTTTTAAGCACTCCCTCACTTCATACTACCACCTTAATTTAAAGATACTTGAGTCACTTGTGATCACTGCAGATAAACTCCATGCCGCATGGCAATTGATGCGAGCAGACAAACCGATTGGCACCTATCTCTTGTTATGGCCAACTCTCTGGGCTTTATGGATCGCCGCAGGTGGCTTACCCAGTTGGGATCTACTGTTTATCTTTACCTTTGGGGTATGGGTGACTCGTTCAGCCGGCTGCGTCATTAACGACTTTGCAGACCGCAAAGTGGATGGCCATGTAAAACGCACCTCCGAAAGGCCGCTACCAACGGGCCGCATTACTAGCAAAGAAGCCATTGGCTTGTTCGTCGGATTAATGCTGATCGCGTTTATCTTAGTGCTATTCACGAACAAAGCCGCGATCTTGCTATCGCCCATCGCTCTGTTATTAGCCTTCAGCTACCCCTTTATGAAGCGCTACACCCACTTCCCCCAAGTCGTTTTGGGTATGGCGTTTGGTTGGGGAATTCCGATGGCCTTTGCTGCAACCTTAGGCGAAGTGCCATTAGTCGGCTGGTTAGTCTTCCTTGCTAAAATTTTATGGACGGTCGCTTATGACACCATGTACGCCATGGTCGATCGGGATGATGATTTAAAGATAGGCATCAAATCGACAGCTGTATTTTTTGGCCAATACGATCGCATGGCTATAGCCGGCCTACAGATTGCTGCTCTTGCTGTACTGGTTTGGATTGGAATACTGGAATCCCTTGGAATCTATTTCTATCTTGGACTGATAGGTGCTGTAGGGTTCTTTATCTACCAGCACTGGCTGATAAAAGATCGTGAACGCATGCCCTGTTTCAAAGCATTTTTAAATAATCACTATGCTGAACTAGTTGTTTTGGTGGGATTAGCTGCTGATTACGCACTGTAAAACGTCATTGTCATCTTTTTGTAACGAAAGCATCATTTAATGAGGTCAATGAAACAGATGAGAGAGTTACCATGAGTCGTTCCAGACGCATACTGATCGTTGATGATGAATCCGCTATTCGTGAAATGATTGTAATGGCACTAGAGCTCGCCGGCTTTGAGACACTAGAGGCCTGTGATGCAAAAACAGCCCATGCCATGGTCATTGATGAAAAGCCTGACATGATGCTGCTCGATTGGATGATGCCTGGTACCAGCGGAATAGAGCTAGCCAAACGCCTTCGCAGCGACCCTACCACCAAAGACCTACCGATCATCATGCTGACGGCGAAAGCTGATGAAGACAATAAAATTCAGGGCCTTGAAGCGGGTATAGATGATTACATTACTAAGCCTTTTTCACCCAAAGAGCTGATCGCTCGCTTAAAAGCGGTTCTTAGAAGAAGCCTTCCCGAGAGTGATGAGGGCGCCATCTCAATCGGTGGGATTATTTTAGATCCAGTCTCACATCGGGTTTCGGATGCTTCCGGCCAGTCGCTCAATCTAGGTCCAACAGAGTTCAAACTGCTTCATCTGTTTATGACACATCAAGATAGAGCCTATTCCCGGGGCCAATTATTAGATATGGTTTGGGGCGGGAATGTCTATGTGGAGGAGCGAACAGTGGATGTGCACATTCGACGTCTTCGCAAAGCACTAGGGCCAGACCTTGGTAATTTAATCCAAACAGTTCGTGGTACAGGATACCGTTTTTCAACCAAACTCTAGGATAGATTTGTGACCGAATCGATAGCACGCCAACTACTTGGCCTTCTCAGCTTTACTCTTGCTGGTGCAGTTCTCGGTTTTTTTACAAGTCACAACCTAATACTGGGTGCATTATTTGGCTCTTTGCTTTGGTCGATATTGAGTTCGCTGCTGAACGCAAAGTTAGTCACTTGGCTAGACCAAAATCTCAGCTCGCCAGATCCTAAATTACCCTTTGAACAGGGGCGTATTGTTCGCTCGATAGCCAACTATCGGAATAAGACGGAAGCAGAATACGATGAGATCCAT
Source organism: Marinobacterium sp. xm-d-564 (assembly GCF_013283345.1). Lineage (NCBI taxonomy): Bacteria > Pseudomonadati > Pseudomonadota > Gammaproteobacteria > Oceanospirillales > Oceanospirillaceae > Marinobacterium > Marinobacterium sp. xm-d-564. The sequence goes on along the minus strand of NZ_WBYO01000003.1, from coordinate 18,452 downwards.
GCCGATATGGATCAGTTTCAAGCAGCCACCTCTGCCATGAAAGACGCCATCGTCATCATTGATAATCAAGACAATATTGAGTGGTGGAATAATGCCGCTGAAGAGATATTAGAGATAACCATTGAGCAGAAACATAAAAGGGTACAGGAGGTCTTTTCTGAACCTAATTTCTTAGAATTTTACTCTCAATCGTCTCATATCGCTTCATTCAAAGCAGACTCAGCAGACCAGAAAAGAGTGCTTGAGTACCGTGTAGAATCCTTTGGTGAAGGTGACAAAGTTCTCATTGTTAGGGATATCTCTGAGAGCGAAAAAATTGGCCTTATGCGTCATACCTTCTTAGCCAATGCGTCACACGAACTGAGAACTCCAATCACAGTTATTCATGGGTATCTGGAGACATTACAAGAGCAAGAGCTGCCCAAACCAATACAAAAAGCGATCCACTCTATGCAGTCTCAGAGCAGTCGTATGGCTGCTCTGATTGCTGACCTTCTAACCCTTTCTCGCTTGGAAACCAGCTCAGAAAATAAGAGCCGAAAGCCCATTTTCATTAGAGAAATGCTAGAAAGGATCACAGAAGAAGCAAAAGAGGTGTCAGGGCCAAAACAGCATCAAATCTCACTCGAAATGGACCAAGGCTTTGAGATTCTTGGTAATGAGGGCGAGGTACGCAGCGCTCTATCCAACCTCGTGTTCAATGCGGTCCGATATACTCCGGCTAACGGAGTAATTGATATAAAACTGAAATCCGTCGACACCAGTGTACTGTTTTCGGTGACCGATACCGGTGTCGGTATACCAGCAGAGCACATTCCAAGAATCACTGAACGCTTCTACAGAGTGGATGAAGGGCGATCCCGCGACAGTGGTGGTACAGGACTTGGACTGGCCATAGTGAAACACGTGTTGGTTCGGCACAATGCTAAGTTGGGAGTTACTAGTAAACCGGGTGAAGGCAGCCGATTTAGTGTGACCTTCCCTGAAAGTCGAGTGGTTAAGATTTAGCAGCGCTTACTTTAAACGCCCCTGCTCACCATCAGCTTCATACTCTTCCACCCAAAAGATCGTCGCACCAATCACGGCCGCCGGCATCAAAATCAGATTCAATAGCGGCACCAACATACCAAGCTGAATCACCGAGCCTAGACTTAACGCAGACCAACGGCGCTCTTTCAATAACCCCTTCATTCGCTTGAAAGTCAGACCGTTATTATCCATCGGGTAGTCGATGTACTGAATCGCCATCATCCACGCACTGAAGATGAACCAAAGCACTGGGGTCGCTAGGTTGATGAGCGGTATAAAGCCTAGAATCAACAAGAGCAAAACCCTTGGAATAAAGTACGCCAACTTAGCTAACTCACGCGCGAGGGTGCCGGGAATCATCTGCAATAGGCTGAGTTCATTGCTGATCGCATCGCCTCGCAGACGCTGCTCAACCCGTTCTGAAAGGATACCGTTGAATGGCGCGGCTATAAAGTTCGCAACAACCGAGAAGCCGTAATAGACCATCAGCACCAAGACCAGTGCGAAGATAGGCCATAAGAAGTAGATCAGATAATCCAACCAACCCCAATCAGGTAACCAGAGCGCGATTAGAGCATCAACCCAAGCAGAGAAGTTGGTCACCAGAAGATAGATCGCCCCAACAAAGATGACTGTATTGATCAGCAAAGGTACCAATACAAAGGCGCGAAGACCGGGCTCCGACAGCATTTTGAAACCGCGGCCTAGATAGGCCAACCCTGAGAAAGGCGAGTTCGTGCGCATGGTGAATTACGCTAGGAAGTTTAGGTAGACTCGAATCACAACCGCCAGAATCATGCCGCTCAGACCGATGCGGTTGATACGAAACTCGGTTGGGTTAAGTTTGAGTAGCGGCTCCCAAAAGCGAATGATCGCTTTCCAATCGCCACTGCGAGTTCCATACATGGCCAGAGAGATGATGTAGATGCCCAAGCCACCCCAGAATAGGAAGGGCTCCATCGCTGCTAAATAGTAGTTCATTCAATTGTCCTTATTGTGTTGCGCAGTGCTGCTGCTTTTGACGCATCAGAAGACGGCAGCCATCGCCGCGACTGTTCAGATCGTAGCAGGCAAAACGGGCCCACTCTTTCTCCTCTTCGGTCTTCTCTTCTTGGAACTCTGGCACCCCATCACAGAAGCTCTCTGCACGTTCGGCAACGCCCCAACAACCACGCAGATACTGGCCTGCATCTACGGTACAGGAGATGCTTAAGCACTCAGCAATCTGGCCAATGGCATCATCAAAACAAGCTGCGTCCGTTTTTACCCTACCCTGCTCTTCACCCTTAGCAAAAAACTCGGCAGCCGCCTGTTGTCGCTCTGAATTGAACGCTTCGAGCCAATCATCACCGGCAAACTCTACCCAAAGATAGAAACCAATGCCTGACATTAAAATTAGAGCCCAGATGATCTTTTTAATCACGCAACGTCTCGCTTATTGGGTTTATAGAGGCCAACGATGGTTAACAGCAGACCCAACACACTCAACAGCATGCCGCCGTTCACCAACAGTGGGTAACGCACCATAAAAGGAATAAAAGGTTGTTCTGTCTGTGGATCACACTCTGAGAGAGCATAGTCGAAGAATCCACCGATCGCCGTGCAGCTCTCGATCAAGTGCTGCTCGTACATGTAAGCCCCCATCAGTGCGAGGCTTGGAACAATCAGAAGAATAAGACCCAGTCTAAGCATTACTCTTCGTCGCTGATCCCTATGTTTGAGATGCCTTGGTTTTCACCAAGCTCACGCAGGGCTGTAATGGTTGCAGCATTCTGTTTAGCGCCGTTTAGCTGTTCCAGAACTTCGCTCTGAAACGCATCTTCATCCAGCATCATATCGTGTGAGTTGATCATGCGGATCAGCTCTTCATCAGACATCTGATCGTCCGCTTCTGCAAACTCAATGTAAGCCGATACGGTTTCGTAAGAGAGGTTCGATACCGCAACCGCGTCGCTCGCCTCTTTCTCTAGCTTACACATCAGCGTTGAGTAGAGCGCCAGCATGGCATCTCGGGCAGGAATAGCACCAAAGGTGTCGAACTCATCGAGATCCACCAGGTTATCGTCAACATGGCCAAGCTGAACGTCGTAGTTTAGCTTGCTGCCGTTTTGAGCCAGTTCACCCCATACGCCATCAAGCACTGTGCGCATGCGATCTAAATCGCCAAACTCCATCAACTTGGAGAACAGCGCGAAGTTATTGAACATACGCTCGGTCAGCGCAGCAGAGAAGGCAACCTGCTGCCAGTGCTCAAGGTTACGAATCTCAGTTTCTAGTTCATTGGGATCTAGCATCGATGCCTACCTTTGCCGTTGATTAAAGACGTACTTCAATACCGCGCTCGCGCATATACGCTTTCGCTTCGGGTACTGTGTATTCGTTAAAGTGGAAAATAGAGGCGGCCAGCACTGCGTCGGCTTTGCCCTCAATACAGCCATCAACCAAGTGATCTAGGTTACCGACGCCCCCAGATGCGATGACAGGAATGGTCACCGCTTCAGACACAGCGCGCGTCACGCCTAGATCGTAACCACTTTTCACACCGTCTTGGTCCATGGAGGTCAGTAGAATCTCACCTGCACCAAGCTCTTCCATCTTTTGCGCCCATTCAACAGCGTCTAGGCCGGTAGGCTTACGGCCACCGTGGGTGAAGATCTCCCAGCGGCCCTCTTCATCTGGCGCAGAGACACGTTTTGCATCAATCGCCACGACAATACATTGGCTACCAAAACGATCCGCTGCCTCTTTGACAAACTCGGGATTAAATACGGCCGCCGTATTAATAGAGACCTTATCAGCGCCAGCATTTAACAGCGTACGAATATCATCACAGGTACGAACACCACCGCCAACCGTCAACGGGATAAACACTTGCGACGCCATACGCTCAACCGTATGCACCATCGTGTCGCGACCTTCATGACTGGCTGTGATATCCAAAAAGGTGATCTCATCAGCCCCCTGTTCGTCGTATCGACGGGCGACCTCAACTGGATCACCAGCATCACGAATATCGAGGAACTTAACGCCTTTAACGACGCGTCCGTTCTCGACGTCCAGACAAGGGATAATGCGCTTCGCTAGTGCCATCTATCTATCCTTACTTAGCCGTCAACTGATCGCTAAGAGCCTGTGCTTCAGCCACATCGAGTGTACCTTCGTAAATCGCTCGGCCAGTAATCGCACCCAAAATGCCTTGGTCAGCCACTTCCGCCAATGCACGGATATCGTCGATGTTTGTGACACCACCTGAAGCAACAACAGGAATACCGCCCTGTACCGCTAGATCAACGGTCGCCTCTACGTTAACGCCCTGCATCATGCCGTCACGAGCGATATCGGTGTAAACAATTGAAGAGACGCCGTCATCACGGAAACGCTTAGCCAGATCAACCGCCATGACGTCCGTCACTTCCGCCCAACCATCAATCGCAACGCGTCCATCTTGTGCATCAAGACCCACAATGATGTTGCCTGGGAAGGCTTTACACATCTCGGTAACAAACTCAGGCTCTTTAACTGCTTTCGTACCGATAATTACGTAAGAGACGCCAGCATCTAGGTAGGCTTCAATGGTCTCTGCAGAACGGATACCGCCACCAATCTGAATCGGTAGATCTGGGTAGGCTTTAGCGATCTCACGAACAATACCGCCATTGACTGGCTCGCCTGCGAACGCGCCATTCAAATCGACAAGGTGCAAACGTCGACACCCTGCATCCACCCACTTAGCCGCCATATCAACGGGGTTGTCAGAGAATACGGTTGAGTCATCCATACGGCCCTGACGCAGGCGCACACATTTACCATCTTTAAGATCAATCGCAGGGATAATTAACATTGAAGCTTTTCCTATGGGTGAACGACTTAAACTTGGCCGTTCCAATTTACAAAATTCTTTAGAAGCTGAAGGCCCGCTTTCGAGCTCTTCTCTGGGTGGAACTGCGTAGCAAAGACATTGTCCTTAGCCAAAGCCACATCAAAGTCGACACCGTAATTTGCGGTACCGGCAACCAGTGATTGCTCCGCCAACTTAACGTAGTAGCTGTGCACAAAGTAGAAACGTGTGTCGTCTTCAATGCCCTGCCAAAGTGGGTGATCAATACTCTGCTGAACCTGATTCCAACCCATATGTGGCACTTTGAGCTTTTCGCCGTTGCCGTCTTTCAGATCTTTACCAAAGAAGTTAACACGGCCCTCAAACTCGCCTAAACACTCAACGCCGCCATTCTCTTCAGAGAAGTTAGTCAGTGCTTGGTAACCCACGCAGATACCTAGGAAGGGCTTTCCAGAACTGATCGCTTCACTGACCTCTTGATCCACACCAAGACGGCGCATCTCCGCGACACAATCGCGAATAGCGCCAACACCGGGCAGAAGGACACGATCCGCATCGCGCACCTTCTGTGGGTCAGCCGTCAACACGACCTGAGTGCCGTCGTTGGAAACCAGTTCAAGCGCTTTGGCAACCGAGTGCAGGTTACCCATACCGTAATCAATAACGGCAATCGTGCTCATAACTTATAGACACCCTTTAGTTGAAGGCATCATGCCGGCAGCACGATCGTCAAACTCCAATGCCATACGCAGAGCACGGCCAAAGGCTTTGAAAACAGTCTCCGCTTGGTGGTGAGTATTCTTACCGCGCAGGTTGTCAATGTGCAGCGTGACGCCAGCGTGATTCACAAAACCGTGGAAGAACTCGCCAAACAGATCGACATCAAAACCACCCACAGAACCACGCACGAAATCGACGTGCATCTCTAGACCTGGACGACCCGAAAAGTCGATTACAACACGAGACAAAGCCTCATCAAGTGGCACGTAAGCGTGGCCGTAACGACGAATGCCTTTTTTATCACCAACTGCCTGCTTAAACGCTTGGCCCAGTGTAATGCCGATATCTTCGACTGTGTGGTGATCATCGATGTGTGTATCGCCATTCGCTTTGACGTTGATATCAATCAAGCCGTGACGCGAAATTTGGTCCATCATGTGCTCAAGAAAAGGGACGCCAGTATCGGCTTTAAACTCGCCGGTACCGTCCAAATTGATCTCAACACTGATCTGAGTTTCTAGCGTATCGCGTGATACGTTTGCTGTGCGTGCAGCCATGTTTCTCTCCGCTAGTCATGCGCAAAGCGCAAGTATAGCGAAATCGCGCTGGAAACGGCAGGTTAACTGGCTTTTTTTAATTTTCGACTACACTGAATGTAAATCCCTAATTTGGAAAACACTATGAAAGTCGCTATTCGAATAATCGTCGCTCTACTTTTGCTGGCTGTTTTAATGGTTGGTGCACTGGCAGGCTACATGGCCTACCTGTTTGATCCCAACGAATACAAAGCCGAAATCGAGCAGCAAGCCAAAGAAAAAGCTGGCATTGAACTGGCAATAAATGGCCCGATCGGCTGGTCGCTCTACCCTACGCTTGCGGTGGAGCTGAGCGATATCTCTGCACAAACGAACGACTCTAAACAACAGGCCACCCTCGAAAACGCACGAGCCGTTATTAGTATCTCAGCACTGTTGGGCGGCAAAATTGAAGCGGACAGCATTCAAATCAAAGGGCTGATGCTCTCTATGCCCAATCAAGACCAGGGCAACCTCGATCTAGCCATCGATCTGACAACAGCTCTGCAATTCGATACCGAGAAGCAGATTCTGACTCTCTCCAACATCGATCTACAATTTGATGAAAGCCGCTTTAAAGGGTCAACAACCGTCGATCTGAACAGCCTTGCCATGCAAGTGAATTTAGCAGGGGACCGCATAGATCTGGATCGCTACCTACCCTCAAGCGACACTGAAGCAAATAGTAGTTCTTCCGAAAAAGGCTGGCCAACAGATCCAATCGAGATATCACTACCCATTGCTGATAACTCTACCTACCAGCTATCGCTCGACACCCTTATCCTCAAAAAGCAGACCATTTCTGACATAAAACTCAGCGCCAAAACCAAAGGGGGCGTGCTGACCGTCGATCAGTTAGATGCTAAAGCTTTTGGTGGCTCTTTAAATGCCACTGCCGAAATTCGAGCCAATAACAAAGTGCCAACCTTAACGGTCAATCCGATCTTTAAAGACATTGCCGCTGAACAACTGATGGTACTTGCTATGGAAGATCCCATACTCTCGGCCAAGGTCGACCTAGCAGGAACGCTGAGCACTAAAGGAACATCCGTTAAATCATTCATCGAAAACCTTAATGGCAAAATGACACTGACCGCTGATGAAGGGGTAATCAAAGGGATCGACATGGCACAGGAGCTTTGCCAAAAGGTCGAGAACATCACCTCGCTTGGTTTCAATCCTGATCAGGTCGATAAAACCACCCCGATTGCTAACTTGAGCAGCGATTTCATTATTAAAAATGGCGTTGTAACCAATCCTGAACTGCTAGCTAGTGTCGATGCCGCCAACTTAGATGCCAACGGGACCGTTAACCTGCCCAAACAGTCACTGGATTACACGCTGGGGCTTACCATTAAAGAGGATCTATTCCAGAAGAGCTGTGGCATCAATCCAGCACTGCGTGGCACTCGTATCCCCGTCAATTGCAGAGGCACATTCGATACCGACCCTGTTAAACTCTGCAAACTGGATACCCGTTTTGTTGGTGACATGCTGAAGAAAGTAGCGGGTGAGAAGCTACAAGCAGAGATCGACAAGAAAAAAGAAGCACTCGAACAGCAAGCCAAAGAGAAGCTACAAGACTCTCTTAAAGATAAATTGGGCGAACAGCTGAAAAGCCAAGACGCCGGATCTCTGATTAAGGGGCTGTTCGGTAATTAGTAAAGAGACCGAATGGATAACAGTCACTTCTCTGCGACCCTGTTGAAATGGTTTGATCAACACGGTCGCAAACACCTCCCCTGGCAACAGAATAAAAACGCCTACAACACTTGGATCTCTGAAATTATGTTGCAGCAGACCCAAGTAGCGACTGTGATTCCTTACTACAACGCCTTTATGGAGCGCTTCCCTACAGTCGAAGCCTTAGCCAAAGCACAAATTGATGAAGTTTTGCATCACTGGACCGGTCTGGGTTACTACGCCCGCGCCAGAAACCTGCACAAAGCCGCCAACATGGTTGTTAATGAGTTTAACGGTAACTTCCCGCAAGATCCTCATCTGCTCGAGCAACTTCCCGGCGTTGGACGATCAACCGCCGCCGCAGTGAGTTCCATTGCTTATGGCACCAAAGCAGCCATTCTGGATGGCAATGTAAAACGCGTCTTAGCACGGTACTTTGCTGTCGAAGGTTGGCCCGGCAATACCCAAGTCGCTAAAAGACTTTGGGAGCATGCAGAATCATTGACCCCGAATAGCCGTAATGCAGACTACACCCAAGCGATGATGGATCTTGGAGCGACACTCTGCACTCGCTCCAAACCCCGTTGTGCAGACTGCCCAATCAGCGCCGGCTGTGCAGCTCTAAAAGCAGATCGCGTTACAGATTTTCCTGGATCAAAACCCAAAAAAGATAAGCCCACAAAACAGACCTTTATGTTGTTGATAAAAGAGGGTGAGAAGTTCCTTCTCGAACAACGGCCCGCGGCAGGCATATGGGGTGGACTGTGGAGTTTTCCGGAAGTCACAGACCTACGGGACATAGAGAAAAACTGGGCAGTTGATCAAAACAACCTAGAGATCCTAGAGCCGTTTAGACACACCTTCTCGCACTACCACCTAGAGATCACACCCGTCGTCATCAATGCAGACGACCTACAAGTCGAACACGTCATGGAAGAGCGAACCACACTCTGGTATAACAGCGTACAACCCAGCGAAGTTGGCTTAGCGGCGCCCGTTAAAACACTGATTCAAACACTCAGCGCCGCACACAAGGAGAGTTAAATGTCACGCACCGTATTTTGTCGTAAGTACCAAGAAGAACTAGAAGGCCTAGAGCGCGCACCCTACCCCGGCCCAATCGGCCAAGATGTGTTCGACAACATCTCTAAAAAAGCATGGCAAGAGTGGACCGATCACCAAACCATGTTGATCAATGAAAAGCACCTCAACATGATGGACGCCGAATCACGCAAATTTTTACAAGGCGAGATGCAAAAGTTCTTCGCTGGTGAAGATTTCGAGAAAGCCGAAGGTTACGTTCCCACTAAATAAAGATTTTTTAAATCAGACTGTTGACACCCAAAGCAGATCTCGGTTTAATACGCGCCTCCAATGAGTTGCCTCGATAGCTCAGTTGGTAGAGCAGAGGATTGAAAATCCTCGTGTCGGTGGTTCGATTCCGCCTCGAGGCACCATCTCATTACGAATAAGCCATGTAAATCAAATGATTACATGGCTTTTTTGTTTCTGATACCGTAAATAATACCGTTTTTACGATTAGTTTTTAGAAGGTTTAACTGGACTTCTGAGGACTTTATCCCGCCCTACTCCTCTGCACTCATAGAAAACTAGGTGCGCAAAACATAGACGCCTCTAAAATTTGTTAGATGTGAAGTGCACATTTTGTGCGAGTTTGGTTCAAAACTAGTAATTTTAAGCCTTGGGATTAAAGACCTTTGAATACAAAATACCCGGTATTATTGTCCCAATGTCCAACCTGAGCTGACTAAGCACTGTTCTATTGAGTACTTACTTTTAGCAATGTAGAACAATTTACTCATAGGTTTGACCTAGTGGTCCGGTGTAAAGCTTCTTCACAGCATCAGGATCTTCAGCGTCGGCCTCAGCTATCGCCTCTCGTACACACTGATCTTTCAGGTTAAGAGCCAAGAACCTTCCGTTAATTTTGTCAACGGAGATCACTCTGCGATACTGTTTCTGATGGTCCTCGGCATATTTAGCTAACCCTCTTAGCTTAGCTAGCGCATCACCAAGGTATGCTCCGTGCGGATCAACGATGTCTGTTACCACTTCACCCTCAGCTGATTTACTAAAAAATAAAAAGTCAGGACGCATGATCTTGTACTCGTCACCTGCCTGATACGCTATGCCCAGCGAAGACTGCCCGGGCTGTTGTGGATTACGATACCAGCAAACGAATCCATCGCGTCCACTCTCCGTCGAGACCACGCTTTCTTCTGGACCGTTAAGCTCACTAGGGAAATCGCCATTGTGATCACACAGCATGTGAGACTTGTAGGTAGGGATTGCCATTTCCACATCACCCTGACGCACTTTGGTCGCCTCGTACCGAGCGACTGGGCGCTCCATATCGACATCTTGTGGGTCATTACTTAGTTCCTGAAGTTCGCGGTAAGCATCTCGCCGGTCGTCTGGTAGGGCTTTAATTGCATCGCGAAACTCTGCGAACCATGCTTTGGACAACTTATCAGACTCAGAGTCTACAACGGCTTGAAGCTCACTCAACAACCCCATTGCAGCTATTGCGACTCTGCCGTTCATAAGAGATTCTTCGAACTCGTCAGGATCTTCTGGCGTGGCTTCCTTGTAGGCGAGGTAATCAACATATGTTCGAGCAATATCCGGACTTATGATCCTTGCAGCACGACGGTATGCATTGTCGATCACCGCCATATCTGCGTCTTCCCAGAACTGTTCAAAGGTTTTCGATTGGCCTTTCATATTTGCCACGACTGTTTTGCCATCCACAGTCAAAATTGATCGGCACTTCTCTTCAATCTTTGCGCTATGGTTGGCTTGAAACTGATCTAATACTTCGTGAAGTGAAGCATGAGCGCGTCTACCCGCTCTTTCCAAAATATTATCCGCTGCTAGCTCATGCGCCAAAGCAGTTAATCTCTTGGCTGGTTTCGCCCCTCGCTTCGGACGGCTTTGGGATGGTAGATCCTCAAAGGCTTTCCAGATATCATCTGCAATCTCTGGATTCGGCACCATCTCGACAGGGTTAATTAATACACGGCCTGAAGTCGGTGCTACAGTAGCATCTCCGGTCGTCAATGATTCAACTACCTGATCTACCGTTTTCGTATCGAACTTGGGCAACAAACACTCAACAGAATTTAATCGCTCATCACCAGCTACCCGTCTAGCCAGTGGAGATCTCACCATACGACCTAGCAACTGCGTAATATTAGTTCTGTCCTTTGCCGGGCGAAATGACACCATGACTTCCGCGCGAGGGCTGTCCCAGCCTGTGCTTATTGCATCTTTGGCCAAAAGAATTCTCACCCATGTTGAATCCTGAACTTTCTCAGGCTGAATGTAGGGTACATCTCGATTACCAAACCGCTGCGTTGTATGGTCTCCGAATACATGAGCAACTGAGCCGCTTGGAAGTTCTGGAAATTGTTTATAAATGGTATCTAGTGCACGACCGATTTCATTCGGGTCTGGTTTATTAGGTACTTGCAAAACCATTAGAGGGATTACAGAAATATCACCACCCTGTTGTTTAATATATTCCGACCAGGCATCTGTAATGTTCTTTAATTTTGATGCACCTCTTCGTACCAACACAGTGTCAAAGTCACCAGAACTTTCATCTGGGATGTCGATAAGAATGGTGTCTTTGATCAGACCTGATTCCTGAACTTTCATAGCATCAACTGTCACATCAGGAAGCGTGATTCGCTTTTCTGCACCTTCCATCGCAATCTTGAAGCGCTCTACAGTTGCTGAAATACCCCATACTATAGGAATGCTTGGTATAACCCCGGTACCATTGATTAAACGCTGAACTATTGTAGTGCGAGCGTTTTGGGCTGCGGCATTAGGATTTCCCATTCCTCGATGGGCTTCATCAAGAACAAGATATAGTGTCAGTTCAGGGTCTTCGACCGTATTACGGATCGTATCCCAGATAGTAAAGGCCCGCATATCAGGGCGGGTTTCGGGGAACATCCCAGCCTCGCCTTCTTCTGGTTCATGACCACGAACAAGTAGACTTTTCTTGCCTAACTTCTGAGTGTTTAGGAAATAAATTTTCTTAGCTTCAAACTTGGCACGGTTGAAGCTGTTCTCAACCACCACCATGTCTGTGTGCCGAATACGGTCGCTAGCTTCCATCAGACGGAATCGCGTCTGTTCATTTAGTGACGGGTCGTCACTGAACCAGATTACTACTGCCCCAGGGTCAGCATCAAAATCAAAATTATCGTCACCGTGAAAAAGTGCCTCAAACACTGCAGCAGCCATGACGGTTTTGCCAGCTCCAGTTACAGCAGTGAGAGAGAAAGCATAATGGTCAGCATCTTCATGCCAGCGCTTTTTAGCCTTGCGTAGATTGTCTAGAGAATCGAGAACCGCTTCAGACTGATAGTCCTTGAGTGTAAATTTCATAGCTTAATCCTCGTTAGTAAAGCTAAAATTAGATAAGTACGATTCATATAGACGGACTGGCTCTACTTCAGCAGGTAAACGCTTAGCTATAGACTGAAAACGTCGGTCATCGTCGGTAACGATATATGCTAGCTCAACGCCATCAACTTCATTTAGCGCCTTAACAAAAGGAGTGGCGCTATCTAGCTCTACCAATAAACCATAGGCTTCCACCACTTCCCATCCCTTATCCGGTAGCACATCGATTCGCTTTCCACGGCAACCTGCACGCATCCATAAAATAGGAGCTATGCGAGCAAAGGCAAAGTTGTAGCTAACAGAGATCGAGGACTCATATGTTAAGTTAAAAAACTCAGCATTTTCTTCAAAGCCATCGCATATTGGGAATTCATCTGTAAATTTATAATTACCTTTGACGGGGTTTCCATCTGGAGTTTTGCCTGTAATTGCCGCTTTAACACGAGGCTTGGTAATAAATTCACAAATGCCAATTTTTTCCCATTCCTCATCGCCTTGACGAAAACCTTTTGAGGTTAGTGATTTTTTCTCATCAGCAGCAACTTCGTTATTAGTGATGGAAATACATTGCCTGCGACCATCATCTTGGTGATTCAATCGCATAACTGCGTGTGCCGTCGTACCAGAACCTGAAAAGAAATCTAGAATGACCGCATTTGGTTTGTCGGCAACGAAAAGGCGCAGTGCATCTTCAACTGCGTAAAGGGATTTTGGAAACGGAAAGCGCCTATTTGGGATCAATGCTTTTAAGATTCCAGTGCCACCATGCTCAGCGCTATGAGAAGTAAAATCCCACTGGGTAGTCACAGTTTTTGTACTAGCTTCAGCGTATCGAGCAATTACTGCACCATCATCTCTGCGTGAATCTATTCTCAGCACACCACTCTTTATTTCGTTTCTTGCTTTGTTCGGAAGGTGCTGAATTATGTAGCTCTGCGGTTCTTCTTTTTTCCCGTTTGCCCGAATATAGCCTTGCGGCCACCATTCATCGAAAGCTTGAGCAGTGTATTCCCAGTTCATTTCTGTACCATCTTTTCTTACCGGAAAAACAGCTACGGTACCAATTGGTGAGTCTACACTGTGACGAGAAACACTAGGGGGAATGCATTCTCCACGCCCAGTGATTGCTCCTGTAACTTCATCTACAAATATTGGATAAAACTGGTTTGGTCCACAAGCGCCTTTACCTTTTCTACCCCTTACAGAGGCAAGATTTCGGCGCCTCATTGTCTCCCAAGCGACCTCTTGACCCAAGTTTTCTTCGTTAGGGCGCCCTCCTACCTTTGCAGATCCAAATCTTACAAAAAATAAAAATTCATTTGTTCTTGCAAAGTCTCCTGAGCGACCGGTCCCTTTTGGATTAATCACAGAAGAAACCATTTCGACTCTTCCATTTTCAAATGTCTGCTCAAGAAGTAAACCCAAACGGAGATACTCTTTCTCATCTATTGTCACAATTAAAACTGAGTTATGAGGATTTAAAAGTTCCTTTGCAACTAAAAGTCTTCGCTCCAACATGGCCAGCCATTTGCTGTGTCTATAGTTATCGTCGACTTCAACGTAATCATTATTATATTTCCAATCCCTCGCACCAGAATTGTAGGGGGGATCTATGTAGATGGCGTCAATTTTTCCTCTATGAGTATATGTGAGGGCTTTAAGGGCATGGTAGTTCTCGCCGTTGATGACTGTTTGGTAAGGTTTGTCATTGCAGCGCTTGACCTCACCAGTGCTAATTAAGCCTGGGTAGATCACATCCCTAAATTCTGCAACTACAACTAAGTCATTTAGTCGTACGCTCTTATTTTCTAGTTCTTTGTGGTAAACCAATTCCAGTTCAGCAAACTTATCTGTTCCATTGTCGCTGATTGACTTGACTAGCCAAAGTCGCGGATCCCCAGTTTCGTTTGATCTGCGCTCTGGCAAAACGCGCACCTTATCGCCTTTGCGGATTGGGCGCAGAGGTAAATCTACAATTTCAGGCCTATGACGCTCGAAGTTCAATCCAAATGATAGCCGTGAGGACAATGTCTTGAACTCTCTTTCAAGGTCTTGTCCAAGCTGTGGGTCTTTAGCCTTAGTCTGTGCTATTAAATCAGTAAGTCGAGACATTTATTACCCGTGAAAACATATAGTTGTGTCGATACAAAGATAGGATGATTATCGCTTATATTTCTGTTAGATGGATGTTCATGTAACACCTTATCACATAACAACTCTGCATTATCTTAATACGCACTTGTACATGAAAGCACCGTAAATTCTTGATCAGTTTGCCAGTGTGATAGATGATCGGAGAACACAAATAATTAGCTAAAAAGTTTAATTTGCTCATTTCTTTCTAGATCTTAACTGCAGAATAAATAACGCTATCAATGCTGCAATAACCGTAGAACCCAAGTAATCAATAAACCGCATTAGCTTTCTCCGATCTGCATACTCATCCATTGATCCTGTATCCCACACATCGTAATTAGGTGGGTAGAAATATTCATAAATAGCAGGTATCACAAAGTAAGCCATTAAAGGAATAATCAACGACAACCCAATCTCTAGCCAAATTGGCTTGAACCATACTGAAATGACAGAGAACATCAGCCAGCAAACAGGCACATAGACCACCAGTATAAAAAGTATTACTGAACCAGTGTGGAAGAGTGACATAGCCATTCGAGGAATAACTGCATCAACGCCTGAGATGAAGATAAGTGTGCCGTAAAGTGCGATAGCAATGACCGCGAATAGATAACGCAACAGCAAATCACTTAATAGCCTCACGAGTAATCTCCGATGGATTTAAGCGAAGCCTTCAGTGCAAGATGTCTGATGATTAGCATGACAGAACACATTGTGACGATTAACGACGCAATGAAGACCTCTGTGTCTAAAGAGCCATATCCATACTTCAGCATTTGTAAGTCCCAAAAGAAGATCACACTGAAGCCAATCCACACTGCAAATATCGACCCTAGTAAGTACATCCAGATGAGCATCTTTGATGGGTCTAGCTTCCGGAAGATTAGTCGGTAACTAATAAGCCAGCCTAAAACCAGCGAGCTAACTGCAACAATGGCTCTGACTCCATAGAAAATCCAACCCCGCTCAGTGTCTTCAAGATTTAGCAGGTCAAAGTTACTTGCCATGCTTCTAGCACTCATCATTGTTAACGGATAAAGAGTTAACGTAATCACCGTCCAAACGATCCATGCGAAGAAGTATGTCAGTCTCTGATTATTATGTTGATTCGTCATTACTGCCTCTAATAGTTGTGTTTGACACTTCGCGGTTTAGACAGTTCCCAGTCATCATCTGCCCACATTGACTTGTTAATTCGATTGCGCCAGCTTAAAGCTCTCTGTTCTGCTTCGTAAATAATGTCGGGATGTCTGGCTTCTAAAGTTGCCAGTCGCTGTGGATCAACTGTAATACCACATCTAGGTAGGTCCAGACGATCTGCGTCCCAGCAGGTTGATATTGTGATATCAGGATTGGAATGCTCATGGGTATGTCCTACACAAGCTCTTGAAAGAAGTTCTATCTCGTCTTCGTTGCAATTAAGCATACCTCTGCGGAAATACATAAATGCCAACTCTGCCCCTCTAGGGCCATGCTCAGGGTCGTCATACTCACTTACCCTGCATGAGTCATGGAATATAGAGAACAGCTCCACGACTCTTGTATTGGCTCCTGTAAGCTCAGCAAGCAACAGACCATTTTTACGCACACGCATCCAATGTGCAGGACCATGTTCGCTTTTTGGCCCAAGCCTAAATCCCTCATGCAATGCAGTGATCAGTTCAGGCGTTATTACTTTAATCATCTGCAAAAAGAAGAGGTGCTGGTTAAGTCGTGTGACTCAAGTTGTTCATACATTTCTAAGCGTCCTATTGCACCAGCCACGATGGAGTATTCGAGATCTGAAAAGGTGAACCGATAATGATTTTTATCTCGCGTGTAACCATCAATTACTTTACGTAAAAGTTCATTGGAGGTGATTGGATGTATTGCTTCGGAGCTCATTAGATCGCCAAGGTGACTCAATAGTTTAGAAAGCTGATCTGTGCTGATGACTATAGTGTAGTTGTAGGTCGTCATAAGTAGACACATCTGGATTTGTATGTATTATTTTTAACCTACCACATAACTTCATTCGTTAGCATTTTTTGCTCACAATCAAACCCTTACTAAACAGCAATGCAGATACCAAGAAAAGAATACTGCCAAGTACACTTAGATGAGTGGAAAGAGAAACTAGCCGTAACTGACTGGTTTGAATATTTGGATCAGCCAGATCGCCTGATGCGAGTGTTAGAACGAGGATACCCTTTCTCCATCAGCACCATGGAGCACATAGAAAAAAACCCAGAGTTCGTCTATTGGGAAGAGTTCAGTGCCCTCATAACATCCAATTGGTATGGTATTTGGCCAAATGCAACCACTAAAGAGCTAGAGGTATCTGAGGCAGTAGCTCAGCTACATGAAGACTGGTGGAAGTCTGGAGGGTTTCACGACACTGCCCCCTTTGTTCAGGATGCGCTTAAAGCTAGCTACAACAAGATTGTTAAGGATTATGAGAATCACCTATCCAGTGGAGCCTCCGAGTGACAGATAAAGTGCTATACATTACTGGCAGAGGTGGTGACCATACTAAGGGACTGGGTGGGTATATCAGCACTCTAGTACCAAGTTATTCAGGCGTGTCTGTAAGTGTTCCATTCCTTAGACAAGATGTTGATGAACAGATAGCTGAGATAAGAAGAGCTATAGCCAACCATGGAACCGGCACATTGATAGCTAACTCTTATGGTGCCTACCTTACCCTTCTGTCCCTTATCGACTACGAACACGACTTAGAACAGGTAGTGCTTCTGTCACCTGTACTAGGTAAAGCTATGGCTAAAGACCGTATGTACTACTCACGTCCTCCAGCTACGGTTCGAGTAAGTAATGCAGTCAAAGAGAGACGAATCAACTTGCCCGAGCGCACTGCAATCTTCGTTGGAACGGAAGACGAGCTTTACGATCCTGCATTACTGGCTACATATACTGAGATAATCGGTGATAGTAATTTGTATGTGCTTGAGGGTCAGCGTCACAACCTCGACAAGGACGTGATGCAAGACATACTCAAAGCACGTCTCGGACTTTAACACAGGAAAGGTTATACAAATGGCAATTTCGAAAGACCTCTGGGAGGCTGTTCAGAAGCGAGCAATAGAAGGGATGGAATCTCAAGATGAGATCACAATAGATGAAGCTGATCTGAAACCAGTTAAGGGTAAAAAGGGGCCTACGCTTCATTACAGAGGTCATGGCTTCGGCTCTCAGGGTAAAGAAGAAGAGGATGAAAATTGAAAACGAATTCATGCGTGATTTTTTAAATCGCAGTTTTGCGGATCCAATGAGGTAAGATGCAAGTGAAAATTGAACATAATGATGCCTGGGGCCAAACTCATCACAAGCAATCATCAGGCATATTTAACATGCTAGTGATCAACTCTTTGTTTGCAGTATTCTTTTTTGTAGCTTCTGTAATGCACTCCTTTCTTCAGCTACCTATGTTTGGTGATGAAATGGAATCAAGCCCAAAAGCGATCATTATTTCCACACTAATTTTGACGATTACTTTTGACGCTATAGCGCTTTGGCGAGCTTTTAAGCTATCTAATCTCTGGACTACTAGTGTATGGAATAAATTCTTTCTTTGGGTTTATCAGTCTGTATTTATTACCGTCGTGTTTTATTCGAACTTCTGGATGATGTCTGTGGTTTGGTTTTGGTGGGATAAATACTAATAATCGATCCCAAACCACTCCTCCTGAATTACCTACACGACCATACACCTAGCTCTCACGTATCCATCCAAGAACCTTTACATACAAACCTCTACACAGAACGTGTTTTGACGTACAAGAAAGTACAGATGAGCTCATGTTCGAGAGTTCTTGTAATTAGGTGCCTCGGACAGTGGGCGGATGGATAATCAAATACCTAGCGACACTAAATCCGTCCGCTTTAAGTTTGGGTTGAGTGGCAATTCACGACCCAAAGCTGACATTAACGCCTTGCTAGGTGGCCTGAAAAGTAGCTATAACTGCCCCTCTTAGCCAGGTATAGCAGACGCAGTACACTTGAGTAACTTATTAGATGCACTGGATTAATGTGCG